>NZ_CM001773.1:881239-1241276 GCF_000314895.2 Providencia sneebia DSM 19967 | reverse complement strand
CACTTAAATCCTGAATACGAAACGGCCCCGGCGCGACTTGGGTTTCATACAACACGCGGCCTTGCTGACTCACTGTCACCGTGGCGTTGGTTTTGGCAATCCCTGTCACTTCCGGCGCATAGCCCCGCAAGTTAGGTGGCAACATATTCAAATCTGAGCGCACACTCGCCCCGATAAAGCGGAACGAATCAAACATATTGGAGACCAGATAATCTTCACCCAGCACCAACTTGGCCGCTAAATTGGGTAGCGCGCGATACGCATAGAAACGGCTCCAATCAAAATCTTTATTGACTGGCTGCCTTGAGCCCGTGGCGTGGTTCAGCCGTCCCTGCCAATCGGCCCGAAAAAGCCATGCCCCCAAGTTAAGTCCCACCACGCCGTTACCGTTCAAGGCATAACTATCGTTCCCCCCGTTATAGGAATTATTCACATTGCCGTTGAGGTTATAATCCAGCATTAACGCGGCTATCCCATCATCCCAACGTGACGGTGGGTCCCAGTTAGGGGCGGTATATTCCAAATACGCCTGCGGAATGCTGACATATAATGATGACGTCGCTAAATCCCCACGCACTTGCATGCCCGGGACACTTTCAACCAGTAAACATTCCCCGTCATGCCACCATACGATGTCTTTTTGGATTGAGGGCAATAAACCTAATTGCTCAACCACCGCGCGGGAAAATTGGTTCAGGTCAATGTTACTTTTATCTTCTAAATCCAACACCTCTGTATTGAATTCAAATGCTTCAGCCGCCCACAACGAAGATGACAGACCGTATAAGGATAAGGCGATAGCAAGGCTCAAGCCACAAGGGCGAAAAAACGGCGGTCGTGATGAAGACATAAGTAACATCCCTAAAAGTCAAGTTAAGGAAAAAACATCAAAATAAAAAAGAAGAAACCCACGCTAAAACAGTTATTATTAGTAATATTCCAGCTTAAAGCGCAACGCGCTTTGGTATTCACCGGGACGCAGTGGGCGAGTATCCGACACCAAACGTAACCCGTAATGCAGCACCGAATTCCCCGGTACAATGTCTTGCTTGGGGGTCGATTGCCCAGGATAAATCGGTTGCCCTTGTGCATCTTGTAGCGAGAGTGCAACGCCGCGAGCGTCACCGGACACCGAGAACCAGTCACCTTCTGCAGGCCCCTCGAAGGTCACCGAAAACGACTGCCAAGCCTCGCCGACATACGGCGTTAATGTGCACCCAATCAAGGCGATGGAAAAAGGGCGAACGGGACCGTGTCCTTGTTGGCGTATCGTGCCGACSGGTAACATGCCCATGTCTACCGTTTGTTCATACGASCCCGTATCAATSGCACAGGCCGAATCCACAATACTGCCAYTCATGCCAATGCGCCCCCACAGTGGCGATGTCGCCGCCTGTACGGGTGATAGCAGTAAGCTTTGAGTCAGCAGTAACAGTGCACTCACTGAGATAACCTTCATAATCCCCTTCCCCTTCCCAAAATCCCCTTAGCCCACGCTGGCGCCAAGGGGGATATCATTGACGACTAATGGCGATGAATGCGATTAGTTGTACGCCAGTGTGAAGTTAGTCACCGCTTGGAAGTTACCTGGGACAATCGTTGCACCCTCTAAACCTTACAGCGCTGCTTGGAATTTCAGTGAGTTATCACCCAAGATATAGTTTTGGGTAGCACCACTGTTTACCGCAATCGTTGCACCTGCGCCATCCATGATCTTCACTGCTGCGCCAGCTGCATCACCGGTGATTTGTAGGAAGCCCGTATTCGTGCCGTTATTCACGGCTTCAGTCCCGTTAAACGTCACGGTCACTTGGTTATCACCTTCCAAATTACAACCTTCCAGTTCAATCGTGAACGGTTGAGAAGACGATGCACCGCCTTTCGCTAAAGTCACATTAGACACTTGACCTAATGSCACTTCTTGRTTCTCTTCACCCGGTGCGATTGAGCATGGTGCTTCAATGATTGAACCAGTGAAKGTCACTGTGCCGCTWCCTGCTTCWACTGCTAAAGCCGATGCACTCATTGCGCCAGAAATCAGGGTTGCTAAAATAACTTTTTTCATATTTGCCTCTATGGAAATAAATACATGCCTAAAGACATGTAAAGGTGTTTAAATAAAATGAAACATTAATTCGTTTATATTTAAGAAATATATAAACACGGCACCGCATCTTTATTTTTTTAAATAAAGAAAGCATCCACCTAACGGGGTTTAATTAAATTGAATTAATTAAACTCGAGGTATTAGGAAGATAGTTTCTTCATTTTAAAAATGAGCCCAATCCCATGGGATTTAAATAACCGAGCATCACACTAACAATCATCGTGCGCGCAATGACCGCGCACTAAATAATGTCGTGCTTATCATCACTTTTCGGCAGCACAGATGACGCCGAAATAATCGTTGAATAATGTAAGGGGATATTTTCATTCTCACTGACGCGTCGAAAGACGTGCTTAAAGAACTCCTCCCATGGCATTCCCAATATGGCTAAAATCACAATTAAATTATCAATCGTAATATGGCAAACTGCCCGCTCATACCGTGAAACTTGTTGCTGCGAAATATTTAATCGCGCACCMAACTCTTTTCCMGACATTGACTGACTTTTGCGTAAGCGRTATATTTCTCGMCCAATCGCTTTAGCGAAGAAATTATCTTCSGCGCGATTTCCCATTAATGYRGATGTSGGTTGCTCKCTTTCTKGTGGYGACAAAAYACKCATWTTGATGACATGATCTGTTTGCATAATGCTCTCCACTAAAACGCAACAAAATAAATCAATTTGTTGCATTCACTAAAAATCAGAACTAAATTTATGAATTAGTATTAATTTAAGTTTATTACCCTATTTATTAAATCTTAAAATGACATAATAAAAATAAAAAACCATTAAAAAAAGAACATCCAATTAAGATGTGAGCAATAACAAGTTGTTTTTGATGAAGTTTCAATCGAAGTGTTATCCCCAGAAAATGTAAAAACACCCTCGAAAGGCGTGTCATGATGCCTTTTGTGAATTTGATTTCTTAGCGATATTAAGTAAACTTAGCTGCATGGAGAGTGGTGCAACAAATTGATTTATTTTGTTGCATAATATGAAAATAAAATCATTAAAAATCAATAATATAAAAGCAATTAATGCTTGTTTTATTTTGTAACAATGCGTTGATATTTCCCCTTTCCATCACCTGATAGCATCAATCACTTTCTTATTACTGAGCAATAAAAAATTTAAACAATGTATTTATTATTCCAAAATATCATTTCCCCATCACTCCAGATAAAAATTAAATACTTTTAAATTCCATATTATTTCTATATTTAATTTTAAAATAAATTCTAGGTTTTTTATTTATCTTTTACTATGGTACGTACAGGTCATATGAACATAATTGTAGGTTACCGCCGAACGAATCAGAAAATCGATACAGGAAAAACACTAAAACAGTGACCAAATTTTATTGGCCACTGCATGTCGATTAACGCGATAATAAACAAGAAAAATTTCACAAAAATAACAGGTTCTAACTTATGGGAATATAAAAATTATTAAATATGGCTATTATCAATATTAACTATATAAAATATAATTTTTACAATAGTGACTTAAGGCCTCGCAATGGGGATGGAGATAAATACCATGTTGTAATGTCAGAATTATTAAAATCGACAGACATTTCAAGAAGCATATTTTCTGATAAACAAAAAGGGAAAAAATGATATAAATGAGTTACAAACATAAAAGCTTCACCTTCATTTTCATACTTATCTATATCTAATGTTAATTTTAATGATAAACAGCGATAGGGTTTACCTTTTAAAATATGGTCATACAACTCTGTTTGTAGATTAATACATCCTGATAGTAAGCATTCTAATTTTCGCGTCACTTGCCTATCATTTTCCCAATATAAAATATAGTCTGATAATGTTTGTTTAATCGTATCTAATGACATAAGCATAAATGCATTCGTACTATAATGTGACAATAATTGCCAATAATATTGGTCATTTACGATTGGAGGATAGCAATTTGATAATGCGGTTATATTTTTTGTTACAACACCTTCCGGTACTTTTTCACTATGACTATTCAATACACCAACATGACTATCTTGATAATGTTCAAAACTAATATATTGACAAGAAAATCGTAAGCTAGGAGGTACAACCATTGGTAAACCACGGTTATCATAAAAATTTAAATAATATAGCGTACGACCTCTAATATCGTTATCAATAGTTAATGAGTAAAATAATGCTTGTTCATATTGAGGTAATAACCGTGACGCCGCTGTAAAATCAGTCATCGGATAAAAATCACAATATAATCCACGAGATTTCTCATGTGGCTCAAGGGATAATTGGATATTTGATAAATGTGCAAGGTAATAGTTGCTAGGAATAGGTAATAAATACCTCGACTTGTTATATTCAAAATTAATATTTAGGTCATTCTGCTTTTCTTTATCAATAGCAGGAACACAATTTAAATAAAAACTGTCTTCACATTGTGCTTGGCTAATTGGTAATTGTTTATTGAAATAAATATTAATAATGTAGGTATCATCATTATCCCAATCTAATTGGTTAATAATCAATGGGATATTAAGATCTATAAAATGGTGAACATGTGGTAAGTAAAAGCCTTCTAACAATTGCTGAGGGGCAGATAACATTTTGTCTGACTGTTGAAATATTTGATATTTGTTACCTATTTTTGGCTCAAAATTAAAATTTAAACTATCGCCTTGATAGTTTTTGTTATCATGAATTAGCTCTATATAATCAAAATATTGATTAAATCCAAGCATCAATATATCTGCAACTTCTTTTTGCTTACTTAAAAATATCCCCAAAGTAGCTGTATCGTGTTTGTTTTTTTCTCCACGGTATTTTATTTTGAGAGAAATACAACTACGGTTAGGTTGATGAGTAATTTTTCGTTCCAGAATAGAATAAGGCTGCAATGTTAATCCATAACACAGGCTAAAACTTACGCCATTTGGGCCAAGAATTAAATTTTCATCAGAAAGGTAAAATGGATGATTAATTATCTCATCTTGATCAATTTGAACAATCGTTGTTGATGGTAACCCTTTAATTGCTTGTGCGCCTAAACGTTGTAATAAAGGTAACGTAATTTCAGGAAAGGCATCATCAATTTTTTTTGTAAGCGAGCCGAAAGAAAAGCAAAACCTTCAAGTAAATATCCAGTATGTGGATCTTGAGGATCTAAAACATGTGCTAGATGTGGTTTATTCCGAGCATAATCATCAGCTAGTTTTTGTAAATATTGTTTTTCTTGTAAATATTTAATTTCGCTCATCTTTTGGCTCTACCTCAATTAAATAGTATTTTCTTGCCAGCTACAGTAACCTGAAGTACCAGCCATAATATGTTGAAAAATGATATCTTTATATCTGACTGTTAATGTTTCTTCTGGTTGTTGATCATTGCTATTCGATGAATGCGGATAATCAGATTCTAAGCTGACAATAGATGCTTCTCGTAATGTAATGGTGTAATATTTTTCTTGCGTACCCGTTTGAGAGGTACGATAAAAATTGAATACCATCTCTAATATTTCATTGTTAGCGATAGCATTTGCTAACAGAGGTGATGATTTATCTAGTAGCTTAATAATATTAACAGGTTGAAAATTAATATTTTGAGTGCGACTAAAACCATTACCTAAACGTAAGACAAAAATTTCGTCTTCATGACCATTTTGGTATCTATTACCAATTGAATCTAAACTCCCACATCCTTGAGATATTGCACCTTGCTTAGAACCTTTTAACGTCAAATAAATCATATTTGCCATGATAATATCCTTTTAATATAAATTAGGTTTTAAACCTTGTTTTTCTGCTTGTTGTTGCAGGTCATAATAACGTGCCAATAACCCATGAATCTGTGCATCAATATTATTAATTAATGTAGGTGAAATTGGCTGACCATTGTCTATTTGTACGGAAAATTCGCGTAGTTTTTCTTCAATAGGAATATTTTTATTATGTTGTTTTTGAATGTCATAAATTGAGGTTTTTAAATAAGAAAGTGTAAAGCTTCCTCGATTACGCTCTTGCATGACTATTTTATCTGACAACTGTTGTAATAAAGAGGCGGTTTCTGACCAGCTATCATTAATCGGTGTGTTTTCTAAACGCGTTGTAATTAGGTTATGCCAATTACGACTCGCGTAAGTTTGATCAGCGTTGTTGGGCCATAATTTTTTTGCTTTATCCACCAGCGAATCGGAAAGTTTTAAATTAAAAATAGGTGACTGTTTTTCAAGCAAGTTAAGATTATCTGCATAAGTTGCTATTTCAGGTTGATATAACCACTGCGCTGCTGCGCCTGCTGGTACTGAAGTCATCGCCACTATTTCTTGCTTTAATTGGTAATATATTGCATAGCCAATACCCACAAATAAAACAGCGCTTGAGAATAAACCAATAAGGAACCCATTTACCGCACTCATTTTCTTCTGAATAACAGGATTTGGTTGCTCAGTTTTTTGTTCTGGATTGATATTTTTTTCAATAACAATCGGCTGAGGTTGCTGCTCTTGGTGTATTTCAGATTGCTGAATATAAACCAATGGCGGTAATTTCACCGTGGGCGCTTTATTTTGATGCAGGAGATCTTCTCTCTGCTCTAGATTTTTCGCCGCATTTTGGAAGAACCACAATAGGTTTTCTAATTTAGGTATTTTTGACCAAGTTGTTTGCGCAAGTTTATCTATAATGAGTTGAAGGGCGCGTTCTGAGCGATAAATTAAGCGTAAATCTGATGTTTCAAAATTTAATTGTCGTAGCGTTGCTCCTGCTCGACTATTAAACCAATTGAATATATCAGCACGATAATGTGTCTGCTCAGGCCATAAATTATCCCATTGTGTCACAACTACATTGGCTAATAATTCACACCCTTCGGTAAAACCACTCAAACCATGAAGTTGTAATCTTGCAATTGTGTAATAAACGCTACTTTGTAAATCAATACCATGACTTTTAAATAAGGTTACGCAAAGTGATTCAATTAACACCCAGCTCATTTCAGGGCGCGCGGGATGATTTAATTTATTAAATTCTGTTTTTAAGGCAATAAATTCGGGAGTCTCCAAAGGAGATCCCCCTACTTTAATGATTAAATTTTCTGGTTGTGTACGCATTGTCTATTTATTCCTATGTCAACATACCGAAAAGCCATATTAATAAAGTGTTTCCGGTAAACGGAATCGAGTAAATAATCCACCAAAAAACGGATTATTAGATTCATCAATTTGTACACGGTAGGTCATATCGCCCCCATCAATATTAAAACGCACGTCAAAAGAATTTGGTTTTACATTCATTAATTTACCGCTATCAATTAGACGTAATTGTGCCCATGGCCCGCTAAAACTTATTGAACGAGGAGATTTATCACTTGATAAAGGTACCAATGTTAATTTGCTTTCAATATTTGAACGCATGGAATTAGGCCAAACTAAATGGATGGTATTACTACGACCATGTGAATAATCAATAATTTGTCCATCTAAATTTAGAATACTGCGGCGTTTACTACCCGAAAGAGATAGCGGTTCCATAGCATATTGAGTTTCGAGATTACCTTGAGGAGTAAAGAAAGTGTCTCTAATACGATTAGCAATTTCAATTTGTGCTAAAACATCTGATCGAATCAGCGATTGTCCATCCATGTTTTCGATAAGATTATTCTCAACAAATAAACGTAAATTCTGTTGATAGAAGCTATCAAGGGTACCGTTTGGCTTAAAGAAACGTTCAAACTCACTTAATGGCACATCTTGTGTGGCTTTAGGATTAAATGGATAACGTCCAGCAATATAAGTATTATATTGCTTAACAACATTTTCATTCCATTCGACTTCCATGTAACGAATAGCTTCTTTTTGTACAACATTCCATGCTTGATCAGCCAAATCACCGACCCAACGATTCAGAGGTTCAGGAAGTGTTTTAGCTATTTGTGATAATTCAAAAATAACATCACGATTATTATCATTTAACCGCAAGGATACCGCTTTTAGTGCCGCCTTACCTGGAACTGGAGAATTTTGAATACTTAATAAATAGCGATGTAAATCATTTAGTTTTTGGTTGAGATTTTGCAAATTTTCACCATTATTACTGACTAAAATTTCAGTTTCTGGTGAAAATTCTCTATCTAATCGGTTTAAAAGTTTATATTTAGGCTCAGCGAGTAATTTTTGCTGTTCTTCAGAAGATAATGAGCTATCCATTGTTGGTAATGAAGTATTATCTCTAAGAACTTGTAGAGCCCGTCTTAGCGGTTGTTCACCACTGATAATTTGCTCCAATGCATTAATTTCATCTTGAATTGTATCAAACTCACGAATTTCTAAGTGGCTCATCGCACTGTTCCATTGTGCGGTATAATCACTGAGATACTGCTCACTAATTTGACGTTGAATTTCTTTACGGTCACTGTCACTGTATTGCGTGTTATTTGCTAAGTTTAATACCCAAGCATCTAATAAAGTTAGCTCAACTAATTCGTCATTCTGTTTAATGAAGTAGTTAATTAACCCTGAGCGCGTCAAAAATTGCGGAATTTCTAATTTATTGTCATCAACTTCTGCAAATACCGAAGTAAAGCTAGGCCCTATTTGATGGCGTAGATTCAGCGGTGATGATAGTGTTTGGTTAGCTTTCAATCTTAGTGTTTGATAAACACGTTGATATAAAGAGAGAGCATTGAGCTCTTTTTGTGCATCATTGATAGGTTTTGCAAAAGGCGTGAAGACTTTGTTAGCAATAGCAGAGCCTTTTTGACGTTCAGCTTTCCAATCTGTATGTTCTAAAGCATGATGTAAATGATTACGAAGCTGAGACTGAATATCACGTTGCCCAGTAAATATTTGGCTCCAATAATTAGCCATATAATCTTCAACTAAGCCATTATTACGACCACTTTTATCCTCTAACATCCGCATAACACGTAAAATTTCGAGTTTCTCTTCACTGCCTTTTTCTGCATTTCCCAACTCAATTAATAATCCAGCCATAACAGTTGGCAAGAAACGTTCGGTGAGTAATTGCAGATAAACACTTTCAACTTGTGGGCCGACTTTCTGCCCTTGGTATAAGCCCATTTCTGATAATAAGTTATTTTTATCTCGATGGTTACCATAAGCTAAAGTTGCTTCTCTTAAAGGATTCAATACAGGTAGTTGCAAGCTTCCATTAGTATCTTTTGTGCTGACGGATTCTATTGCTTTAAATGCTTTCACTTCATTTAGAACATTTTCACCTGCACGATAATTTTTATTGTAATAATGGCTCCAACCATTCCAAACGACCAAAAGCCCAACGACGCTTAATGCTGACGTCACTAGCAATCGTGTACGATGTTTTTTCACCCAATAATGATTTTCTGCAGCTAAATTAGGCTCACTAAATAAGATATTTTTAAATAAATTTTGCGTGAAATAAGGGTGAGTATCACCTATTGGCCAAGTGGTCAGTGGTGCAGTTGGTAAATGATATTGTACGGCCGCAGTTTGGCTGAAAACATCATCAATTTGTCCCACTTGAGTTGCTGAAGTTAGATACACACCTCTTAAACGGATATTTTTTTGTTCATTACTGGCGATTAAAGCAGAAATAAGGGTTATAACGCGACTTTGTAATCCTTCAATTTGGCGTATAAAACTGAATAAATCACTTCGTTGATTACCTTCTGGGCGATGCAACATCATTTCAGGTAATGCGCTATTCATTTGACTGACCCACTGTTCCCAAAATGTATTGAGTGTTTTTTGCCAATCTTGATTATTTTTAGAACTAAATGAAACACCTAGAACTTGATTACGCTGCTGAGCATCAAGAGATTGAAACATTGAATCAAAGCCACGTAATAAATCTAATTTGGTTAAGACAATATATATAGGCAGTTGACTATTAAACGTCATACGTATTTCTTCAATACGCATATGTAAATCAGCGATTAATTGGCCCGTTTTTTCTTTTGAATCGGTAAGCAAAGATAAGGCATCAATAGTTAAAATAATCCCATTCATTGGTTGTCTTGAGCGATTGGAATTTAACCACTCAAGTAATTCATTCCATAAACGGTGATATAATTGTGGCTTATCATCAGGCCCAATTGGTTGAGTGAGTAATTGACCATCAGGAATAAACAAGACGGAATTATCAGTCAATAAACATTGGATATGCAGTGGTAGCGTTTGAGTGCTCACGACATTTTCAATAGGAGCAATATCTAACGTATTTAAACTGTTTTTTAGTAAAGTTTGTTTGCCACTATTGTCTTCCCCTAAAATAAAATACCATGGGCGCAGATAGACAGAATTAGTGTGACCATTTAAATGACGAATAAATTGAGATTTCCAATAATCAAGATAGCGATTTTGAAAATCAATATCTTGACGAACGGGATCGACAACGGCTAGCTCAATATCTAATTTTAAACTTTCTAATTTTTTAACCCGCTTCCATGTGGTAAAGCCAATCCAGCTAACAATGAGCAATACGATAATAATAGTGGCTAACCAACGCGCACTAAGCGCTTTTAATGGATAGTGTTCTTGATAGCTAAAATCAGGTCCCCACCACCAAATCCAAATAATTAAGATGGCAGGAAGTAAAGCTAAGCATAGTAATAAAAAGGATTTGATCTTTGGCCTATCAGCGAAAAACAGTTTTTTAAAGGAGCCAGTTATTTTTGGTATAGATAGAAAAGATAATTTCATTGCAGTGAATTCCTATCAAAAGTCATTTCCTGTTTTTTTTGTGCTAACTGATTGAGTAAGCTCGGTTCCCATTCAATTAGCGAATATTGTTGTACAGCAGAATAAAGTTGCTGATAAAGGGAGGCCGCCATATGTACCATTCCTGCTTTCTCAAAAAGTTGAGCTGATAATAGTTGCCCATAAAAATGGGTTCTGGGTTCATGCGTGATTGAGATTTTCTGCTCGATCATTTTTAACGCTTCATTTAAGCCATATTGTTCAAAACACTGTAAAACTTCTTGCTGATCAACTTGTATTGCTGGTGAATGACCGGATGAGTGAGAGTGAGTAGATTCTTGTGAAGCACTGAGCCAAGATAGAACATCATCTGGCAAAAAAGGCGTCATATCTGAAAAACTCAATTTAGCTAAATCAGGTAATCGATTGAGAAACAGTTGTAATTCTTGGGTAATTGCTAGGCTAACCTGTGTATAACCTAAAGCAGCAGAGACTTTCCCCGCTAACATATGACCTTCCAACCAATAAGGTGATAATGTGAGGCTTTGCTCAATGTTATTTAAGAGCTCAATGGATGGCTGGCTCATTTGATTTTTGTAATCAAGAACTCTGTCTTGAGATACGGGCGCTAATGGTGTTTTTCCATCTGCATTTGCCATCGGAAGCGAGTGAATGGTATGCCAAATAGCATAACGGCGCAGGCAATAACCTACGGAATCTGTGGGGTTTTGCGCACATATAGCTTCTGCAACTTTAAGTAATGTCTGTTTCCATTGCCGTTCATCACTCTGATTTACTTCAACTACTGGTGCCTTTTGTATTGGCGTTTGTGGTTGAATGGTATTTTCTACACCCACTTTTTCATTTGTTGTGGCAATGGGTGATTCAACCACTAAAGTGGATTCACTTTGTTCAATACGATTATAATTGCGGCTCAGTTGATCAATTTCGGACGATAAATCAGGGCATTGTGAATGCCATGATTTAGCTAAGAAGGCAAATGAGCCAAGAATGTTATCTCGCAAATTAGCACTGGCTTGACGAGAAAAACTTTCTTGAGCAGTTTCAAAGCGTTTAAGGATTTGCCCAGCTAAACGCCTTTTTAACTTAATGTTTTGTGGATAACTATTTTCCCAATAATGCCTGACAAACTCAGCCAGTAAACCAGCCGCTAATGTTAACTCCTCTGGTTTTCCAGCATGTTGTAATGTGCGTAATAAATGGACTAACAAGCGGAAATCTTTTGTTTCATTAGCAAACAGATTGAGAATTTTGCGTTGAATTTCATCAACATTTAGTTGAGTATGGCTTAATGAACCGAACTTAATCATTTCACCATCAATATATTCCCAATCTGGGTTGTCATCAGCAATAGGGCTAGCTTGCTGATTCTCATTAAGAGGAGCAAGTAGCAGCTCTTTCCATTCTTTTTGTTTATTCATCATCATGATAGTTACCAGTGACAAGCTGCTCTTAGAGGTTGAATTTCTTGTGCAATCCCAGAAATATTAAAGGTAAGCCTGTCATTGTTACTCAGCTTTAATGTCAACTTTTCACCATTTAAAAGGCGTTTAATTTCATCAATACCCGGAATGCCACGGCTTGATTCCAATACATATCCGTTTTCACGGAGAAACCAATCAGCAGTGAATTGAGTTTTATCTGTCGTCAACATCACACTGCCTGAGTCCTGCTGACGCGGTAACACAATTTGCAGGCGAGTGATATTGTCAATACAACTGATCATCATGATTGGGCGAGGTGGTGCGAAACCAATTGCAGGGATCGTCATAATGACGGGGTAATCCCCAGTTTCAGGCAATGTCACTAAGAAGCCTGCACTGTTATCTTCCCTGTGCATTTCATGTTCCATTGCTTGGCGCCATACTTTCCCCATTTTGCTTGGTTCAAGTTGCACTTCTTCTGGAGTATCCACCATAATCTTGTCATAGCAGGCTAGGCGGCTTAATTGTGACGTTTCAATACGGCACTCTGATAATTCATTGAGCAACTCTTGTGCCATTGTTTGTTCCGCAGAAACAGTGCTAGAAATGAATAAAGCGGGCAATAGCCACCCTATTAGAGGTGAAATATTCATCTCATACATCCGTATTTTTTTAATTTATAGATTAAGGAACGCTTTGATAGATTTAAACTTGATGCCATCGTGTCTAAATCTCCACCAGCATACTGTTGTCGATCTTTTAAAATTTGTTCTTCATAATTTTCAGTAGCAACCGTTAAATCATTAATTTCTTTAAAATCATAGAGAGTTGAGTGACCAATTGATGCTGCTGGCGTGGTCAAAACATTGACAGTGGCTTGTAATTGCCGCTCACGCTCCTGATGTAACGTATTGAGATATTGCAAATGGGAGATTGTTTGTCTTGCTTGTGAAAACTCAAGGATACTTTTTAATTGATGATTAAAAAGCGAACAATATATAGGGAAAATACCTTGTTCATAGCTATCCATAGTAAGCGATTGGCCAAATAGGATTATCGCGCCACATGTTTTATTGCGTAAATCTTTTAGCGGCAAGCTATATAAACCAGTACCTGTTGGTAATTCCGCAATAAACTGACGCAAGTGACGATCATTGATATGCGCCCCTTGCTTTAAATTTTCCCACAGTACAATGTCATTTTTTAATATCAGCTGAATTAAGGGGTGATCCACATCATTAATATCGACATCCAAATGCCCTTGCTCAACTTGATTCGATTGCTTAATACTCCAACTCTGTAAACGATTTTCAGATTGATTAACCAATGAAACAATAAGTGCGCTGAATGGGCTACGTGTAAAACTAAACACCAAGAATTGGCTTGCCAGCACATCTATATTTGAACATTCCAGTAAAGCTAAGGCATTTTTCAGTCGTGTTTTCATTGTTCAGCATTCACCATTGCAATAAATTCATTGTGTTGTGTGGATAACCGAATGTGGTTGATATCTTTATTTTGGGCGCTGTATTGCAGCAATAGCAGTGATAGTGGGGGTAACAAAGCACCATCAATAATTGACTCTAAGATACGCGCACCATTTTCTGCTCGCGAAGCGCGACGTAAAATTTCACTGATTACACTTTCCTCTAATACCACTTCCGCGTTAAAGCGGCTTTGCAATAGCGATACCAAACGAGAAAGCTTACCACTGACAATTTGTTGTAAAATTTCAGGCGATAAAGGTAGGTAAGGAATCACTTCCATACGTGCAAGTAATGCTGGTTTAAAGAATGAGGTTAACTCTGGGTAAAGAGCATCTTGAAGCTCTTCAAGTTTGTCTGCATAAGCTGCGATAACCTGATCACCTAAGTTTGACGTTAAGAAGAATGCGACATTTTTACAATCAATGATCTGACCTTCACCATCAGCAAGTTCACCCTTATCAAAAGCTTGATAAAATAAATTCAATACATCAGGATGCGCTTTTTCGACTTCATCTAATAACACAACAGAGTAAGGTTTTTTGCGTATCGCTTCAGTTAATACGCCGCCTTCACCATATCCCACATAACCTGGAGGGGAGCCGATTAAACGCGAAACAGTATGTTTTTCTTGAAATTCTGACATATTGATGGTTGTTAGGTACTGAGTACCACCAAACATCAATTGGGCTATTTGAATAACAGTTTCTGTTTTCCCTACACCACTTGGTCCTGCGAGTAAGAATGCACCAAGAGGACGCCCTGGTCGGCGTAAATCTGCTCTTGCTGTCAGTAAGTGTTTATGTAAACTCTCAATAGCGAGTGATTGCCCTTTAATGGCTTGCTCTAAGTAAACAGGTAATTCTGTTACTACGGATAATGCATCTTGTGACAATCGGTTGAGCGGAACTCCGGTCCACTCGGCAATGACAGCTGCGATCTGTTTTTTATCGACATGTGGTGAAACCAACAAATATTGTTCATGGAGATCATTAAGTTGCTCATTGAGTTGTTTTAACTGTTCTTTAAGAACCAAACGATCATTTTCTTCTATTTCAAGTTGTTGTTGATCGTTATCTAGTAGCTGAGCTCTGAGTTCAATTATTTGTGCAACAATGCCTTGCTGAATTTCCCAAGCTTCCTGTAACGCTTTAATCTGTAATTCAATAACCTCAGCTTGCTCAGCCAAAGTTTCAAGGCGAACATGGTGATCATTTAACCCTAATTGCTGCTCACGTTGTAATATATTGGTTTCCATACCAATTTGATGGAGTTCAGTTTTTAATAGAGAAAGTTGTTTTGGTGGCGACGAAAGATTAATAGCCGCACGAGCGCCTGCGGTATCAAGAACATCAATGGCTTTATCAGGTAATTGTCTGCCTGATAAATAGCGATCACTCAATTCTGCACTGGCACGTAAAGCTTCATCATCAATAAAAACTTGATGAGCTTGCTCATAAATAGACCTTAGACCACGCATAATGATTACAGCTTCTGCTGCGGTAGGTTCTTTTACTTGCACCAATTGGAAACGGCGTGCAAGAGCGGGATCTTTTTCAAAATATTTCTTATATTCACTCCACGTCGTTGCTGCAATTGTGCGCAATTCACCGCGTGCAAGTGCAGGTTTTAATAAGTTGGAAACATCCAATCCACCTTGTTGATTACCTGCACCAATCAGAGTATGAGCTTCATCGATAAATAAAATAATGGGATGTGGTGATTGGCTGACTTCTTGCATAATACCTTTGAAGCGCTTTTCAAATTCACCTTTTACTGCGGCTCCGGCTTGTAACGCACCAAGATCTAGAGTAAGTAATTCACAACCACGTAATTTCTCGGGGATCTCCCCCGCAACAATGCGCAATGCTAGCCCTTCTATCAGCGCGCTTTTACCCACACCAGGTTCCCCAACAACGACGGGGTTATTTTTACGGCGACGGCACAGGATATCAATCATCAGATCAATTTCATGATCACGACATAAAACGGGGTCTAGCTGGTTTTCTCTCGCTTGTTGGGTTAAGTTTTGAGTAAATTTTGCTAGCAAGGAATCTGTTGGACGCGTTCCTACCGTTTGTTGCTTTGTTTCTGTTGAAGGTGCTTCAGCAGAGCCTGATGTCCAATGATCAAAATTCTGTTTTAGTTGATCACGGTTGACGCGAATTAATAAGTCAGCAACTGGTTTAGACAAATAGCGTAATGGCATCTGTAATAAAGTTAGAAATAAGGTACCAGAGCGAAGTTCATTGTGGTTGTATTCTGTTGATGCTAATAACCAGCAGTCTTTCATCCACTCAATTAATAATGGTGAAAAACTTGGATAACTTTGAGTTACAGCATGGTGTGGTGGAATTTGCACCTCAAGTAATTCAATCAATTCCAACACATCTATATTCGCTTTATGGCAGATAATACGAATATCAGTTAATGGTGTTTCAAGTAATTGCTGTAAAAATTGTGAAACGGTAATCTCAGGTTGCTGGTGACTCACACAATAAGCGGCTGCGTTTTCAAGCGCATGTTTTGCGATAGGATGTAATCGGTTAACCAATGTTGAAAGATCAATCTGAATCATAATGAGTCCTAGCCGAGTAAAGAGTTTAGTTGTTCCACAATGCTCAGCGTTTGATAACTAAGTCGGGATGAATAGATGGAGTAAATGATAAGTGCCAAAATCACTACCGTAATGATGATATAGCGGACACCGAAGCGTTTACTTAAACGGTAACGCTGATGTTTATTGCCACCTTCATCAAATAACACAATAGGTTTAGCTTCACCTTTCAATTGTTGAATTTGTTTCTGTAAACGCCTAAGAAGATGATTAAATTCATCATCTTGCCCCGTAGTCACTTTGTAACGACCGCGATAACCAAGGCACAAAGSTAGATAAATAAACTCCAATAAATCGAGGTAGCGTTTAGGCTCACCAAGTAATCTTTCAATTAATACAAAGACTTTTTCTCCACCCCAAGATTCATTGTGGAAATGAACGAGTAATGATTGTTTTACCCAGTCGTTATTTTGGTTCCATCCTAACCCTAATGCCGTTTCATCAATAAAAGTGCATAAAACGTAGCGAAATGAAACAATTGCACCTGGCTCATAACCTTGAGTTTGTAGCTGTTGCTCGATTGAAGTGATATCTGCAACAACTTGCTGATAAAGTTTTTGTGACAAAGGTGTTTCAGACATCGATTTCATTCTGAGAACCATACCAAGTAACGGCGTTGCCGCATCTATCATGGGATTGATGCTATTTCCTCTCAACGGCAGCTGATAGTTTTTCTGTGTATGATCTCGTTGGGAAAAATCATTAAATACACTATGTTCAGTCATTATCTAGCCCGCCTCTAACAGCCCACAGCTGGATATCAAGTTCAGGGAAATTGCCTGAAACATGGAAGGCCATATTGGAGTGCTGCAAGATTTCTGCCCAAACATCGCTATTCTTATCAAGTTCAAAATAGTTATAGCCAGAATGATAAGGTAGTTGGCGTGGTGCGGTTGATAATGGGATCAGCCTAACACCTGGGATCTGCACGCTAACAACTTTGCGAATATTATTCACAGAAGTAATTTTCGATTGTTGAGGGAATTGCTGGCGTAATAGTTCTTGCGGCATATTAGCCTTAACCGCAATAATAAATTCTGCTTTTTGCAACAATTGCTTATCGTGAATTGTTGCAACGCGTATACCGAGATCTTGAATTTCCAGTGGAATAGGAATAGCTCTTGGTGTTAGCACAACACTCAATGCTTCTCTAATATCTTTAATCAATGGGAAGTAACTTGCCGTTAAATTAAAGTGCTGATAGGGAAAAGTCGTGCTTGGCAAACGAGATGCATTTGTGAACGTTTGTAGCTCACCACATAATTCAAGTAGATCTCTAAATAGCACCTCAGGGTGAATAATGGGCTCTTGAGAATAATGGGAGTAGAGCGGGTAGCTGCGATTTAGCACTTGTAGCATCATAAATTCGGCAACATCTGCAATGCCGTGCTGTCCTGGAGAGCCAATACGCAATGCAATTTGGCGGCCTCGCTCATATAAAGCACTTTGCAGTTCGGCCAAGAATTCATCAAGAATTGGTGAGGTGCGTATATTTAGGCAAGCTGGTATAAAGTCTGTTTCAAGTGTTAGGCTGCCATTTGCGCTGCGTTCTCTAATTTTACAAAGAGGCAAAGTGACATAGGCATCCATTTCGTTAGAACCTTGTTTTAAAATTGGTCTTAGTTTTGCCACATGAATAGCACTGATGTCTCCACCTTCAGTGTGGATATCACGGATATTTTCCATGCTATCAGCATAACGTGATAATAAACGGTCACTACTGTACTCAGAGGAAACTTCATTGACTGAATTATTCATCAAAGGAAATGCAAGATAAATAATATTGTTATCACCTTCACCAATGGATTTAATATCAATGGGTTGAGGTAAAATATCTTGGCTAGGTATAGAAAAAACAGTGCCGTCAGGCATTACACCTGATGCTTCTTTAATACCAATACGGCCTAAACTAAACAATTCATCACTTAGCGTTAAAGAACTGAGCCCCCAAAAATGCGAAATATAGCTCTTTAGTATGCTTTCCGTGACATAATCTTGATGGCGCTGTTGTTGTTGAAAATGTTGTGGCTTAATAAATAAGCCTTCACGCCAAATCACTCTATTTTTAGTCGACATACTAATCATCTTCCTCTTGTCTAAATTCGATCTCATTTCCTCTAATATGTGCTAGAAGGAAGTAGTGGCGCCCTTTTCCACGGGCTTTAACAATTTTTTTCCATTCGGCATTATCAGGATCAGAATAGTAACCAATCACGCCGATGTAGCGGTTATCGGGATAAAGCTCAATATCCGGCAAAGGCTTATATTGGCCAGGAACAAGGGTGTAATCCTGATGATCGATATAGTTTTTTTTCAGTAATTTTTTAAGATCACCCTCCTGCTCTTCGATTTGGTCAAAATCAAGTGCTGCAAAAAGAGAATCTTCATTCATATAAACAACTTGTAAATTAATAGGCGTAGCTTCACCATCCTGATTAGGATTGATATTTGGCTCAGCTAAAATAGTTAACGAAATTGTTGATGGCCTATCTTCAAGTGGTCCAATAGGAATGGACGGATCAAGAATGACTTGGCCTATTTTGGTTACTGCTTCCAATGGCCGAGAGCAACCACTCAATGTCAATATTGATAGCAGTAAAAAGACTAATGATAGTGAGTATCGGATGCGCATCTTACTCTTCCTCAAGCCCTTTTCTTAACGCCCTGTCATAAGCATGCGTATAGACTTCATAGAAGAGTTTTTCGAAGCCTTGCTGGCGGGAAGATGATAGCTCCTTATAATAATTGTTATACATTTTCCATGCCCAAGCATCGTCTGTTGCTGTGTTATCTGATGCGCGACGATAATGTGAAAAACGGTTCAACAAATGCTCAGGAGAAAAAGCCGCTAACATCGTCGAAAGCGCCGTGGAAATAGCAGCTTGATTGGCTTGATAATGCAATTGCATATTACGTAGGCTTTCCGCTACAGCAGAAGGTGCAGAAAGATGGACTGGACTACGTTCTTCCGTGAACATCAGCTCCATTGTCTTTTCATAGCTACTATTTAATCTTAATGGATTATCTTCAATAGGGCGCAACTGTTTATCTTGCAAACTTTCTTGTTGTTGCTGCAATGATAATAATCCCTCAATTGTTGAGCGAACCGTTTTTCCTAATTCAACTAAAAAGTCATTAGCTTGTTGAGTTGTCTGTAAATTCAAATGGATACCAAGACCTTGCATTAACGGATTCACAGCCACGTGTTCAATATCTGTAATTGAATCATCAGATGTCGGAGTCATTTTTGGTAAATCCATAAATTCTTGAACCATGGTATTGCCTTGATTATCTGAAAAAGGGTGAGTCGTAAACGAAGTTGAATGTCCGCTATGCGCTAATAATGAATCGGCCGATTGATATTTTGTTTGAGAAATGAGGCTTAAACTTTCATTTTCTAAAGCTTGAAGTGGGTCATAAGTCAAAGTGCCTTGGACTGTTGGTGCCAGCTCATTATTCGTTGGGGTATAGTTTTGTGTTAATGATGTATCAAATAATGAATCAAGAGGATTACTGTTATTTGATACTAAAGATTGTGGTGAAACAGCCATGACATCTTCAACCGGCTGCCCCGTTAAATTAACATTAACAGAGAGAATAAATTGACCAATTTTAATTTGATCCCCTTGAGCAAGCCTTACTGAATCTTGGTAAACAGAGACAAGTGCATTATTAACGTAGACTGATTCTGTACTGGCTTTAATACAAAAATTTTTATCTTTCCAAAGAATAGAACATTGCACAGGTGCAACAGTGTTTTGTTTATCTTGTATCTGCCACTGACACTGTGAACTGCTACCGATTTGTCCGCCATTTTGTGAAAATGTCATACTCGAAACATAACCGCTTTCGAGCAATTCACCATTTATCAAACGAAATGAAATAGTTGGTAAATACTTATCCATATGATTTATTCCAGTACAGTAATAGTGACATTAGGTTGTTTTTCAGGCTTACCTAAGAAACTTTGCCATCCTAATTGATTATGTTGCTGTCGGCCTAAACACATCCCTTCAGCTTGATTTTCTGAAATATTGAGTCGTAAATCCCATGCGAGCTGTTCATGAAAGATGTAAGACACAAAAGCAACAAGAGGTAGGAAATTGGCACCATTTGGTAAAAATGACATGTAGCGTTCAAGTGACAATTCATTGAATTCGATAGTACATTTACCATTACAATCGTAAATATGCTCACCTAAACTGAAATTTTCACCCAATACCATAAGTGGCTGAGATTTTTTTCCAGCTTGGTGCGAAATTACGCCGAGTCGGTTTTGCTGATTTTTTGGTATTGGTACTTTACGCGTCTGCCAGCCAATAACGTCGACATGTTCAAGATCGAAACAGTGAGCAATTAAGCTACTAATGACATCAGGTGAACGGCTGGGGCTTGATAATAGCCCTGCATAAGCCAGCATTTTACTGTGGTTGATATGTACTTTTTCGCGATTAACTTCATTTCCTAAACCAACTAAGGAAAACATATAGCGAGAAAAAGAGTCGACACCTTCATTTTCAAAACAAATGTAATAGCGATATTTACGCCAAATACGATGTAATAATGAAATTAATCGGTGATTAAATAGGTTTAAATAATCTGTAACACCCGGTTGTTGCTGAGCATTTTCCCATGCAAGATCATCAAGATAATAACTTGGTAAAGGTGATTGGCTTCCATGTAGCCCTAAAAAAGCAACTTCAAGTTCAACTTGCCCTTGCTGATTTTTTGCAACAGAAACAACATCACGAGTAGGAAAGGCGATATTTGCACAAGATTTGAAACTAATTAAATCATCAGCTTCATTGTATGCACTTTCGTCCTTGTGTTGCAGTTTATAAAGCAATTCCACAAGTTGATAAAAATCATAATGAATGACAGAATTACCCGCTTTCTCAAGCCAGCATTCTATTAATTTAGTATCTGCTGATTGATTTGAGCTGGCCACCGATAAGTTTCCTTGTTATCAACATTGAAGACTTCTAATTCATGAAACATATTCACGCTGGTATATAAAGCAAAAAATTGTGCAATAACTGTGCAGAATAAGAATAAGCTGCCCTCACTTAAAAATGCACTTTGACGAACGGTTAATATTGTTTTTAATCCACGAACAGGTAATCCGCGGTATTGGTATTCAATAGGCTCGCTTTGTAAATCGATGAGAGCATCCAAACATTGCTGTGATTGTCTTGCTGACTGGCGATGAAATATTGCAGGTAAATCGTATAATTGAAGAATTTGCTTTAATGAAGTCAAATTCAGCAATGATTTATAATTTAATGAAAGATTTGTTAGCTCTGACCAATACAGTGTTTGACCTAATAATGGGTATAAAGGAATTGTTGGTTTAAATAAATTGCTTGCTGATAAAGCACCTTCTGGAATACAAGTCTTATCGAGAGAAATAGAATGGCTAGAAAGCCGAGATGCAATATTCCTATTCGTGCAATTTAAAGAAGCAGAAACAGTTTCTATGCAATCTTGCAATTGGATTTCATTATTACGGACAAAAGACAGATTATGGGAATAACCGATATCATTCTTAGCATTATTAATTTTTAGTCTATAATATCCGTGGTTATTGTCTTTTGTGTTGTAGCTTTGGTGATGAAAACTTTCAAATGCAGTATAATTAACTGTATATGACGGAGCATTCTCTGGATATCTTAATCCTTGTACTTGGTTAATTGAAAAAATATCATAACACTGTGGGATACGGTAATTAGCACTCAATACATAATCATCTTTTCTTCCCGTTAAGTTAATTGCTTCACTATCCATAGTAAAAAGATTAGCAATAGGTACGCAATTTAATTTGATACTGTCATCTCTGATTATAACAGCTTCAGGAATATCTATTTCGAAAGAAATAATAAGTTTAAATGAATCTGTATTCAGTGCTAAAGGAAGGTCATCTAATCCTTTAATATCCAAGAACATGAATGCTTCAGGAAAACAAAAATATTCCTGCAATATGCGATATCCATCATAGCTATTTTTTGGATAAGGAAGTAATGCATCTTCTTTTTTAAAACCGACAGGAAGAGCAGCAAATTTATCTAAATTAAGACGATGCTGGTCGGTTACTAAAGTGGCATTCTTAATTTTATGACTCAATAAATAAAATAACTGATTCGTGGTATACGCTGCGCCATTCAAATAAATACGTAGTTTATCAAGACCAATTTCGGCCAATGTTCTTGGTCTATCTAATTTAAAGCTTATTTCTATAGCATCATTATGTTGATGGATTTGCGAAATTTGAGCAGGAAGTAACCATAAATCTCGACATTGACTAAAGCGACATTGATACAAACTATCTGAATTAGGTGTTTCTCCTTGAACATATATCGGCGCAGCCACAAAATGTTGACCTGCAGCTACTTTATTTGCTTGATCAAGTTTCTGAGCATTGACTTGATATTCGACAATTGTCATGCTCGGAAAAGGACGGGTATATGCTGGCCACAGCATATTCACTAAGCTGCTTGTCAATTCAGCAAATTGCGAATTAAGCTGCTGATGAAGATCGCCAGAAAGATAAGCTAACCCATCCATTACGCGAGCTACATCAGGATCATGAATATTATTTGATAAAAAATCAACAAGATGAGGCTTTTCAGCCGCTACACGTTCAGTAAGCACGCTTAAATATTCTTGTTCATTTTTAAAATATGGATTAGAAGACATATTAACGTTGTTTCAATTGATATCGCCGATTATTGTCGAGTTGCATATTAAATTCGACTAACTGACGTTGGTTATCTAAATCAATAAAAGCAGTAATACTAAATCGAAGCAGTAAAGCATCCGTATCATTTTCAATAAAAGTGACTTGTACATTATTAATACGAGGTTCGTAATCATTAATACAAGTCGTAATTGAACCTTCTAAACTCTTACGGAAATCTGTTGCTGCTTGAGTAGCATCATTTAAATCAGGTACACCTAATGCCGCAGAACTTTGACAAGCATCTGGTCGACTATTAAGAATTTGATTTAAATTTTGCTTTATGGATTTTACCAACGCATCCATTCGAGCATTATGGGAAGAGCCGGAGCCCTTCCCTTGAATACGCTCAAATAAACTGGAAGTTTCTGAAGACTCCCAGTTATAGTTAGCGGCCATTGGTGCTTACTCTTTGTCTAAGCGGCCAACAAGCGACAATTCAAAGTTTGCCCCCATATACTTGAAATGAGGACGTACTTGAATTGCGATTTGATACCAACCTGGATCACCTTCAACATCAAGAACTTGAATTTGAGCAGAACGCAGAGGACGTTTACTGCGCACATCTGCTGGAGGATTTTCTTGATCAGCAATATATTGTTTTAGCCAAATATTTAATTCTCTTTCTAAATCTTGGCGTTCTTTCCATGAACCAATTTGTTCACGCTGTAGCGTTTTAATATAATGCGCTAAGCGGTTGATAATAAACATATAAGGTAGTTGTGTACCTAATTTATAATTGGTTTCAGCAATTTTGCCTTCTGGCGTATTTGGGAATGTTTTTGGTTTTTGTACTGAGTTTGCTGAGAAAAATGCAGCATTATCACTCCCTTTGCGCATCGTCAGTGTGATAAAACCTTCTTCAGCAAGTTCAAATTCACGACGATCAGTAATTAAAACTTCAGTAGGAATTTTTGCTTGTAATTCACCCATAGATTCAAAAACATGCACAGGCAAATCATTTACTGTACCGCCACTTTGTGGCCCAATAATATTTGGACACCAACGATATTTTGCAAAACTGTCATTAATGCAGCCCGCCAATAAGAAAGCCGTATTTCCCCAAAGAAAATGATTGTGATCTTGTTTCACATTTTCAATATAGTTAAATAGTTTAGTTGGGTTTTCTGATGGTGAATAAGGTAGTCGTAATAAAAAACGTGATGCAGTTAAACCTAAATAACGCGCATCTTCAGTCTCACGTAGCGCACGCCATTTAGTATGAGCTGGACCTTCAAAAACAGATTTAATATCTTTAATAGCGGGTAATTCAGCATAGCTATTAATACCAAAGAAATTTGGCGAAACAGAAGATAAGAATGGAGCATGAGCCATAGCACCAACAGCACTAACATATTGCATCAGTTTTAAATCTGGCGTGGTATTATTAAAAGCATAATTACCAATAACTGTTGCAACGGGTTCACCACCAAACTGACCATAACCAGAAGAATAAACGTGCTGATAAAAACCAGATTGTACAATCTCAGGTGAAAATTCAAAATCTTCTAACAACTCTTCTTTGGTTGCATGAAGAATATTAATTTTGATATTTTCCCTAAAATCAGTACGATCTACTAATAACTTTAATGAACGCCATGAAGATTCGATCTCTTGGAATTTTGGCGCATGCATGATTTGATCTATTTGCGCACTAAGCTTGTTATCTAATTCAACAAGCATTTTATCTATTAATAATTTATTAACTTGGTCTTCTTCATTATTAGCAAAAATATTACTAATAAATGCGGCCACACCCTGCTTAGCAATACCATAAGCTTCTGACTCTGGAGACATCCGTGATTGAGCCATAATTTCATCTAATAAAGATATATTTGATGAAGAAACCTGTTGTTCCTGAGTGTCAGTATTTAACGACATGCAATAATCCTCTATAAACATTATTTTTGGCTATTAATATCTAATTCTTTTAGTAATTGTTCGCGAGAATCTTCATTTTCAAGAAGCTCTTGTAGACGTTTTCTAAAAGCAGGGATATTACCGAGAGGACCTTTCAATGCGACTAATGCTTCTCTTAACTCAAGTAATTTATTTAACTCAGGTACTTGGCGAGCAATATTATCAGGAGAGAAATCTTGTAAAGACTTTATGTTTAAATTGACATTTAATTCAGTATCATTAACTTCTTCAAGCGTATTTGCTACATCAATATTTAAATTGATGTTGACACTTTCCATAACAGAATTAAAATTATTTTGATTAATAGAAATTGTTTTACGTTCTTCTATTGGTATATCTTCAGTTCTGCCTATCATATCTCCTACAACTAACATATTAAGTGGTAATTCTACTTCTGACTGATTTCCACTACTGTTAGGTGTATATTTAATATTAATCCTTTCTTTTGGTGCTACACTACCAAGAATATTCTTACTCATTATAAATTAAGCTCCTTAAATTAACCTAAAATCTCATTAAATAAGTTTTAATATGCTCAAAATTATAAATAAGAATAAATTTAGAGCACAGAATCTTCTATCGAGTCAAATTTAACTCAATAGAGGAGTAATATTGTTTTGGTGGTGTAAAGTTGATACTTATTATTTTTATTAATTATATGATTCTATAATATAGAAATATTTCTTATGAGCAATATTTTAAATCTATTTAATGTAACTTTTTGCAACAATATGTTTCATAAATTAAATTTTCTATTATTAATGATGAAATAAAGTGATTGTTCTACGTATACTAAAACCACCTTTATCTGATTAATTACTAAACAATTTTTAAGTATACTCATTTAATGTTTTACAAAAAAAACAATTTTAGAAGGTAACGGTTAATTTCAATTTTCTTTTACATCTATTATTGATTAATTAAAATAGATTGGTGAAATTGTTTTAATGATTTTTCAAATATTCATATTATCAATTGAAATTTGGTATAAAAACAAACAGCAAACAACCCTAGAGAATCACCTAATAAAACACATATTAAGAGTTCAAATGATTCACTAGGTATAATAACAATGTTCAAATCAACATGCTATACAGATTTAATTAATTATGTGAAAGATTTAAAACATTACTTTTAATTATAAATTAAATTATTATATCTAAATTTGAACTACGGCAATGGTGGCCAGAGATGAAATAGACTTAATTTTAATATGAATAGCTCATAGCTAATTCATAACTTAACCCTAATAAATAGTATACTTTTAATTATTTGATCATTGTCTTGTTGTATGTATAGTCAAACTCAACAACTAAATCGAAATTGGTTGCTTTGATTAACTGGAAACGTGATTAATGATCATATATTGTCATCAACAAACATTGAGCGCGATTGAACCCAGTTATGTATCAATTATTATTGCTATTTAATAGATATGAAATAAAATATTAATCATAACGTATTATATTGATAACGTTTAATTATAATGTTCGCGTGAAAGGAGTGCTTATTTTGCAATAAATAGAGAAAATCAAATACCTTATCTTAATAAAATATTCGACTTCCTCTATTTTATTTATGCAACTAGCCAATATTTACCGATGAATTGCCCATCAAAACGCCACCACAACTGACTGCATCACCCGTTCTCACCGCAGGTTTCCCATCAATAAATACGCTACTGGAACCTTCGACAATAGTTCTTGAATGACCGCCGTGAGGCGCTAAAGTATCACCTTGTCGAGCAACCGCTTTACCATCCACTTTAACCGTTAATGAACCAGTTATTACTTGAGTCGGGCCATGCTTTCCATGGCCTGTATCTAAATCACCGAGAAGAATAATGTTTGGCATAATTAATCATCTTTGCTAAATAACGGGCACAAATTTGCCATCAATTAAAGAAAACATTGGCGAATATGTAAATACACCTTCAACACCATTAGAACTAACATAATACATAACTAATGGAGAAAATTCCTTCTCTTCTTTATATACCATTTTCACTAGGCGTCCTTTATTAAAAGAAACAATCTCATAGTTATTCCAATCTATTGGTATCATTTTTGCTTTTTTACGTTTAAATTCCTCTTCAAACTGATGTGAATCAGATATTTTATCTGGTGTGGAATCTGAAGCAACAGCCCAAGCATCTAAAGAAATGGCTAACGATTTTTTAATACCGTCAAGGTCTCTATTATTAAATTCTGTCCACAATTTTTCATATGCACTTTTCAGTTCATCAATTTGCTGTTGAGTACCGGTGTATGGTTCAGATGTCACCCATTTCCATTCCGGTATACCATTAATGACAATTTATTTATCAAACTGATAGATGGTCATACCATTTGGATATTCATTTTCAGGCACTTCCATGATTTTATTTTTAGTCAGTTTTTGAGTATATTCTTTTTTTATAGTCTTTATTATATTCTTATCAATTTCATTATCTAAATACGCTTCAGGAATACCTTTTTCATTAATTTTTATATTAATTTCACCTAATGACCCAACCTTACCTTGTTTATAATCAATAAATCTGACATCAGCTTTACAATATGCATTCTCATTAAAAATATCCTTCTCTTTTTCTGATTTTTTTTCTTTTGAAAACCATTCAGGTGAAGACATGTCTATTGTAAAAGTATTTATTCCATTTTCTAGTAATAATAATGAATTTGTTGCTGTCGTTCCTGCCGGAATACCATCTAAAACTGCATCCCTATTATTTACTCCAGGTACACCATTAGTTTTTATTTCACAAAAGGCATATTTAATATCTACCCCTGTCTTTACTGAATAACTTATTGTTGATGCCATTGCCACATTTCCTATTATCATTAGAATAAAAGAAAGAATAATCTTAGAAAATTTCATTTTAAGACCTATAATTTATTGATTCGATAAACATCCAAAATAGGGTTGCTATATATTGTAACAACATGTGGTTCAATCTGTTTTCTAGGTTTTATTACACGTTGCTTCCCCGCTATATTGATTCTAACATCAGAGTCTTCAGCTTTTAAGGCTGGTGCTATTTGATATAATAAAGGTTTTGATTCAGCAAAAGACTGACTTTGGCTATTATTCAGTTTTCTATTTTTTCTTAGTATTAAATCTACTTTAAACCAAGCTTTTAAAGATATACCATCATGACAAGCCACCACATCGATACCATCATCGTGAGGGTCAATTTCAAATGTTCCTTTGGTTTCTAATTGAAAGCCTGCATTTAGACTAGCCTGCATGTAAAATATAGATGTTTCTACAGAAACACTAACTAAACTTTTAATACCTAATTCTACAGCCCCCTTATCACAGCCAAACTTAGAACCATCCTTTAATGTATGTATTCTTCCTACTATTGCATGAACTGAACAGCTAATAACAATTTCAGCTTCAATCTCTGCACTAAAAGTATTTTGTGTTCCATTATTCTCTTGGAACTGCTTATTTTTTTTACTTCTATCACTTAATGCCGAACGCAATTTTTCTACAGCCATTGCAGTACCAGGACCTGAAATGCTCGCAAGAAGCTGTATCACATCAATTTTAAAATCAAAACCAATTAAAGGTGTACCTTGAATACCAATTACTGTTTTAGGATTGGGTGGATTTTCGATATCCTCATGAAAAAATGTCAATCCAATTTTAAGTGGGTTTAATGTAAAACTAAAAAGTGGAAAACTAGGTTCTTCACTTTTTTTAGCTGACGGCGAAATATGTAAAAACCTATCTTTAAAAATAGAGGTAAATTTATCAATTTTAGACAACCCTTCAAAATCACTGAGTAGCTTCGTTTTTCCACTTTCACCTTGATAAGGTATCAATGAATATTCTTGGCCGCCGACATTACAAGAAAATTCAACCTCAAATGACATTTTATCTGTTTTAAAAAATGGTACCGTATTGAGCGTCCATCCTTTATGTAAATGATTTAAATCTTTTGGTAAAACCTGCCCTTTCTCTTCTTTTTTCTTAATTATTAGATTACGTTGCTCTGCTTTACGATCTTTATCTTCTCGAGTACCGGTTTCTGTTGACCATGAGAAGCTTGCAGAAAAACCCACCTTGAATGACGGTTTTATTGCTAATTGAGCATCTAAAAATGTGTTATTACATCTATCAACCTTTAGATTGTAAAGGTGAGGATTTTTAAATGCATTAACTGGAGCCATAACATTGGCGATTAAACCCGTCACCTTTGTGGGTTTTAGTCCGAAAGGTGGTGCGCGTCTTATCTTTTGGTAAATCAATGGGTGGGCGATTACGGCCATTGTAAGTACATCCGGTAATGATGGGTCTATCAATATCACCATCTAAATAAGACACTATCACTTCTTGCCCAATTCTGGGGATCGACATAAACCCAAAGCCATCACCATTCCAGCCCTGTGCCACACGCACCCAGCAGGATGCACTGTGGTCGGGTTTTCCCCGTCTGTCCCAATGAAAATAAATCACGACTTCCCCTTTACTGTTCGTGTAAATTTCCTCGCCTTCGGGCCCCACAACGGTGGCTAATTCATCACCATCGGCTGTCGGTTTATAGCTATAGGGTGGGCGCCATTCTTGCGTGCCGGGGATAAAGGTGATGGTATTGCTCAATTGCGTCCCTTCGCCGCCACTGTTGTCGGCAAGGGGTTGCACCCCATGATGGTGCGCACTGACCACTTGCCAGTTATCATTCATTTTACTGCTGGGATGATTGCTCAATGAAAAAATGCGGCCCGGTGCCAGTTCAATGCAGTTGGTACTTGCCGTGCCCATTTGGCGTTGATTTTGTGACTGCTCGTAACGCAATTGGTTAAATACCTGACCTTCTGCGTCCTCTTGAAAACGCCCGTAACTTTCAAAGATTTCATGTTGTTGATGGACTTCCCCCGTCACTTGTTGGCTCAAGGGGTAAGAAGGCCTCTGCGGGTTGTAATCTTTATCTATCCGAATATCACTGCACAGCCGCTCCGCATAACGCCAAGCGGTCACTGTGCTGTCGGTAATATCCGTTTCTGATTGGGGGTTGTAAGTGAGCGAAATTCCCGCTTTCATGCCCAAATGGCGGTCACTGTAAAAGAGCTGCGGACCTTCTTCAAACCAGAACGTAATGCCTTCTTCGGCAGCCAAGCGACACCAAAAATCGTACAAGGTTTCGCGTTTTTGGGTGATGTATGAGCGTTGACGATGTTCATCGGGTTGATAAAGTAATTTGTCGGCCTTAATGTGCGACTCTTTTAGCAAGGTTTCCAGTATGGTTGGCACTGTGGTGTCTTGAAAAATACGGCTGTCTTGCTTAAGTGTCATCACCCACATTTCAGGGCGTATCACAAATTGATACCACGTTTTGACGCCATCGGTATTGCCTTGCTCTGCACTGGCAAGAATACCTTGCACACAACGGGTCACCACACCTTCACGCCGAAGGGTAATTGAGGATGCCATACCCAGCACATCATGAAAATCAATGTCCGCCAGCGGGCTGACCGCGTGGATTGTTAAGGTAAATAACTCAGATAATCCCTCATGCAAGTCAAATTGAGTGACTTGAAATGTCTCTTCCGGTAGCCCACCAATTTGGCAGGTAAATACTAGCCCCGAGTAACGTTTGCGATTTGCAATGGCCTCGTAGATATCCACTTTAGGGATCGTGTTATGGGTTGTCGCGCTTAAGCGCTGAGGTTGAGGTTTGGCTAATAATGCCTGCCAGTGATTGGCGGCTTTTTCTGCTGAGGACGTATTTTTTATCGACATAAAAGGGATTAACTCAATGATTGACCAACGTTTTTATCGATGACGAGCCCCGAAAGGCTCGTGAGAAGCGGAGTAATTAGGCTTCGAGCGGTGCGCGCCAGTCGTCTGCACCGGATGTGCCTGCGCTGGTGTGCTCCCAATCAATTTTACGGTACGCCAGTGACACTTCAATCAGCTGCGTGTAATCYGMTTTTGCTGGGTCTTGGCAGTGTGGCATCTGGCAGTCGATGTTGACAATAGTGGCATCCGTCAGCGTGGTAGTGAAGAAATGCTCTTGTTTTCCTTCAATCGAGGTGCGATACCATTTCAGTTCYACTTTTGGCAACATTTCACCTGAGGCCAATGCGTTATACATCAGYGGAACYGCTTTGTTCAGGGCAACGGTGAAACGGAATGGTTTGTGCGCACGTTGRCCTGAAGGTTGACCAGATTGCGGGTCTGTTGGCACGGTAACCACGTGAGAAAATTCTTGGACTAACATTTGGTCTTCATGACCTTGCACATAAATGTTACCCACAGATTCTGGGGTAAAGGCATTCGCAGTGATGTGACCTTGGGTTTTTCCTTCGATAGAGATATAACATGGMGTTGGCATAATACGTCCTTTAACAGTATAACAAATGTCAGTTTACATAAGAGCAAGATAATCTTYGCTCAATTCCATTATRTTCAGCCAATGCGCATGGTGATTTCGGTTAGTGGAGATAATATAGAGGGGGTAATGAGGTGTAAATACTTAGGAATAATCCGAAYCTCGTAGGATAAGTGACTCAGCGTAAAAAAATTGTAATCTTGTTATTTAATCCTTTCGTTTATTCTTAATGGGATAGATRAAAAGTGGATATCCCTTTCGGTTTTTTTCGTTTTTTTGTTRAAAACAGTTAACCCATTAAAATCAAATAAAAAATGCTATGTACATTGAGCAAAAAAATGATTAGGAATAATCTTACAACACCACTTTCGTAATTCATTGTTTTATCATTAAATTAATAATTACACTTCCGGATAGTTTAAAAAAAGAGATAAAAAGCCCATTAATAAGTTATTTATTTTAAAAAGCTAAATATTAATATTATTTTGTATCAAAATTATTTTATTCTTTTTATTTATCAATAAATAAAAACTATCGATTGACAGGGTTTATTGGTGGGATTGTTTAAAAACAATCTCGATGACATGAGTTATTGTAGATATAGAATGCACTATCCCACCGCTGAATTAAGCCAAACACCGTCCCAAACCTGCACGATTTGCTTAATTTTTAGCTGATTATAATAGATCTTGGTATTTTGCCTCACATTGCTAGGCCAGCGTTCAATTAAACGAGGAAATATTGTTGCTATTCAGGAGGAGTATTAATCAAGATATCAGGTGATTAAAATTGTGCTATTTAATGAATCCATATAATTAATGTAATGTTCTTCTTTAAGTTACCACACATTTAAATCATATCGATAAGTTGTATTTCAATATTACGAACATGCTGTATTTCCCAATAATAATTGAGTGACATTAAGGGTCACTCAATTATTATTTAGAAGATTTGGCTAATTAATCCCAATTTAATGTCACTGTAGAACTCCCCTTAAAATGTCCTCGTCGATTTGCACGATCAGGGGCGGTAGTACATAGGTCAAATCGTAATTTTATTTCGCCTGGAATGGTTACTTGTGATGCATTAGGCGCGTTATTAAAAGAAATCCTACCCGGATCAGCTGAATTAGCAACACATCCAGCATCCGGAGCACCTGATACATCTTTCAATACACCAAGAAAATGGGCGGGTGCATATTGTTTAGTCTCAGGATGTGTTAATCGCCCATAATAGATACCACCATCCGTTAATGAATCAAATGAGATTGATGCCTTTTGTGATGCCCCAGCCATGCTACCGGAGGAATAAGTACAAGTGACATTCAGATCAATATCTTTAGATGCCAGTAAATCATCTTGGGGTTCTTTCTCTGACATATTAAATTCACCAAATACGACTGGAGGTGCATTAATACTACAGGATTGAATTGGCGGCGAAACTTCAAAAGTAATAGGTGTTACTTTAAAAATACACCCTTCTCCATAGATAAGCCCAAGTCCATGCGCGGGATCACCAACTGAGTATTTTCCAGGTTCCGCATTCGGCCCAATAATGATTTTAAAAGTCAGATTACCATCACTATTATATGTAGATAAAACGTTGGGCCCACCCTCTGCTGAACCACCAACATATTGGTTCATTGTTGAACCTATTGCCCCAACATCCCGAGTGACATTTTGGAAAGAAACCCCAGATAAAGCGGGTGTTACACTTTGAGATATACTGTAACTTCCTCCATTCGATTCCCATTTAGCCTTATAATCACCATTCTGAGTAGTCCAATATCCCCCTACCATAGTAAAGTTTGTCACCACAGAACCTTGAACAGAAATACCAATATCTTGAGCTAATCCATATGCATTAACACCACTGATTATCTGATTTGAAATAATTGCAACCCCTGGTGTTAGAACAACATCCCCAGATGTATTGCGCCATCCACCCTCAAGACCTGGAGTAACACATGATTGCATTTCAGCAACAGAAACATTAGAAGTTAATGTTTTTTCGTAAATAACCCCCGCACCTTTAGGAAAAAACCCAAGATTTTCAGTATGTCCCTGTAGAGGTATCGCCAATAGAGAAAAAATCATGCCCCCCATTCCCCAAATTTTACATTTGGCTCGTAAATGAAAATCTCCTTCTAAGCTGTCAGCGATTGTTTCATTACAAGAAAGTTTATTTGACTCTCTTATTAATGAATGGGCAGATATTGATTTATTGTCCATGATTTATACTCTCATCATTGTTCCAGATTTCTGTTGCCGAGATATCATTTGATGGCATAGCCCAACGGGAAAAAACCGTTTCCTCTTGAGGTAGATGCGAAGTCAATGTTGAATTAATTGGTTTAACTTCCGTTACTTTTTCCGAAGATAACCCTATTTTTTGTGTTCTGTTTGGTCTGCATTCCCACATTGATAAGTTACTTGGCGAATTGGGATATCCTGATTAATAGTCAAATGTGATAAAGTAAATTTCACCTTACATTGACGATCTGTTTGTTCTCCCCATTTAACAAGTAGTTCCCCCTCTTCAGGTAAGCCCGATAAATAAACTTGCCCGTCATCCCCGACAATGCCACTGATTTCCATATTGGCAGGCTCATCAAGCAATGAAACTACCGCGCCAAATGGCACTGGCTGTTGGTTACTTTGTTGGAGAGTCATCAATACTTGATAGCCAACACGCGTTGCAATATCAACTTTCACTACCGCGCCACGAGTTGGATATACATTGGCATTAGAATGAATGACATCAACATTTTCAGGTAATGTAGAAGGGTCAATACCTACGCTATTTTTCATGTAATCTGATAAATACGGTGCAACTGCATATCCTTGCCAATCGACTTTAGCATTACCATTCATCAAACTCGCGCCCTGAGCCTCTGGAGCATTGACTAATGCCACGGAATCCCCCATTAAACGAGATAACGTCACACCACCGCTATGGACCAGCACACCGCCGCTTGCATTCATATTAATAGTTTGCACATCATTGCTATAGCTGTATCCCGTGCTGATACTGCCTTTGCTACCTTGATAACCTAAATTGGCGTTACTCGTGGCCGTTTGGTTTTGATTTCCCCAGCTTTGTGAGACACTGTAAGACATTGCACTATCAAGCATACTGCCACTAACACCCACTTGATTCTGAGTACGTCCATGATTGTCATGCGTTATTGATGATGTGGCATAAATAGATTGCAAATCGGGTGAATAGCCAAAAATACGAAAAGGAATACTCACATTAGCGCTAATCTGACGATTTTCAGGCCAAGAGCCATGTGCATCTTTCATACGGTCAATGTTGTAATTCACACCAAAGCTAACACCTTTAGCCGTACCACTGTACCCCAATGCTAATCCCGTTAACGTTTTGTCATTTCCCCAATAGTCATCACGGTTAGCACGAAAACGCAGCGTGCCGTATGAACCCAATTGTTGACTGAGTTGGGTTTGAAAACTGCTGCGACGTCGCTGTAATGTCCATGGACTCACACCATCTTCAAGGCGATAACCTTGGCTGTTAAATTCACTGAAGTTATAATAATGCTCAGTAGAATAGCGAAGTGCAGTTAGATCAACAGAAGTTCCTATTGATACCAAACTCTTTGAATAGCGTAATCTATAAGATTGGCCTGTTTTACGTGTTGATTGATCATTCTGTGTTTGTAACTTTGCGATGGAATGAGTGACATCAGCAGAAAGAGCACCCAGTTCTCCTAATGAGGCGCCTGTTCCAGCAGTTGCAGCCTGATAATCTTTAGCAGCCAATGCCCCGCCAAAAAGCGTAAAGCCACTTTGTAAGCCATAAACACCTGTTGCCAGCATAAAATCAGACTGACGCGAACCTTGAGTTAATGATCCGTTATAACGCCCAGAAGTCAGCTCATACTTCCAGCCACCAGGTCGTAACATTATTGGAAGAGCAGAATATGGCACGATGAAACGCCGTTCAGTTCCATCCGCTTCCGTGACCGTCACATCGTAATCACCAGATAAACCCGCTTGTTGAATATCATTAATATAGAAAGGACCTGGAGCAACATAGGTTTCATACACCACATTACCATTTTGTCGCACTGTGACGCGCGCATTGGTGTTGGCTACCCCACTTATCGCTGGTGCATAGCCACATAATTGGCTAGGTAACATTTGCTCATTTGATGTTAATTGTATGCCTTTAAATGGCACACTATCAAAAATCTCACCATCAGTATTCGCTTCACCAATAAGAAAAGAAGAACGTAATCCCCTGATATCACGCGATAAATATGAGTTTGTAAATTGGGTACTGTTCTCTGTCTTATTATTTTGACCAACTTTCCCGTTATATTCAAAACGCGTATGCGTCATGGTACTCCGAAGTCGCCATGGCCCCAAATTTACTCCACCACGAACAGAAGCATACACGTTATTTGTATGTGTTGATCCACCACTATTTGGATATTGACGGCTTTGGCCTGCACTCAAGTTGTAGTTAAGTAGAATAGCGGGGATTCCATTTTCCCACATATTTGGATTTACATAATGCGCATAACTTGGGATCATTGCCACCTGAGGAATGCTGATATCCAAACGTAATCGTGCTAAATCTAATTTTGTTGTCGCTTGGGGAATGTACATTGATAAATCATTTATAGAAGCATCTGCTGCCAATGATTTTAAATCAGCAATATTAGGAACATTGACTCCCCATGATGCCAACTGCTCCGGCGTTAATACAGGAGAAATAAGGCGCTTATCGTTTTCTTCAAAGTGTAACGTAAATTGACCAACATCTTGGTTATTCACAAAAACAGAAACAGTATATTTCCCTTCCGCAACACCGCCTTCTTGACTAAACATAGAGAGATCTACAGGGCTATTTTCACCACTTAAAGTCAAAAAGCTTGGATCAAAATAATCTTCACCAAACACAACTGGAGAAGATCCCAACAAGACACTGGTACTCAGTAAACTAAAACGAAAAAAGATCGGCAGCATTGTCTGGTGATATTTTTTGTTTTTATTATTTGTTGTTGAACATTATGCATATAAAATTTCCAATTCATTATTCACGCTAAAATATTCCGCTAACAATCTATCCACGGTAAAAACGTGTTCTCTTCTTATCATTGAACGTGATGCAGCTTTTGTGTTTGTGCAGGTGTATTCATTCCATCATCACCAATAGTTTGCCAACTAACGACGTCACCGGAATGTCGAGCTAAGGTAAACTGAGCTTTTGAAAATGGCGCCAACATACGCTGTGAATGCAATGGCACTGGAACACGGTTAATTTGGATATCACTTAACGTCACGTAATAAGGTGTTGGATTGGTGACAACTAGTTCTGAATTCTGACGTGTAAATTGCAATTTTTCTGCTCGTTCAGTAGACGTCATTAGTGGCATTCCCGCGGGGCGATAAAATAATTTAAGGTTATTTTGCAATGCTAACGCCATTGATAGCCCCGCTTTATCAGCTAAATTCTTTGGAAGAGCTTGGCTTGGTATTGCTTTTAACATCAATGTAAAGACTGATTCTCTATCTTTCGGTAAGGTATTCTTCACAAGACGAATACGCAGTACAATCGCATCATTGGGCGAAAAACGTACCAAAGGAGGTAAAATAATAAAGGGAGATAAGGTAGTCTCTTTATCCTCTTTCATCGCGGAAGGATGCACATTTATATCGTTCACAAGTTTAGGGTCATGGCTATCTTGCGACGCTAAGACTGCATTGCGCCAAGGTTGTATCCGTGATTGCAATAAGTAAACCTGAGATGATCGATTTGTCACCGTAAAAGTCATACCATTTTTGGCATCGCCGGGATAAATTACGCGAGTGCTTTGCAATTCAATGCCAGTAGGCTCTTTCGACGTGATGGCAGCAGCCATGTGCCCATAACACAGCACACAAACAACAGCCCCCAAGCGCGCTATCCTTGATAACATCATGATTTTTCCTCTCAAATTTAACGTGTCCAGCGAAACGTCTCACTAAGACCGCCATGATCATCGATTACTGACCATTGGATATCATCAGCAAGTCCTTTTACTGCATAGGCTTGACTTGAAAATGGGGCGACCATAGCGCCTTGCTCACGTACATTCACAAGCCGACCATTTACTGACAACTGGGCTAATGTTTGGTAATAAGGCGTAGGATTTTTGACATGCAGCATTATTCCATCTGATGAAAAGGAAAATTTCCCGGGTGCTGCTAAAGGTGAAATAGCCAAACCTTCAGGTCGATAAAAAAGCTTAATCAATGTGCGTATACCAAACGACACTTGCGTTGTTGTCGCACTGCTATTAGCTTCAATACCTTTCTTTACCGAGGGAATAGCTAAAAAACTTAAATAAAAAACGCTTTCTCTGTCAGTAGGTAATGCAGATGTATCATTTTTTGAGATTAATACTGTATTTCGACTCTCTTTCTCTAACCTAAACAAAGGAGGAGTCACAATAAAAGGTAGCGTTTCCGTTGATTTAACTGTGTTATCAGGCGTACGTTGTACTCGGCTGTTCACTAAATACACTTGGTCACTGCGGTTATTCAATGTGACTTTAGTACTTTTCATGTTGGCATCAAAAATAACGCGGGTTTGACTAATACTAATCCCCCCCTTAGCCAAGCAATTTGTTGCAATTCCTAATGCACTGAAACTGACTAATAAAAAAAATACGGTCAAAAAATGATTTTTTTGCCATTGAATGAACCTATTTTTAATCATTTTAATGCCCTATTCATACACAAAATCAAACGTTACCGTTGCTTTAAAATCACCACCTTGGCGGCTCGCATAATGACAATCCCCACAACTTAATTGCGCTGTAATTGGCAAAACGGTGGTTATTGAACTTAATTCCGTTTCTGCTGACCAATTTTTAGCTTCAATTTTACTTGGGGAAATTGCTAAGTTATTGTTACCGTTAAAAGATGCATTGCCTGGTGTACTTAACAATACCCCATAACCATTAGCGTCCATTGACGCAGATTGATCACGAAACATTGCTACACCAAAATCAGTCGTTGTTTGCCCGCTAACGTATATTGCAGGCGTTAACCCCCACCCTGAGCAGTTAATTAACGTAAGATCAAATACTTTTTTCGTCGCTGCACTACCTTGTTCAATATCAGCAGACAGCAATACATTTCCGTCATTAAATTGAATTGGTGGAATAGCACTTATCTCGCATCCGCCGCCAACAAAGGTCACTGAAAATTCAATGTTATTAGTAGCACTGCCAGCTAGAGCTGAGTTTCCCCAACTCATCAATAAACTTGTACATACAATCGCCAATTGTTTTCGCGATAATGTGAAATATCTTTTTTTCATCCTCCCTCCATCAATCTATTGAAACGCTACATTGAGTGTTAGCGAGGCATGAAAGCGCCCTGAATTTATATTTGATTGCAATGGTCCAACCATTCCGACCCATAATATTTTTTCTGCCTGATAATGATTATTGTCATCCAATAAGGTGAGTGGTTGACCAAGATTGTTATTACCAATTGCTTCACTTGGGCGGTAAAAATCCGCTAAGCCAATCGGTGAATTATCTGCCGATTGACGAACCATAAAGCCCACTCCATTTGGTGTGCCATCTAAAAAGACAGTATGTTCAGCATCACCAACATAAGGTGTTGTTCCGAGAAGTGTTAACGTAGGTAAAATACTCTCTGTTTCATCTACGCATGACAGCTGCATTACCAATGGCTTAATTTGGAAGGTTTTTACTGCTCCAGTCAGTTGATTAGTTTGTAAAGGTATAAATTGCAATACCGTTTCAGGTAGTACCATTTCACACCCCAAGCCTTTATTAGCAATGACGGCATTTATTGACAAAGAATTATTTGTATTAGCTAGCAAAGGTGGCATATAAATAGCCATCGCCAATGTAATCACGCCTAAACGTGATAAAAATGAAGGCAGTAATGTCATCACAAGCTCCGCAAATTAATCGTATTGAAAATCAAACGTCACGCTAGCTTTTAGCTCTCCGCCAATACGCCCCGATGCATTACAATCACCACATGTCACAGTGGCTGTCATCGGTAAAGTTCCTTCAATAGTTTTCAAATTGGTACTTGTATCCCAACTGGAAGACACTGAAATCATTTTATTTTCAGCTAAATTTTGGTTTTCTTTGAAAGTCGCATTGCCATTAGTTTGCAATAAAATGCCATATCCCACTGAAGTCGAATCAGAGCTATCTATAAATAGAGCTTTGCCATAATCCGTAGATGAAGTGCCAATGACTGCAATTTTGGGCGTAACTCCAATGCCTTTGCAATTTGCAAGTGTCAAATTAAATGTCTGCTTAGCGACAGAATCAGCAGCTTCAATTTGGCTTGGTAAAATAGGATCATCATTATTAAACGCAATCGATATAGGAACACTAATATCGCAGGAACCCTCATAAGCAATTTGCGCGCTAAATTCCACAATTGCAGGTGCCGCAATGGCTGGCATTACGCTAAATAATGTCCCCACGATAGCGCCAAAAAAAGTTCTGAAGATAATTGATTTATTGAACAACACCATGAAATTCCTCCGTCCCACCATAATCATTAATAGCCCGCCATGTTACATTCCCACCAATATTTACATTGGGATAATGCATTTCGCCAAAAGGTGGAATAAGCGTATTTTGAGTTTGTACACTCATTGGCACTTTATATTCACCCACAGTCAATGATGATAAGGTGATAAAATAGGGACTTGAGTTTTTAACATTCAATACCGAGCCTTGGCGTGAAAATTGCAAAGCAGACATCGCTTGCTGTTGCGATATTGGCAATCCTTGTGGCCGATAAAACAACTTAATCACACTTCCTGTTGATACAATAACAGCGCCACCAACTTCAGATTTAGGCGGGTTATCACTATCAACTCCAGCGGGTAACGCGATAACGCGTAGATAAAAGACAGATTCTCTATCTTTTGGTAATGGCGTTTGTCCTGTTTTTAATATCCTTAACTGATTCTTCATGCCTTTTTCTAAACGAAATAAGGATGGTGTAACTGAAAAAGGGGTTTGGGTCTGAGTTCCTTGAATATCTCCAAGAACTTGCGCTTTGACTAAATACGGTGAGGCTGATGAAGCACTATTACTTATCCCAATAGTTTGGCCTTGGGTCGTGTCAGCAGATGAAAAAATGATACGAGAGTTATCTAAATAGATCCCCGCTATAGCGCTGGCACAAGTAAAGTAACCCACACATAAAAAAGCTTGCAGCGAACGATAAAAAAACATCAACATAAACTCCAATTCTACGCGGCAAATACGCAGGGAATATCCCCCTGCGTTGTTGTATCGTCCTGATAAATTAGTTAACGATATAAGCCACTAATATAGGTGCGCTATATGCACCAGGTTCTGGAGTTCCAGTCGTTGATCCCATACCAACCTTAAATGAATAATTAGCGCCTGTTGCATCTGTGGCAACTGTAACTGGAGCACCTTCACCACTTTTAATGACAGTGTCATTTGCCAACGCAACCATAAAACCAACTTTATCGCTGTCCTTACTCACAAAAATGTTTTGGTTGTTATTAGCAATAGAAGTCAGCCCTTGAACAATTAAGCTACCTTTTTCTTCAGCTGCATCGCAGCCAGTTAAAGTAACAGGCATATTGACAGAGCCTAATTTTTGATTTGCGACAAAACTAGCAGATGGATATGTCCCCACGTTTAAAACAGACTTACCGCCATTAACAGTCACATCACACGTAGTAGCTGTAATAACACCTTGTAAGGTGACTTCCGCAGATGCGTTATTAGCATTTGCATTTAAACTCGCAGCAGATAGCCCTGCCAATAAAGTTGCAGTTAAAGCTACTTTGTTAAAAGACATAATTATGATTCCTTTATAGGTTTTGGTTAAAAAAATAAAACTTATTCATTAATAATAAACTTAACAAAAAATTAACATAAAAAATAATAGATATTTATAATATATTTAATAGAATTCAGAAAAGACTAAAAAATTAAATAAAAAACATAAGCAGAAGATTATTAATAAATTAGCATCTTTATTTCAAATAAATCTATTTTTATAAAAAATATTATTTATTTTTTGTATAACATCATTAAATAACAAGCTATTTATAACAGGATAAAACAATGCATTATATTCAACATATGTTTCTGGAGATACCTCTTTTAATATAAGAGATACGCCAACGAAAAAATCTCCTAATGTTATTTTTAGTGCATGCAATATGCAAATTAATACATTGAGATCAATTCTACATGTTCCACGCTCATAACGTGAAATTTGTTGCTGTGAAATATTCATTTTTTTTGCAAGTTCATTACCCGTTAATCCTCGAGATTTTCTTATTCTATAAATCTGCCGACCAATAGCATAGTTGATATATTGTTTGACGGTTAATAAGTCACCATTATGCATATGAGCCATACCTCAATTCGGTTAAGCCAAAAACGCAACAAAATAAATTATTTCGTTGCATTTTTTCATCTCTAGACTAATAAATATTAATAAGTATTAATTTAAGCATTAAATTTTTATTTATTTATCATATATGGATTAAATTAGCACAAAAAACCATTCGATTTGGATTATCACTATTGAGAATGCAATCGCAAACCCGCATGACACCGATATTGAGTGAAATTTTTGTTTCATAAACTACACTTTTTTTTATGCAAATTTACTGAAATCGCTCTTCAAGGTAATTTGATTTTATAAAATGACTCTAGTAAATTAATATCCAAAATAAGGCAACGAAATAATTTATTTTGTTGCATTACTTTAAAATAAAATACATTAAATTCAGTTAGTTACAAAAGCAACGCAGTTAATGACAATCTTATAAAGATGTTTTTTTTATGACACACATTATTAAATAAAATAATTATTCAAATTAAGTGACAATTTTACATTCATTATATATCCATTATTTTTATTAATATAATTGCTTACAAAGCACAAAAAAAGCGGATCAATATATCATTTCCATATAATATGATATGAGTGAGATTTAGAATTCAACCTTATAAAATATCTATATATAATTATGAATTAATAACGCTTACTGATAATTTATTTAAACTATAAAAAACACATACCTCAATAAAAAAACGTCTTTTATTCACTAGATTATTGTAGCAACAATTTTATCTAACTTAACCAATACTTAAATAATGAGTAATTAATGTAGATTTCCTTATTAATACAACGATTGATATAACATATACTCTTTAATAACGTATATGTTAGATTAGTTTAAACCTAAAAGTTATTGTAAACATTGATAACCCTACCTCATAAAAAATATAAGTTAATTAAAATAAATTAGAATGTAATCAGTAAAATAAACACCAAAACACCAATGGAAATGTTAATTTAATGTTAATTATTTTATTAATGCAGCTAATTTATAAAAATTCATTCCCTTTGTATTTCTTCTTTAAAAGAAGAAAAGTTAGAAAGTGTACAAATAATATTAATACGCCATCTGTTATTGAATGGACAAATGTGGCAATTAAGCCCGTTCAAGGTGCAAGCTATGGGACAAAATCAACAACATTAAGTTATTCGTGTGAAACAGAGTTAAATGCTTATGCTGTCTCCTCTAAAATCTCTTTAGGTACAACAGATACCCGTAAACAAAAACTTTTTTAAATAGTAAAGCAACAGGACATTATGTCACTGACAGCTTAAAAATAAACCGCAGGGCTTCGTAGGAAGTGATTTTCTATTTGATGGTGAAAGTAATTTTACTGGAAATAATTCAGGGAGTGTCACAATGCAATGGGATCTTTGTGGCCATAGGCGAGAATCGGGTAAATTTTATTCCGGTGCAGTAGATGTTTTTATCGTTGCAAGATAATTAAACCTAAAAACCGAGCTCCTCAAACCTACCAACCTAAATAACAACATCAGTAAAGTACTCTATTTTGCATAGAGTACTTTTTATTCATGAGCAATTAATCAATAAAACGCCCTAATTGTAAGCGTAATATTTCGTTTTCACGCCTTAAAATTTCATTTTGATCCAGAAGATTAATTGCCATTGCAATACCTGGCCAATCTATTTCTAACTCATGGTAAAGACGAACGGCTCTTTTCACAATAATGATTGATTGCTCATCAAACAACCATTGATTATTCATTTCAATGGGCTGAACTATCCCCAAGCCAACTATTTCGTATAATTCATCTTCGATGAGGCCAGTATGAACACAAAAGTCAACAATGGTTAATGGTGCAAATTGTTCCATTATTTTCCTCCCCAATTTTTACGTGGGTCAAAACTTTGTTGGGTTTCGGCTAATTTTTTCCACAGTTCATCTGATTCGGCATTACTTGTCGTAGGCATAACAATTTTTATAATGGCATATAAATCACCTGCGCCTCCTTTATGGAGCATGCCTTTGCCTTTTAAGCGCAGTTTCTGTCCTGCTTGGCTATTAGCTGGGATAGTAATAACAATCGGATCGTGTAAAGTTGGTACTGTCACTTTCGTGCCAAGAGCCGCTTCCCAAGGTGCTAAAGGCACTACAATTTCAAGGTCTTTACCTTTAATATCAAATAATGGATGAGGTGCGAGACGGATAGTTATCCAGATATCACCATTTTCCCCCCCATTTAAACCCGCAGTTCCTTGCCCTTTTAAGCGAATACGCTGCCCATCAATAACACCCGCAGGAATGGTAACATTTAATGTTTTTGGAATTTCATCCTCAACAAATCCATAAGCATTATAAACAGGTAATCGATAACTAATTGTTTGCTTATGAGCTTTTTGGCTTTCCTCAAGGAAAACAGGGAGTTCAACTTCTAGATCCTGGCCTCGCTTACTGTACGCATTTCTTGATTGTGAACCAGAACTACGTGCGCGCTGAGAGAACATAGATGAGAAAATATCCTCAAAATCACCCGCTTCAAAATCTTGTTGAGAATAAGAATGCCCTTGTTGGCCTCGATTAAACTGATTGAAATAAGGGTCATTTCTGTGTTCCCACATTTCATCGTATTCCGCTCGTTTTTCTTTGTCGCTTAATACCGCCCAAGCCTCGGCTATTTCTTTAAAACGCTCTGCCGCATTTGCTTCTTTACTGACATCAGGGTGGTATTTTCGAGCTAAACGACGATATGCAGTCTTAATGGTTTTTAAATCATCGGTGCGTTTTACACCCATGATGCTGTAATAATCCTTTAGTTCCATCGTCATGTCTCGTTCACTTGTATGTTGAATAGAATTCTTATGGTGTTTAACCTTACTTTTTACGTATGAGTCAAACATAAGCACGGCTTTAAGTTTAACTTAGGATATTTAAGCAGTAATTGGAATAGTGCGGAGGCGATAAAAGCAAATATATTGATATAAAATGGCATTGCCGCCCATTTCTTCCTTCAATGAGAAGAAAGATACTATTAGTCTATCTAATAACTTAGACGTTATTACACCAATTTTATATGGCATGAATAAATTCATTTTGCCTTCTAAACATTTATTATATTCTCATATTCATGCTATGTATGGTGCCATCACCAACTTCCGCTCTAATATGAAGGATATACAATGACACAGCCTCCTATGCGACCGAATTTATTCCAATCTTCAGATCTTGAGTTGGTACATTTGAAGCAGCATGTTGAATCTTTCCATTTGTGGTTAGAAGAGGCTTTCAAACAAGGTGAATCTGTCATTGATCTTGTCCATACCCGTAGTGATTATCTGGATGCTCTACTCACCCGTTTATGGCAAGAATATCAATTTGATCAACAACCTTCTATGTCGTTAATTGCAGTTGGTGGCTATGGTCGACATGAGCTGCATCCTTTATCTGATATTGATATTCTTATTTTAAGTGCTGAACCATTAGCAGAAGAAATAGCTTCACGTATTGGACAATTTATTACACTGCTCTGGGATCTTAAATTTGATATTGGTCATAGCGTGCGTTCATTTTCTGAATGTATTGAAGCGGGTATGTCAGACCTTACCATTGCTACAAATCTAATCGAATCACGTCTTATTTGTGGTGATGTTGCCCTATTTTTACAGCTACAAAAAACAATTTTTAGCGATACGTTTTGGCCTTCTGAAGTCTTTTTTGCTGCTAAACTTGAAGAACAACAAGAACGGCATCAACGCTATCACAGCACCAGTTATAACTTAGAGCCAGATATTAAAAGTAGTCCGGGTGGCTTGCGAGATATCCATACATTACTCTGGGTTGGTAGACGCCATTTCGGGGCAACAAGTGTAGATGAAATGGTCAGTTTTGGTTTTTTGACCGAAGAAGAACACCAAGAACTGAAAGAGTGCCTAACATTCTTATGGCGAATTCGTTTTGCTTTGCATTTAGTGGTTAAACGCTATGATAATCGGCTGCTATTTGACCGTCAATTTAGTGTTGCTCGGCTTTTAGGCTACGAAGGTGAAAAAAATCAGCCCGTTGAGCGCATGATGAAGGATTTCTATCGTGTCACGAGGCGAGTAAGAGAACTTAATCAAATGTTACTGCAACTTTTTGATGATGCCATTTTAGCACTGAATCCTGACGAAAAACCCCGCCCATTAGATGAACAGTTTCAACTGCGTGGAACATTCATTGATGTTATTGATGATGCCTTATTTATTAAAGAACCTGCTGCTATTTTAAAAATGTTTTATTTGATGGCTCGCTATCCAAATATTACTGGCATCTATTCAACGACTTTGCGCCAATTACGTTTTGCAAGACGAAATCTTACAGCGCCTTTATGTGAAATTCCTGACGCAAGAGCGCTATTTGTTAAAATATTACGTCATCCGCGCGCCATTAAAGGTGCATTCATTCCAATGCATTTGCACAGTGTTTTAAGTGCTTACACGCCGCTTTGGGGAAATATTGTTGGGCAAATGCAATTCGATTTGTTTCATGCTTACACGGTTGATGAACATACTATTCGCGTATTACAAAAAATAGATAGCTTTACTCGGGAAGAAAATCGGCGTGAACATCCAATTTGTGTCAATGTCTATCCTAAACTACTCCATCCCGAAATCTTACGGCTTGCCGCATTATTTCATGATATTGCCAAAGGACGCTCAGGTGATCATTCCGATTTAGGGGCAGAATTTGTCTATGACTTTGCTTTACAACATAACCTGCCTCAAAGAGAAGCTGAACTGGCTTCTTGGTTAGTCAAAGTTCATTTATTAATGTCAGTGACGGCACAAAGACGAGATATTCAAGATCCTGATGTCATCAAACAATTTGCACTTGAAGTTAAAACTGTTCAACGGCTGAATTATTTAGTGTGCCTTACCGTTGCCGATATCTGTGCAACCAATAGCAGTTTATGGAATAGCTGGAAACAAAGCCTGATCCGCGAGCTATTTCTCTCTACGGAACATCAGCTTAATCAAGGGATGCAAAGTACACCTGATTTACGGGAACGCATTCGACATCACCGCCAGCAAGCACTTTCTTTACTTCGCCAGAATCCCATTGATGAATTAAAGCTAACAACATTATGGTCACGTTGTCATGCAGATTATTTTCTACGCCATACGCCATCACAGATTGCATGGCATGCAAGCCATTTATTGCAGCACAATCTTGATCAACCCTTAGTGCTTATTAGTACTCAACCCAAACATGGCGGAACTGAAATCTTTATTTGGTGTCCAGATAAACCGCATCTGTTTGCCACAGTTGCAAGTGAACTTGATAGACGGAATTTAAGTATTCATAGCGCACAAATTTTTACCAATAAAGATAATATGGCGATGGATACATTTGTTGTCTTAGAACCTAATGGCGCACCATTATCAAAAGATAGATATGAGTCTATCCGTAAAGCGCTTTTATATGCCGTACAGCAGCCTGCAATTCCATTACCTAAACCACGAACATTACCGGCAAAACTACGTCATTTTACAGTTCCGACTAAAGTTAATTTTTTACATTCGCCTCATGAACGCCGTACTTATATGGAATTGTTCGCTTTAGATCAGCCGGGTTTACTGGCTAGAGTTGGGCATATTCTTTCTCAGATGGAAATATCATTACATGGCGCACGGATCACCACAATTGGTGAAAAAGTTGAGGATTTCTTTGTTCTAACCGATAAAAATCACAAGGCTCTTGATAAAAATATGCAACAAGAGTTATCAGAAAGGTTGACAGAAGCCCTCAAATCGAAGGATAAAAGATAACTTCATGACTATTTATACAAAAAAAGGGAAAATTTATCATGCAGCACCTACAAACAATTATCGAGCAAGCTTTTGAAGATAGAGCCAATATTACACCTTCAAATGTTTCTCCTACTGTTCACCAAGCAGTAACTGAAACTATTGCTTTACTTGATAGCGGTAAATTACGCGTAGCTGAAAAAATAGCTGGCGTCTGGGTGACACATCAATGGCTGAAAAAAGCGGTGCTTCTATCATTTCGTATCCATGATAATAAAGTGATAGAAGGTGCAGAAAGCCGTTATTTTGATAAAGTTCCAATGAAATTTGCAGATTACGATCAAGCTCGCTTTGAACGTGAAGGTTTTCGTGTTGTTCCGCCAGCCGCAGTTCGCCAAGGTGCTTATATCGCGAAAAACAGTGTATTAATGCCTTCTTACGTGAATATTGGTGCTTATGTTGATGAAGGTACAATGGTAGACACTTGGGCAACTGTTGGGTCATGTGCACAAATTGGTAAAAATGTTCATTTGTCTGGTGGAGTTGGCATTGGTGGCGTGCTTGAACCATTACAGGCAAATCCAACTATTATTGAAGATAACTGCTTTATCGGTGCACGTTCAGAAGTTGTTGAAGGTGTCATTGTTGAAGAAGGTTCAGTAATTTCAATGGGCGTTTATCTGGGGCAAAGCACTAAAATTTATGACCGTGAAACAGGTGAAATTCACTACGGCCGAGTCCCCGCAGGATCTGTCGTTGTCTCTGGTAACCTTCAATCAAAAGAGGGTAGCTATAGCCTTTATTGCGCTGTTATCGTTAAGAAAGTTGATGAAAAAACGCGTGGAAAAGTCGGTATTAACGAATTATTAAGAAGCATTGATTAATTTTCATTGTAGAGCTAACGAATCTCTTTAATTATCCATTAAACTAAATGATTAACCTCTTTTTTTTGAAGAGAGGTTTGTCAATTTTCTTAATTCGCGCATAATGTCATCATTACTCTGAGCAATAAGCGAATGTATTCCCAAATAATTCAGAGTTGTATTCGCACAATATCAATATTCAATATGGTGGTTTTAAGTATTATTCCTACAACAACGATTAGGTGAATCAATATGTATGACAATCTGAAAAGTTTAGGTATTAGTAATCCCCAAGATATTGATCGTTATACCCTACGCCAAGAGGCCAATAACGACATTTTAAAGATCTATTTTCGTAAGGATAAAGGGGAGTTTTTCGCTAAAAGTGTCAAATTTAAATACCCACGCCAACGTAAAACAATTGCTGCGGATGATGGCACTAACAACTTTAAAGAAATCAATGAAATCAACTCAAACCTTCGTTATGCCATTGAAGAACTTGATCAAATTTGCCAAAATGACACAGCAGATATTGATCTGAAAAACAAAATTCTTGATGATCTACGACATCTTGAACATGTTGTTTCAAATAAAATCGCTGAAATTGAAGCTGATCTTGAAAAGCTGACTCGAAAATAATTTTTTCGAATTTCTGCACCGAAAACGATCTTTGCGGTGCAGAAAGTTAAATCAATTTAACCCATGAATTGAGCCATGATTTAGCAAACTCTTCCGGAATATCTTCTTCTATAGCATCAATAAAAAGGATGTCACCAATTCTGCTTGCTGATTGTTCGGTTAGCACTTCATCAAAACGTTTTCCAGCACCACAGAAACTGTCATAGCTACTATCACCAAGTGCAATAATGCCGTAGCGCAAATTAGGCTGATAACCAACAACATTTTGAATGTCATAAAAAAGTGGTGCAATTGTATCAGGAAAATCACCTTGACCCGTCGATGATGTAATGATTAAGGCAATAGCTTCACCATCATTATACTGCTGCCAATCGCTTAATACGGGTTCATCAAAAATAACAACTTCATGACCATTTTGCGCTAATATTTCTTGAGCTGATTCCGCTACAGCTAAAGAATTTCCATACACTGTTCCAACAAAAATACCCACTTTTGACATATTATTTTCCTTATCAATATCTCATCATTCCATCATATGCATATTCAATTCAATTGCAGCATTTTGCCAACCAAATTGGTTAACTAATGCTTGCCATGACTCATCCCAATTTGCCACTAAAGATAGCTTTTCGCCCGTAACGGGATGACTTAAAACAAGCTGACTTGCATGTAACATTAGACGAGACACACCAAAATACTGACTAACACCACGATTTTGACGTAAATCACCATGTTTGCTATCACCAATAATGGGGTGGCGAATATGAGACATATGCCTTCTTAATTGATGTTTTCGGCCCGTTTCTGGAGAAAGTTCTAGTAAACTAAAACGAGATGTAGGATAACGACCAATTTCTACAGGACATTCAACTTGTGCTATAGGCCGACAATGAGTAATACAATCTTGTAATTTAGGTTCGCGCGTTGCATGTTTATCTGCGATTTTGTCGAGTTGCTCAAGTAACGGATAATCAATGGTTTGCTGATCTTCAACATAACCACGCACGATAGCATGATATATTTTTTCAATTTGATGTTCTTCAAATTGGCCTGCAAGTACCCGAGCAATGTCACTTGATAGTGCAAATAGCAATACGCCTGATGTCGGTCTATCAAGACGATGAATGGGATAAACAAATTGACCAATTTGATCACGCAATGTTTGCATAACAAATACGGTTTCTTTACTGTCAAGCCAACTGCGATGTACCAACATACCCGCTGGCTTATTTACCGCTACAATGTATTCATCTTGATAAATAATATCTAACATTAAAAACTACCTGTTTGGTTGTGAGCTAAAAAAACTATCTAACTCACGAAGCTGGGACAATAACAACTGATACTGCCCTTCTTCATCATTTTTATACACCTCTTCAAAATAAGGTGCGACAGCAAAAGCATCAGGCAAAATGGCATTTTGCTCAATTAGCTCATATAAACGTGGGATCAAAATCCACTGTAACCATTCTAGTGCTTCCATTGTATCAAGGGAAAATGGCTCAGTACTTTCAAAAGCGTCAGGGCTTGGTGGTACTTCTTGCCAAAACGCCTTTGCCCTCATTTCTGCTTCAATATGCCCCAGTTTTTCAATTATAAGCTGTTCAATATTCATACAAAAACCTACCTAATAACATTGCCGGAAAATATACGATAAATTTACCCTAAATTCTGTCGTAAATATGGGAAATACTGCATTTTAGGAGAGACTATTCAATATGAATTGATATTATTTTTTTAGTAAAAATAATTAGTTAATCAAATAGAATGTGTATTGTTCATAATTTATCATTTTTCTACTCCCGCTATATCTCTTTTTTGAAAAGAGAATGACTGCTCTTGAAAACGTGACAAAAGGGTTAATCACTGCTTATTATTTTGGATATTAAGCGCGACTGTTGGTTCGTCAAAGATAAGAATTGGAACATTCTTTTAAATAACCCTATCAATGGAGATTCGTTGTCTTTCACCAACAGATAAACTTTTTAGTGAGGCATAAGTATTTAGTGAGCATAGTATTTATGCGAGATATAGTATTTTGCGATGAACTTCGGATAGCAGGCCATCAAGGTTAAAATTGGGGAAAGTTATACTTGTCCACTAACAAATGCTATTCAGTGCACTGAAGTTGCCAGAGTTTCGGATTAATATTGTGATGTTGCCGAAATCTTTTGGAGAAATGACTTGGGCTGGCATAGCCAACAGCAATGGCGACATCAACCACATTCATCCCTTGTTTTAAATATTCTTGAGCAGCAGTCATACGAACTTGTTCAAGGTACTGATGAAAAGTCGATGATATAATAATTTTAAAACCTTCCTTTAATTTTCGTTCATTTATACCAACTGCCTTTGAAAGTGAGCGAATTGTCCATGCTTGTTCATAGCTATTGTGTAATAACTTAATTGCACAATAAATTGCCCGTCGTTGCATACTACTCACAGCGGTATGGTCATATTCTTGCTGCGTTTTCGACATGATTAGCGCTAATATTTCAAGGGATTTAGCATATAAATAAGTTTTCCGAATTTCCCCATCCAAACTGCAATTCTCTATTTGCCGGATAATATGCACTAAATTTGGTGAGATAGGACTCGCTATCATAATCGTATCAAGATAACTGGCATTTTGTTCATAATGACGTTGTAAAGAAGAAAATGCAGGTAAATTCTTGGATTGCATTTCTGTTAAAGAATAACGAATGTCAAGAATATCGATCTCACCTTGATAGAAAGTATTACAGCCTTTTATTCCATTTGGTGAATAGAAAACAATCGCCATTCCCGGCTCAATATCCATGATACGCCCTCCTTCAACATACATTTTCCCTTTCCCTTTGAGGACGATTGAAATAGACATTGTTGGCGGACCTTCACAATATTCAGTGATATCTTTTGCCAATGTTAAAGATAGTTTATTTAGCAAAATACCATTACACAGATATTCAGTATCAATAGATTCAATCAAACTTTTTCTATTTTTTAATTTGGTCGGCTGTTGATTATTTTGATAAGCAAACAACAAATCCAGTTTTTTATAAAAAATATTATGCATAATTTTTAGTCAATATAAAGTAATGGAAATGATGCTGTATTGCTAATTTGGCAGCAAAGTAAACATTAACTGTATTTAAATTTATATGCCTTGCACATTAACATTAATGAGAATCGTTATCAATAGTTCGCATTACGCGTATTTCGTCCTTATTACGTTAGTAGAAAAATGTTAATCCAGATAAAACCTATTAGCGATATTGAATACGCCAATTTAGGGATGGCGGATCATTTTAATGGGATAACAACATAAAAGAATAATTAACATTATGACTAATATAAAAATTTCAGCACTTTATACGATGATGCTTCCACTTTTATGGAGCCAATTTACCACAGCATCTTCACCTGAAGACGATGTCATCATTGTTACTGCAAATAAGCGTTTAGAAGCGTTAAATACAGTAGATGACAGTGTTTTGATAAAAACAGGGGAAGAACTAGAACAAGCTGGTGTAACACAAGTCCAAGACCTCGAAAAAGTATTTCCGGGTTTGCAAATTCGCTCTCGTGGTAATCGAACTTACCCAGCAACGACTATTCGAGGCATTAGCTCACCAGATTTTTATTCTCCATCAGTACAAATTTACGTAGATGGTGTCCCTCAAGATCACCAATTTATGACTCAAGAACTCATCAATGTTGAACGAGTCGAATTTTTACGAGGACCACAAGGCACATTGTATGGTGGGAATGCACAAGCAGGCGTCATTAATGTCATTACACGTGATCCACAAAATAGCCCTACTATGTATTTAGCCGGCGATTACGCTACGTTAAAAAGAGATATTACAGCAAGTGGTACTGTGCCATTAATTGAAGATAAATTATATGCCACGTTAAGTGGGAGATGGATGAATGAACCCGGTCAAATTGATAATCCATTAACAGGGAAAAAGAATTTAGATTCAAGTGATACATGGACTGGGCGCGCAAAAGTTGCATATCAACCTATTGATTCACCATTAAGCGCTGATTTTAGTTTTTCTCATGAAAATCTACGTAGCCATGAAGAAGTGTATTTAACAGATCAACAGCTAAAACAGAAAAAATATGATGGAGAGACTCCATTATTAAAACGAGAAGTAAATAGTTATACCTTTAAAGCTGCTTATGATTTTGATGGTACAACCTTAACCAGTGTAACGTCTTATCAGGATAGAGATGTTCATCGTAAATATGTGGGCGGACAATGGCAAGAAAAAAGAGAGGGAGTTAATCAAGAGCTACGTTTGAATACAGAATATAAAAATGGGGCTTCGAGTTTATTCGGCACTTATTTTGCCCATGATAAAGCACATCATAATTCAGATGCGTATCCGGGATATTATGGCGCAGCTGAAAATAAAATCACACAAACCTCTTATGCTCTATTTGGTGAAGGGAAATTGCCTATTTTAAAGGATGTTGATTTAACTATAGGTAGCCGCCTATCTTATGAAAATTCAGAGATTGATTATTCAGGACGTACGGGCTATGCCGCAATAGATGCATTTGACAACAGTAGCAACAATACTATTTTTACGCCGAAAGTTGCTTTAGGTTGGCAATATACCCCAGAGACACGCTTGTATATATCTGCAACAAGAGGATATAAACCAGGCGGTTTTAATCGAATTATTAGCTCTATGGGTGATAAGAAAGCATATGATCCAGAAACGTCAGATAACTATGAACTAGGATGGCATACGTCCTTCTTTAATAAAAAAATGACGCTAGATGGTGCATTTTATTATATTCGTTCTAAAGATAAGCAAGTTTACGCCGGTGCAGTACCAATACAAGTCATTCAAAACCTCGGAAAAGCGGAAAGTAAAGGGTTAGAGCTTACAGTAAAAGCGACCCCGGTTGAAAACCTATCCCTAAGCTTAGGTGGTAGCTTTGGTAAATCAAGCTACAGCAACGCCACTGACCCTATTTCTGGCGTAGTGTACAACAACAAAAGGCTACCCTATGCACCGGATATTATGGTCAATGCAGGGATGGAATATTTATTAGAACAATCGGTATTACCGGGAAATCTTTATTTATCAACAACGGCGCGTTACTACTCAAAAAGCTATTTCGATGAACAAAACTCATTAGAACAAGGGGCTTATACGCTCTACGATGCAGCGATTTCCCTTGAAATGCCGAACGGAGTCACCGTGAAGGTATTTGGCGATAACCTGACGAATGAGAAATATCGCACATCTAGTTTTTATTTGGGATCAACACCAATTAGTATGATTAACAAAGGCATCAACGTTGGTGCTGGGGTAAGTATTTCGTTATGAACCATGTTCCTAAACAACAGCCCGTTGTACCATTTGTTTCGATAGGTGTCTTATTCATGATGTTGGGTGGTGTTTACACCATCCAAAGTAGCATCAGTATGTTGACCTTACAAAGTTTACCGGCTTTACTTCGTAGTCAAGGTATCGCAACAGACAAAATAGGTTTGGTTTATCTATTAATGTTGCCTTGGGCATTAAAATTTCTTTGGTCACCTTTTGTTGAACGCTTCCGAAAAACTGGGCATGGTGATAACCATGCCCGATTATTGCTATTAATAGGTGGTGGATTAATCACCATCCTATTTATGATTGTGGCTTATTTAGATCAAGCTCATCAAGTTGCCCCTATCTTTATTGGTTTGATATTCATTACTTTTGTACTTACGGTTGTTGATACTGCTGCTGATGGTTTTGCGATTGATAAACTGACGATTAAACAAAGGCCATGGGCCAATATGGTACAAGTTGGTGGAAGCTATTTTGGAACACTATTAGGCAGTGGGTTATTTTTATACCTGATTGCATTATATAGCTGGTGGCATGGCATCATGATGTTAGCACTTACCACCTTACTGCTTTCAGCACCAGCATGGTTTATTAAACGATCACCTCAAATAAAGCATGTATCCACAATTAACCAATCGTCAACGAATATCCCCTCTCTGAAGCAGGCAATTAAACGTCCCAGAGTTCGTCGAGCACTTATTTTAATACTTCTTTGTATGGTTGGAACGCGTATCAGCTTGGCAATGATGATGCCGTATTTAATTGATAAAGGAATCAACCTTGCTGAACTAGGAATACTTGCCGCAAGTGGCGGTGCTCTCGCAGGATTAATTGGTGTAGTAATTGGCGGACCACTCGTTCGTTATCTAGGGGCATCAATTTCATTAATCTGGATATTATTATTTGAAGCTGTACTATTCGGAGTATTTATTTATTCCTCTTGGCAAACTGTACTTCCCTTTTATTTTATCGCTAGCTTATTTGTTATTGCGTCATTAATTACAGCAATTAAGTTTGTCACGCTGTATACATTATTAATGGGATATGCGGCGGGAAAACAGCCCGGTGTTGATTTTGCATTGATGCAATCGACAGACATGATGATCGCAATAATCTGTTCAATACTGAGTGGTATTGTCGTAACTCAATGGAGTTATAGCGTGCTATTTATCATTAGTGCGACTTTTACCATTATTGCCTTTATTTATTGTTTTGTCGTTAAGATAAATAATGAAATGAATAATAGAGTTATAACTAATGAGTAAGAAAAATACTTCATCAGTTCAACCATCAGGACCATTAAAACAACTGTGGAAGTTTACTGCTCCATATACAAGAATGCGTTTTGCTACCATTATTCTGAGCCTCTGTGCAACGGGATTACAAATTGTTCCGGCATTATTTGTAGGGTTTATTGCTCAGGATTTATATATGGGTGAAACACACCAGCTGATGACATATGGAATAGCTTTACTGGCGATATCACTTCTCTCAATGCTGTGTCTTAGCGGCTCTACCTTTATCTCTCATCTCATAGCTGCCGAAGTAATGTCAGATGTTCGAGCCATAATCAGCGATAAATTATATCGAATTCCCCTTGGTTTTTTTATGGAAACCGACAGTAACCAAATCAAAAAAATGTTATTGGATGATGTGGAACAGTTAGAAGATGGTATTGCACATATTATTCCAGAAATGATTGCAGCAGTATTTACGCCATTAATCACTTTTATTCTTATGTTATTTCTAAATATTCCCTTAGCAATAGCTGCTTTTTTACCTACCTTTATGGCCGTTTCACTATTTATTTATATTCAAATTAAAACAAGTGAAATTGCTCAGCGCTTTTATGCAGCACAAGGGCAAATAAGTTCTACTTTGTTTGAAGTTATCACTGCAATTCCTGTCGTAAAAATGTTTAAAAATGGTAATGCGATATTAGTTCGAGCTGAAAAATCCTTTAATGGATTAATTGAAATAGTTGGTGAATGGTCAAATAAAGTTCAAGCTAAATCAGGTTGGTTTTTTGTTCTATCCAGCATGAATCTTTTGTTTGTATTACCACTTGCGGGTGGATTATTGCTAGCGGGTAAAATTGCTATTTTTGAATTTACCTTTTTTATTATTGCTTCATTAATTTTTAGCAATATTGCGTCATCCATGTTTGAGGTGATGACGCGTATCCAACAGCAAAGTGGTGTAGTAAGTCGTTATCATTGGTTGATGTCTCAAGCCGAATTAACCTATCCCAAAATAGGGCAAACACCAGAAAAATTTAATATTGAATTAAGTCATATCACCTTTTGCTATGAAAATAGTCATCAAGAGGCATTAAAGAATATTTCATTGAACATACCGCAAGGTAGTTCTATTGCATTAGTCGGAAGTAGTGGTTCAGGAAAATCGACAATTGCTAATTTAATCTGCCGTTTATGGGAACCTACTCAAGGGGATATTTCTGTGGGTGATATTTCTATTACGCAGATTGATGAACCCACATTTAGACAAATGGTGTCATTTGTTTCTCAGAAGATCTTTATATTCAAAGATACGATTATTAATAATATCCGTATTGCAAAGCCCACTGCCACAATTGAAGAAGTCGAATTTGCAGCTAAATTAGCACAAGCACATCAATTTATCATGAGATTACCGCAAGGCTATCATACGGTATTAAATAATGAACGAAGTTTATCCGTTGGTGAAAAACAGCGGATCGCAATAGCAGCAGCAATATTAAAAAATGCTCCTATTTTAGTTTTGGATGAAGCAACCGCATATGCAGATCCTGAATGTGAATATGAATTACAACTTGCCATGAAGGCATTATGTGTAAATAAAACCGTTATTGTTATAGCGCATCGATTATCAACAATTTGCCATTTAGATAATATTGTTGTACTCGAAGAAGGTTGCATTATAGAACAAGGAACTCATCAACAACTTCTTGATAAAAAAGGAACATACGCACGACAATGGCAAGCTTGGCAACAAGATGCTTACCAAGAGGAGAAAAATGGATGACGCTTTTTCGACTCATTAAGCAGTACTTACCAACGCTATCGGTAAAAATGTGGCAAAAAGGTGCTATTTATCGCTTAATTGATGCTTTGATGCAGTTTAGCCAGCTTATCGTTGCAATTTGGGTGATTATTTCATTTTATGGTCGACCAAATAATATGATGCCGTGGATAGCATTTGCTATTTTATTATGCATATTAATTATTCGACTATATATTGTGGCAAAAGCGGTAAAACTATTAACATTAGCTGCTTATCAACTTGGAATTAATATTCGCCGTCAATTACTCTACCATCTAGTAAGCTTACCATTAACAACCATCCAAAAAATAAAAGCAGGAAATATTGCTCGCACCTTGAGTGATGATATGCAATGGATAGAGAATCAAGCCGCTTATACATCCATACAAATAGGCTGCCAATTAGTCTTATTTCTTGCAGTTTATCTAGTGATATTTAGTTTGAATTGGATCGTAGGGTTAAGTGCATGCAGCATGTTAGTTCTAGGAGGGATATTATTTGTATTTTTCAAAAACAAGATACATAAATTACTTGAGCTGCGATCTGAGAAAATGGGTGAAATAACAGACTCAATGATCGAATATGCACAAGGTATCGCTTTTATTCGTACATCAGGTATAAATACAACGGTACAACAACGATTTGATCTGCAAATTGATAGCCTACGACAAGGATTCAGACGAAGTATTATAGCCAATACCCCTATTGTCGGTTTACTTTATATTATCATTGATTCAAGTGTTGCTATTGGCATTATAGCTTGTGCATATCAGTTTACGTCTACAGATACTGCATCAATTTTTCAAGCTATTATTATCCTACTTTTATTATTTACAACTATCATTCCACTACGTGGTGCAATTGCATTATTAAATTTATCTACGCTCGCTAATATCGGTATTGATAATATAAAACAACTCAAAAATCAGCCCAAACAGCCTTCTGGAAATAGGGTTAATGCCATTGAACATTGTGATGTTAGAGTCAACCATATTTCATATTGCTATCCCAGTTCAACAAATAACGCTTTGGAGGATATCTCCTTTTATGCACCACAAGGATCAGTTACCGCAATTGTAGGAACTAGTGGTAGTGGTAAATCAACATTAATGCATTTATTGTTAGCATTTTATACGCCAGACCAAGGTGAAATTAGTTTTGGCGGTATACCGCTAGCTAATTATCAGCTACAACGTTTTTATGACTCTGTCACTATGGTTTTTCAAGAAACGCTACTCTTTCAAGATTCAGTCGAAAATAATTTACGTATAGCAAAACCGGATGCGACAGATGCAGAGTTAGTTGACGTCACTAAGGCAGTTAATTTACATGATACAATTATGAAATTACCCTTAGGTTATCAAACTGTTTTAGGTGTTGAAGGTGGAACGCTTTCAGGAGGAGAACGCCAGCGTTTAGCAATTGCTCGCGCATTATTAAAGTCTTCACCCATTATTTTTCTTGATGAAGCAACAGCATCTCTCGACCCAGAAAATGAGAACATAATCCAACAAGCAATCAAGACACTCTCCGATAATAAAACCGTATTTATTATTGCACATAGGTTAAAAACAATTACGCAAGCAGATCAAATTTTAGTTTTAGATCAAGGTAGGTTACAAGATTGTGCAGACCATCAAACCTTATTATTACGATGTGATCTATATCGAACCCTCTGGGAACATCAAAATAAAGCCTTGAAGTGGAATTTATAGGTGATTAGTCCTGAATAGTGTCAACCTTATTTAGGACGGGTCAGAAAGATAAAAAAGCCAACCAACAAACGTTGGCTGGCTTTTTTAGTTTTTAATCAATTAGCAGCTCCTTGCAAAAACGACTTCCTGTCGCTCAACATCCTGTCATTCACAACTAATTGATTAGGCTATTATTCACAGTTAGCCATCCATGACTCTATTTTAGCCTTTAAAAATTTCTGCTCGGTCTTATCCGTTCAGTTAATTAAGAATGTCTTAAAAAGAATTATCAAACAACATAACTAAGTAAACTAAAAAAAGATGAAATATTAACCACCCATTTGTATTTATAACTTATTGAAAAATAATAGCAAATAGCAGCCTGTTAACTAAGATTTATAACAATGGAATATCTCTTAACTTATTTGTAGGTTATTTCCTACAAATATTATCGTCATTATCTTACTTAACCATTTCAACTATAGGTGATAATTGTTGTAAAAACTCGACAAGATTGGCTGATAAAACAGTTCGTTCCTGACTACCAAATTTTTCTAAAACAACATTTCCCGTCAAATTACATAAAGAAACCATTTCTAAATCAGAATCAAGTGTCGCGATAAATAATGTTGGAGATAATTTTAAACGCTTTTGTGTGACTAAATGGCCAATCAAATTTTCCTGTAAACGAATAAAATCCTCGTCATTCCATACCTGAACCAAACTGACAACCAACGAGCCAAACTGAGCTTTCATATCACCAGCCAGTTGAGTTGTATAAAAAGGATGAATAGATGGCTGTAATTCAATATCAAGTGCAGCTGCTACTCGGCTAAGATCTTTATCTTTTCCATTAAAAGGCTGAGGTTCCCAATAAACCCAATTTTCACCCGTCCTAACAATACAAGGTGATGGAACGCCGTAAAGATCGATTGAAGCTGGCGGAAGCCCTGTTTCAGTTTTCCATTGGGTAACATATTGTTGCGTAAAATCGCTAAGTGCTTCAGACACTGTCATATTTATCATAATTTAGTCGTTTAGATTCATTTTAATTGAAATGCGGTAATCCCACTGATAAGTGATATTATGTCAGAAGTTAAGAAATGAATGAAATGATCTCATTTTATCCAGATCGCTGAAAATTTTAGTACAAGGATCAATATGTCACATTACCAAAATAACCCTGCTCTCGATAACCTAACTTTAGGGAAGAAAACAGCCTATCATGACCAATATGATCCTAATTTACTTCAAGCTGTACCTCGTAGCCTAAATAGAACGCCCCTCAATATTGATGCACAAGATCTCCCTTTCCATGGTGCTGATATTTGGACTCTATATGAAATTTCATGGCTGAATAAAAAAGGGGTACCGCAAGTTGCGATTGGCTCCGTTAGCATTGATGCTCAAAGCGAAAATTTAGTTGAATCAAAAAGTTTTAAACTTTATCTCAATAGTTTTAATCAAACTCGCTATGAAACTTGGGAAAATGTGCGCAGTACACTCGAAAATGATCTTGCCCGCTGTGCTAATGGGAAAGTTAGCGTTAAACTCCATAAGTTAAATGAATTTTCTCAACAAATGATTCAACCATTTGATGGAATATGTCTTGATGATCAAGATATAGAGATCGATAACTATGAATTTAGCCGTGACTATCTGGTAAATAGCACGGAAGCTGACATTGTTGAAGAAACACTTGTCAGCCATTTACTAAAGTCAAATTGCTTAATAACCAACCAGCCTGATTGGGGCTCAGTACAAATTCATTACAGTGGACCGAAAATAAACCGTGAAGCATTACTGCGCTATTTAGTCTCTTTCCGTCACCATAATGAATTTCACGAGCAGTGTGTTGAACGCATTTTTAATGACATAACACAGTTATGCCAACCAGAAAAATTGACTGTTTATGCGCGATATACTCGCCGCGGCGGGCTTGATATTAACCCATGGCGCAGCAATACACATTTTATACCTGAAATTGGTCGGTTAGCTCGACAGTAAAACAGCTTTCATCTTTATGAACACATTTTGTACCTAAAACAATTTAAGTTGTATCAACATTGTCAGTCACCTATTTAGGTAGTTAATATATTAATATCGATACAATTTTAAAAATGGTAGGTATATTGTAATAAACAAATCAAGATCCCTTTGGGATAAAGGAGTGTTACTTGATTACTCATATCAGTCCATTAGGATCCATGGATCTATTGTCTCAGCTTGAAGTTGATATGCTAAAGCGTACGGCAAGTAGCCACTTATATCGACTTTTCCGCAACTGCTCACTTGCCGTATTAAATTCAGGCAGTTTAACGGACAATAGTAAAGATCTGCTGGATAAACATAAAGATTTTGATATCAATGTATTACGCCGTGAACGCGGTGTTAAATTAGAACTCATCAACCCGCCAAAAGATGCCTTTGTCGATGGACACATGATCCGCTCGATACAAGCTAATCTCTTTGCTGTGCTTAGAGATATTCTGTTTGTTCATGCTCAAATTATCAATGCAGAACAAAAATTGCATATTGATCTCGAAAATAGTGCCAATCTGACCAACATCATTTTCTCTATTTTGCGTAATGCTCGCGCTTTGCATCTGGATGAAGATCCAAGCATGATTGTTTGCTGGGGGGGTCACTCAATAAATGAAAATGAATATCTTTATGGCCGTAAAGTCGGTAACGAATTAGGGCTAAGAGAGCTGAATATTTGTACGGGCTGTGGTCCCGGCGCTATGGAAGCACCAATGAAAGGCGCTGCTGTTGGTCATGCACAACAACGTTATAAAAATAGCCGTTTTATTGGTCTAACAGAACCTTCAATCATTGCCGCTGAACCCCCTAATCCGCTGGTCAATGAACTAATTATCATGCCTGATATCGAAAAACGCCTTGAGGCATTTGTACGATTAGCACATGGTATTATTATTTTCCCTGGTGGTGTTGGTACCGCAGAAGAATTACTCTATCTTCTGGGCATTTTGATGGCGCCTGAAAATAGTGAACAGGTTCTTCCATTAATCCTTACTGGACCTAAAGAAAGTGCTGAATATTTTACAGTGCTTGATGACTTTATCCGTCATACATTAGGTGAAGAAGCTTGTAAGCATTATCAAATTATTATTGATGACCCACAAGAAGTGGCGCGTGTAATGAAAAAATATATGCCACTAGTCAAAGATAATCGCCGCAGTACGGGTGATGCTTATAGTTTCAACTGGTCAATCAAAATTAATTCTGAATTACAGCATCCTTTTGAGCCAACACATCAAAATATGGCATCACTGGATTTGCATCAAGGACAGTCACCAGAAAAACTCGCGTCCGATTTACGCCGAGCTTTCTCTGGAATTGTTGCGGGTAACGTAAAAGAAGTCGGCATGAAAGCCATTGAACAATATGGACCATTTAAAATTCATGGTGATAAAGAGATCATGCAACGAATGGATAGCTTATTGCGTGGATTTGTAAGCCAACATCGTATGAAGCTCCCGGGTGGAACTGCCTATGAGCCATGCTATGAAATAGTGAAATAACTAACTGAGGCCAAGGATGGCATATATTTTATGATCCATTTACTGATTATTGATGCACTTAATTTAATTCGCCGTATTCATGCCGTGCAAGGTAGCCCTTGCGCTGATACCTGTTTATCTGCAATTTCTCAGCTCATCACACATACAGCACCCACTCATATTGTGGCAGTATTTGATGAGGAAGGCCGACACCATAGCTGGCGCCATGAAAAATTACCTGACTATAAAGCGGGTCGTCAGCCAATGCCTGAAAATTTACAAACTGAATTACCTGCATTGAAATCTAAGTTTGAAGCTAAAGGAATACATTGCTGGCAATCTCAAGGTGATGAGGCGGATGATCTTGCGGCAACTTTAGCCAAGAAAATTACAGATGCAGGACACATGGTCACCATCGTCTCTACGGATAAAGGCTATTGTCAGCTGCTATCTCCTGCTCTTCGTATCCGCGACTATTTTCAAAAGCGTTGGCTTGATGTGCCCTTCATCCAAGAAGAGTTTGGTGTAAATCCGCAGCAATTACCTGATTATTGGGGACTTGCAGGTATTAGCAGCAGTAAAATTCCCGGCGTGACGGGAATTGGCGCTAAAAGTGCCACTCAACTTCTCCAGCAATTTAATTCACTCGAAGATCTATTTGCCAATTTAGATAATCTCGATGAAAAATGGCAGAAAAAGCTTAGTGGACAATTAGAAATTGCTTTACTTTGTCGTGAAATTGCCACATTGAAGACAGATATTCAGCTACAAGGAAATTTAAACCAACTCCGTTTTAATCAAACAAAATAAGCTTATTATTATTTCATCACTCAATTAAATGTTTCTAGCCATAGCCAATCTTTCGTCATTACATATCTGTAACCAATATTTTAATGTCTGCTGGATCATTTTGACTTGATCACCAATTCGATTAATTTCTTCAGCTTCCTCCTCAGTTAAATTTCGAGGAGGAAATTCATTAAATATTTTTTCTAAATACTGATAATCTATTCCATAACCAGGAAAGGTCCACCAGCGTTGTCCTGACCCTACGCCATCTTTTCCATTACCTTTCCACTCTACAACATCTGACGTTTCAGCAATTATCCAATCAACCATCTTCCCATCAATACCAGCAATGTCTTTTATCGTGGATAAATCGGATACGAGGATCTTGTTAAAATCGTCAGCACTTAGGTCACCTTTCAAGCTTAATGTACTAATAATAGAAAGCTTAAAGAATGGACTCACATCATGGCTCTGCCCTGTAATGGGTGGAATATTTTTATTCCCTACAAACCCATCCATAAATCCATCGGGATTAGTCCAAAAATTAGCTGCAAACGATCTTTGATACGCCATAAATTCATTTTTATGGTTTTTCTCTATTGTATTCGCGATGCTATATGCAAGAGAATTTGGATCATCTTTTAAAGCTAATTGATAAATATCCAACATAAATTTTTCAAGATCTTTTGGAGTCATTTGCGTCATTGGAGCATGAGTTCCAGAACCAGCATCTTCCAAGAAATATCCTGCAACTTTTTTCATGCTATCTGGTAATTTTCCACGCAGCATCATATCGATAACAATAATTTGTATTAAATCTTCAAATTTCGTGCTCGAGACATTTCCAGCAAATATACTCTCAGACATCATTTTTAACATAGGAGCTAATACTGATTTTCCTCCTACTGTCCAAGCATAAATAGACTCCAATTGTAAGGTATATTTATTAATACTATCTTTAAGGATTAAAGTGATAGCCAGTTCTGAATCTACATTTTGACCTAACATTTGAAGTGTGACTTGTTTTTGATGATTAGCAACAGATAATAATGTTTCCATAGCCAGACTAGGTTTACCTAAATCATTTTTACTATGGAGTAAATTATCAATTGTATTAGCTATTTTTAATTGTGGGTTAAGATTTTTTATTTCTTCATCTTTTTTAATTTTATCATCAGAAAAAAAATCTGACGAACCAATATTAATATTATATATATTCACATTATTCATCCTTATTAAATTACCATTTCAACCAACTATCATGATTCAGTTAATATTTCGCTCTCCAATAATTATCAATAGATTAACAATTAATGATAATCAATACCTATAGTTACATATTTATTTTATTAAGATAAATGAAAAATAATGAAATTATATTACCAACATGAAATATTATAATTTATATTTCAAACATAACATTTCACAATATTTCACTGAAATATATTTATTGCGATTAAAATAAAACAATAAGACTTAGAAAATCACTTAATATCTCTATTAAATTCAAAATTAGTGAAAATAATTAAAATAAACAGCATCACATAACAAATATCTCATTACTATTTATTTTACTAGCAAATATACTAAAAATGAAAATGCACCTTAATTGCTTATAATATTGCGATTAAGGTGCAGCTTTATCTTTACTATAATATTTTAGAAAATTCAATCACGCTTAGGAATACCAGCAGCCCAGATCCTTTGTACGTGAACAGTGACTTCTTCGCGATCGTGGTAAAGCTGTTTTGCCTGAATACGCACATTAATGCCTTGCTCTTTTAATTGAACCTGCATTTTATTGAGAATATGTGACACTTCTTCATAGCGCTTTTTCATTGGCAATTTTAAGTTAAAAATAGCTTCTCTACACCAACCATTGAGCAACCATTCCGTCATTAAAGCAGCCACTTTCGCAGGCTTTTCAACCATATCACAAACAAGCCAAGTGATATTATTAGAGGTTGGCTGAAATTTGAATCCATCTACGCGATGGTGCCTAACCTGCCCTGTTTCCATTAAACTTTCGGCCATTGGGCCATTATCAACCGCATGTACCATCATACTGCGTTTCACTAATTGGTATGTCCAGCCGCCAGGACAAGCGCCTAAATCAACTGCATTCATTCCGCTATCTAATCTTTCATCCCATTCATCATAAGGAATGAAGACATGGAAGGCTTCTTCTAATTTCAGCGTTGATCGGCTTGGCGCATCAGATGGGAATTTTAAACGCGGTATTCCCATATAAAAAGGTGAACTGTTGTGACTATACGAATAACCGGTATAACAGCAACCTGATGCAATAAAGAACACATGGATAACGGGGCGTTTAAGATTTTCTTTAGCTAATAAGATTTTTTCTTGTCTTAGTGCATTACGCAAAGGTACCGTAAATTTACGGCAGAATTTCAGTAATTCTTTACTTTCATTGGTGTCAGCAACTTCAACACGAAGGTCGCCAGCTCCCTCAATTTGTTGACTTAGAGCATTAACAATTGGCGTAATACGATCTTCTGGAGGTAAATCTTTAAGTAATTCACCAACCACTATCATTTGACGAGCAAAAATTAATTCTCGAAATGGTAATTCACGTGCCAATTTATCTGCATCTTCTGCTTGATAACATTCGAAGATAACATAACCACTATTTTCTTTGACTCGGGCAAAACCAAAGACATTTTTCTGGCTTGCCTTATCTGTTATTTCTGCCGCACACTCTTTTTCGAAGCCTGGACGGCAATATAATGCAATTTTATTACTCATGGCGTAACGCCGGTTTCCTTAGACGCATAGCGCCGATAACGACCAACAGCCAGCCAATAAGAAAACAAACTCCTCCTATTGGCGTAAAATAGGAAAAGTATTTTACCTGTAACAGCGCCATACAATAAAGGCTACCACTAAAAAGAAGTATGCCTACTGCAAAAAAAACACCGCACCAATAAAACCACAAAATGACTTTACGCATCAAAATTGCACCAATCACCATTAAAGCGACGGTATGTAACATTTGATAACGCAATCCAATTTGAATCCATTCCATCTGGTGGGCACTCATGACGGATGAAAGTGCATGAGAACCAATGGCACCGAAGGCGACAGTAAAGAACCCGCTAATGCCTGCAAAAATTAATATCAAACGACTATTCACAGTAACACCTTTTTATTAATTATCTTTTAAACCATCTGAGCTACATGTGTGTAATAAATTAAGCTGCTTAGTAATACCACAAATCAGACAGCCCGATATTTTCCTCTATTTTTAACATCGACTCTATAGTAAGTAGCATATATCTTCATCATTTTACTTATTTCCATTCATTATGGGATATTTATTATGGCGAAAAAGTGTGTAGAGCTAGGCCACTTGCGCCCTATTTCTCTTATGTTCTTCCGTAACGCCATTCCAATGAATCAAATCAATAAACCAAATCTACATTAAATATAGACGCAAAATAATTAAACAGCGGAAAAAATCTATCAAATGACTATTGAATAAGTACAGTGTCTTGTTCACCAGTGATAAAACCTAACTTTTCTTGCTCACTGGCGGCTTGAGCTAATATCCATTGACGAAATGCAGCTATTTTACCTAAATCAGCCTGATTTTCCTGACAAACGAGGAAAAAGGCATTTTTACTAATCAAGACTTCATTAAAAGGACAAACTAATCTGCCTGCATCAATTTCATTTTTTGCCATCACATTATTTGTTAATGCAACGCCTTGTCCATGAACTGCCGCCTGTATGACCATAGCACTATGACTAAAAATCGGCCCTTGTTGAACATTGACCACATTTTGTAATTCTAATTGGCGAATATAAGCTTGCCAATCCCGCCGAGACGAATCATGCAATAAAGTATGATTGACTAAATCTTCAGGTTGTTTTAATTGGTGCTTACCTGTTAATAAAGCAGGAGAACATACAGGCATTAAATATTCAGCATACAATCGATCTGTTCTTAGGCCCGGCCAATGACCTTTACCATAAAAGATAGCCACATCAACATCATCAGCTAATTTATCTTCTTCTCTATCTACCGCTTGAATGCGCACATCAATACCAGGATATGCTTGATTAAAACTAGAAAGGCGCGGTACTAGCCATTGAATGGCAAAACTAGGTGACAAACTAACCGTTAATGCGCCTTTGGCACTGCGCGCTTGCAGTTTTCTTGTCGCCTCATTAATAGAAGAAAAAATTTCTTTAATGTCAAGATAATAACTTTGTCCATCTTCTGTTAATAATAAAGAACGATTACGGCGGCGAAATAATTTTAGCCCAAGAAAGTCTTCTAAGCTTTTCATTTGATGGCTTACAGCAGCCTGAGTCACAAACAGCTCTTCAGCTGCTTTAGTAAAACTTAAGTGGCGAGCTGCGGCATCAAATACCCTTAGTGCATTAAGGGGGGGTAATCTTTTAGACATAATTAAGTCAACTCAGCATAATTCTATGCATTAGTTTTTTTCATCCGAAGCATTATAAATTGTCCCTTGAGGAGACACCAGTAAATACCTATAGTATGCACACTTCCTAAGCCGGAACGAAAAGTTACAGAGTTTAGTTATTTTGGAACTTTTGGCTTTGTGGTTGTGATGTTGTGTTTGCAAGTTGTCTGGAAACACCAGACTTTGTAGCTTTTGCTACTATTTTCACTTCCTGTACATTTACCCTGTCTGTCCATAGTGATTTTTGTTATGCACCGCCTAATACGCGGTGCTTTTTTTATCACCTAAATTCAAGTGATCAAAAAATCAAAACAGTTGCATTATGTGAAAAAACACATAATCATTCTCAAATATCAGGCTAATTTATTGCAATAGCTAAGGTAAAATGTAGCATCATCTATAGCAAGTAATTGAGAATATCATTAATTACTATCAATACAAATAAAACAACCATTCATTAAAATAAAGAACATATAATGCAATCATTTTCTGCGGAACAGTTTCGCCAACAATTTCCAGCCATCAATAGCGAGACGATTTTTCTTGATAGCGCAGCTACAGCGCTTAAGCCTATCACAATGATCCAAGCTTCTGATGATTATTATCGCCACTCAGGAAGCTCTGTTTATCGCGGACAATCGCCAGAAGCGCTACGTATTACTCAAAATTATGAGCAAGGGCGTGTTCGGGCGGCTAAATTAATTAATGCAAAAAGTGAAAATGACATTATTTGGACTCGCGGAACAACTGAATCAATCAATTTCATTGCACAAAGTTATTTTAGAAACCAATTAAAGCCTAATGATGAAATTATTGTCAGTGAATTAGAACATCACTCTAATTTACTTCCTTGGATGATCTTAGCTCAACAAACGGGGGCTAAGATTGTTAAATGGCCTGTAAATAATGAATATTGCTTAGATATTAATACACTAAAAACACTGCTTAATTCTCAAACTAAAGTGGTTGCAGTTACCCAAATGTCAAATGTGACTGGACTACAACCCAATATAGCTGAAATGACTCAGCTTGCCCATAATATGGGGGCTCTTGTGGTGATTGATGGAGCACAGGGCATTGTTCATTCACCAATTGATGTAACAACGGCAGATATTGATTTTTATGCATTTTCTGCACATAAGCTTTATGGGCCAACTGGCCTTGGTGTGTGCTACGGGAAACCCGAATTACTTGCCAAGATGTCTTTATGGCATGGTGGTGGAAAAATGCTAACAGAGGTTAATTTTGAGGAATTTACGCCAGCACCAATTCCTCATTGCTTTGAGGCTGGTACACCCAATATTGCTGGAGTTATCGCCTTTTCTGCAACATTAGATTGGTTAGCAAATTTTAATTTAGCTAGCGCAGAAAATTATAGCTGTGCTTTAATTAATTATGCTCACGAGCAACTCGAGCAAATTCCTGGTTATATTCGTTACAGTCAGGCTAATTCATCACTTCTTTCATTTAACTTTAGTAACATTCATCATAGCGATTTAGGACTTCTATTGACTGAACAGAAAATTGCATTACGCTATGGTCAGCACTGTGCACAACCATTAATGGGTGCAATTGGTACTCAAGGTTGCTTACGTATTTCTGCAATGCCCTATAATAACTTACTCGACATGGATAAGTTTATAAACGCAGTCAAATTTGCACTTTCGATACTGAATGATAAATAAGGTAAATTTAATGACTTCAATCACACCTAATTTTGCTCCTCATCCTTTTGGTTCTGAGTTGAAAATTGATGAGATTATTGAACAATTGTCGGCACAAAAAGCATGGGAAGATAAATACCGTACACTTATCCTGCTTGCTCGCCAATTACCTACTTTGACTGAAGATGAAAAACAGCACACTCAAGAAGTTAAAGGGTGCGAAAATCGCGTTTGGATTGGTGCAATTCTCAATGATGATCGCACTTTTCATTTCTATGGTGATAGTGAAGGCCGTGTCGTAAAAGGCTTATTTGCAATTTTGCTGGCAGCTATTGAAAATAAAAATAGCCAAGAAATTCTATCTCTTGATTTTAAAGATATTTTAAATCAAACAGGGTTATCAAGTCAGTTAAGTGAATCCCGACAAAATGGGATAGCAGCATTGATTACGGCTATCCAAAATATTGCAGGCGAAATGACACCTGCTGAATAACCGTATTGAGGCTATATTTCTATAGCCTCAGCTTCTCTTTTGGCTTTAGCCAGCATTTTTTTCAATACATGAGAAACGGCTATAAAACCAAAACTCGCAGTGACCATTGTTACAGCACCAAATCCTGATGCACAATCCATTCTTTTCGAACCATCCGCTGTGCTTTTTGCAGAACAAACCGTGCCATCACTTTGCGGGTAAACCAATTGTTCTGTAGAAAAAACGCAATCAATACCCAATTTACCTTTGCTATTTTTAACCACATTAAAATCAGACTTTAAACGCTCTCGCAATTTTGCTGCTAAAGGATCTTGAACTGTTTTTGCCAGATCAACAACTTGGATTTGAGTTGGATCAATCTGACCACCAGCACCACCTGTTGTGATCACTGGAATTTTGTAACGGCGACAATAAGCGAGCAATGCTGCTTTTGGACGCACACTATCAATTGCGTCAATAACATAATCAAAACCAGCGCTAAGTTGCTGCGCAACATTATCCACCGAAATAAAATCATCAATAACGTTGACGGTACATTCAGGATTAATCTCTAAAATACGCGCCTTCATGACATCAACTTTTGGCTGACCTACTGTGGATTTAAGAGCGTGTAATTGGCGATTAGTATTAGTGATACAAATATCATCCATATCAATAAGTGTAATCGCGCCGATACCTGAACGAGCCAGAGCTTCTGCCGCCCAAACACCAACACCACCAATTCCAATAACACAAACATGGGAGCGAGCAAATAAGGATAGTGCTTGCTGACCATAAAGACGCCCAATACCAGCAAAACGCTGCATCCAAGCCTCTGAAAGCTGAGTTTGCATAATGACAAACAACCTTAGTTAAAACTGTGACTACGGCTTACCAAATAGTGGCTGGCTTTTCTTCAACACCCACACTCGGCCATAATGATTATAAAAACCGGCCATTTTACCGGCTTCATGCCCTGTGCCATGATAGATATCAAAATGATGGCCTTTAATCGCACCACCGACATCAAGCGCTACCATCATACGCATTTCATAGCGCCCAGTAAATTTCCCCTGATTATCTAATATCGGCACTTCTGCAAGTAATGCCGTACCCGCTGGGATCAGTGATTTATCAGATGCAACAGAAGCTTTCGCCACTAAAGGAACAGCACTTGCACCTCTTACTGGCACAAACGATTTTGGTTTAAAGAAAACAAAAGAAGCATTCTCTTCTAATAATTGGCGGACTTCTTGTTCGCTGTGGCTATTCGTCCAATCATGAATTGCTTGTAGCGACATTTTCTCTAAAGGCACTTCCCCTCTATCGACAAGCACTTTACCAATACTTTTATATGCATGACCATTTTTGCCAGCATAACTAAAGAAGTTTAATGGGCTACCATCGCCATAATCAATATAGCCACTACCTTGCACTTCCATCATAAAATTTTCTACAGGCGAATTACTGTAGGCTAAAATTAAATTATCGCTCAAAGCCCCGTTATAGATAGCCGCTCGGCTTGGCAAACGCTTTTTCCCTTTAGGTGGCATTGCATATAAAGGATAACGAAATTCACCTTGTTTAACGCGACGAGCTTCAATAACAGGCGTGTAATAACCCGTAAATTGTACGTTTCCGTAGTTATCAACCCCTTCCATTTGATAGGCCGTTAAGTTGAAATTTGCCAGTTTCGTAGGATCACCACCAGAAACTAGCCAATTCTCGATCGCATGGTAGGTATCATTATTATTTTGAAATAATCGAGGAGATGCATTTCTTATTTCTATAACCTGCTGATTGAAATCTTGGGAATTGATTGGTCGCCCTTGAACATTCAATTGGCTAACTTGTTGGAGATCTTGATTTAAACGACCATCTTTATACTGTTGTCCTTTATCTGTTGGATGAGATTGACAGCCAACAAGAAAAGTAAAAAATACACTGGTCACACACCATTTTTGCCATAGCTTCATGTTATTTGCCTACTCATATCCAATATGACGCGCACAATAGCAAACTCAAATAGAGATTGAAACGGATAATCATGTTTCACCTTTTAATTAGCGACATCAATTAACAACAAGTTCAAAAAAAAGGCATTACGCTTATATTTTGTTCTATCTGTGCGGTATTTTGTAAAAAAAACATAAAAAAACTTGCATCAGATCTCATCCCGAGTATAGTGCCCGCTATCGGACGCGGGGTGGAGCAGCTTGGTAGCTCGTCGGGCTCATAACCCGAAGGTCGTTGGTTCAAATCCAGCCCCCGCAACCAATAATTTAGAACTTAGTTATACATTATAATTTTACTGTGTAATTAATTTTGATATAGTTTGTTTTAATATACCGTTTTACCGCATTAAAAAATATTTCAGGCGCGGGATGGAGCAGCTTGGTAGCTCGTCGGGCTCATAACCCGAAGGTCGTTGGTTCAAATCCAGCTCCCGCAACCAATTTTACCTGTAATATTTAACTCTTCAGTCGCGGGGTGGAGCAGCTTGGTAGCTCGTCGGGCTCATAACCCGAAGGTCGTTGGTTCAAATCCGGCCCCCGCAACCAATTTTCTTGATTACTCTTCTCGTTTTTAATACCCATTTTATTATTTCTCATTTTCAAAAAAAGCCGATCACATTTCTGTTCACAGCTTTTTAATGCTATTTCCATGTGTTAATTGCTTAATTTCTCACAGCTAATGTGCCGCCATTACGAAAATAAGCTTTGATGCCTTGAAAAATCGACTCGGCCATTTGTTGCTGGAATTTTGCCGTTTTTAGCTTACGCTCTTCTTCTAAATTACTAATAAAGGCCGTTTCAACTAATATAGATGGGATTTCAGGTGCTTTAAGTACAGCAAATCCAGCCTGATCGACTCTATTTTTATGCAACCTATTTACTTTTCCCATTCGTTTTAAAACTTCATCACCAAACTTCAAGCTATCATTAATTGTGGCCGTTTGTACAAGATCAAGCATTGTATGATCAAGGTAAGCATCACCGCTTTTACTCACCCCACCAATTAAGTCAGCTTCGTTTTGGGTTTGAGCCAGATAACGTGCTGTATTACTTGTTGCACCTTTCTTCGATAATGCAAAGACTGAGGAACCATGTGCAGAGCGATTAGTGAAAGCATCAGCATGAATAGAAACAAATAAATCTGCCTGCATTTTACGAGCTTTTGCCACACGTACCTTTAATGGAATAAACACATCTTCATTACGTGTCATATAAGCCCGCATTTCTGGATCTTTATCAATCAATGCTTTTAGGCGACGAGCAATTTGTAATACAACATCTTTTTCTCGCGTTTTATACTTGCCTATTGCACCGGGATCTTCACCACCATGCCCAGGGTCAATCATTATAATAATTGGTCGATCTTTACCGGCTGTTCCTGGCTTTTTAGCCTGAGCTGGCATGCTTTCTTCTAAATCACCCTTATTATAATCTTCCAATAGAGCAAGTAACGGGTCATCATTGGTTGAAACACCTTTGCCCGGATAAAAATCCATCACTAAACGGTTTTTAAATTCAGAAACAGGCGCAATTGTAAAAATTTTAGGGCTAACTTTACTTTTGACTTCAAAAACAAGTCGTACTGTTTTTGGATCAAATTGTCCGACTCTGACTAACTTAAGATACGGATCTCTTGTCTGAATTTGATTGCTCATCTGTTTTAAGACATTATTGAGATGAACACCTTCAAGATCGACAACAATACGTTCTGGATTATTTAAAACAAATTGGCGATATTTTAATGGCGTGTTGGATTCAAGCGTCACACGCGTGTAGGTCGATGCAGGCCAAACGCGGACAGCAATAATATTAGCATTCGCCGCAAAACCAATTGGGCTAACGCTAAGCAACATAAGCGCGGCCGCTCCTTGAATAAAGCGGCGCTTAGATGGGCTGTGTTCTTGGTGACTCATCAATAATTCCAAACCTAAAGCTGAAACATCAAGTGATTTAATAATAAGGCCAAATGGGGTAATAAATATGAACTCTAACGAATCATACGCATACTGTCATTAAGAATACACTTTTTATTATAGATATATGTAAACCCAAATGATAAAAATGTTACAAGTCTTATCCCATCTTTTACTTGATATTTGCTGCCAAAAAGAATAAAAATACATTAATATCGAATAAAAATTCATTCATGAGGGTGATTATGAAAGAGCGCAGCACCGAATTGGTCGATGAATTTCGCCATTCGGTTCCTTATATTAATGCTCACCGCGGCAAAACATTTGTCATTATGCTGGGTGGAGAAGCTATCGCGCATGAGAATTTTCCAAATATAGTCAATGATATAGGATTATTACATAGCCTTGGCATTCGTATTGTTGTCGTTTATGGTGCCCGACCGCAAATCGAAGATCTTTTAACTGAGCGACATTATGAGGCTATTTATCATAAACACACTCGTGTAACAGATGCGAATACGCTTGAATATGTCAAACAAGCATCTGGCGCTTTACAACTCGATATTACAGCACGTTTATCAATGAGCTTGAGCAATACGCCTTTACAAGGCGCACATATTAATGTCGTGAGTGGCAATTTTGTTATTGCTCAACCATTAGGCATTGATGATGGAATAGATTATTGCCATAGCGGACGGATCCGCCGTATTGATGAAGACGCGATTAATAACCAGCTAAATCACGGATCTATCATCCTTATTGGACCTGTTGCTGTATCCGTGACTGGAGAAAGTTTTAATCTCACTTCTGAAGAAATTGCTACACAACTTGCGGTAAAAATTAAAGCAGAAAAGCTGATTGGCTTTTGTTCTTCACAAGGTGTTGCAGATAAAGACGGTAATATTCTCTCAGAACTCTTCCCGAATGATGCTGAAAAACGTATTCAAGAATTGGAAGCTGAAGGTGATTACTATTCTGGTACAGTGCGTTTTTTACGTGGTGCAGCAATCGCTTGTCGCCGAGGAGTCCGTCGTAGTCACCTATTGAGTTATCAAGAAAATGGTGCTTTGATACAAGAACTCTTTTCTCGTGACGGAATCGGCACTCAAATTGTTATGGAAAGCTCAGAACAGACACGGCGTGCAAATATTAATGATATTGGTGGGATCTTAGAACTCATTCGTCCTCTGGAACAACAAGGCATACTTGTTAGGCGTTCAAGAGAACAGCTTGAAATGGAAATTGATAAATTTACCATTATTGAGCGAGATAATTTGGTGATTGCATGTGCAGCACTCTACCCTTACCCAGATGAAAAACTGGGTGAAATGGCATGTGTTGCCGTACATCCTGATTATCGTAGCTCAGCACGCGGTGAAGAGCTGTTACATCGTATCGCCATTCAAGCTAGGCAAATTAATTTGGAAAAGCTATTTGTGCTAACAACGCGCAGCATACATTGGTTCCAAGAACGCGGCTTTATGCCAGCTGAAATTGAAATGCTGCCATTAAAAAAACAAGCTTTGTACAATTATCAGCGACGTTCAAAAATCTTAATGCTTGATCTAAAAACACAAGCAGATAAATAATTATCCTAATTAACTAACCTGAATAATGAAAGTCATATCGCATTCAGGTTAGTTATTATTCACTTTTTGCAAAAATTAAGCGATTTGTACAATACGACTTTTTTGGCACAATGGAATTGTGTCAATAAGCGGTTGTAATAGCGCTAACATTTCTGCAAATGTAGTGCCATAAAAATAAAAAGCGGTTTCTGTTGGCCCTTCCCATACACCATGAATAGCACCAATATCTTCCACTGCTTCATCTAGCTTATCGAAAATATCATTTACATCACTATTTTCATAAACATCATCAGATAAATCAGTACCATTTAAATAAAGTGCTAGCCCTTCTTCATCACCAAATTCAATGACGGTATCTTCGCCATGAATAGTTAAGCGAGAGCCTTTAGGTGCCAACATAGATGAGAAAAGCTGAATAATTAAGCTAATATTTTCGTCTGATGCATCTTCTACTGCTAGCTCAATATCACATTCATCGGGCTCACCATCATCGGATAATAAAGTGCCACCACCTGTAATTTGTACATTTTTTCCCATGCCTGTCATGACTTCTGAAAATGCATTTTCTAAATCAGCACGTCTTTCTGGCTCAATCCGAGCATTTAACGTTATGGTCATCGCCGTCATTTCTTGCTGCTTATCCATATTTTTATCCTTTGCTTTTCAGTTATCTCATTGGTTATAAACAATATATTTATAATTTACTACGTAATATTTATACTATATCTTGCCATTAACTGCGTTCGTTGCCATTAACTGCATAGCAAGTCCACTACGGCGCCGGGTTGGCGTTTCAATTGCTCGACGTAATATTTTAGGACTACAGTATAACGAAAGCTCTTTTTTTGCTCTGGTTATCGCCGTGTAAACCAACTCTCGGGTAATTACTGGTGAATATACTTTTGGTAATACTAATGCCGTATGCGTAAATTCCGAGCCTTGTGATTTATGAACTGTCATCGCATAAGCAGTTTCATGTAAAGGTAAACGATTAGGCTGGATCCCTTTAATAGTGCCATCAGGGAATTGGAAATAGGCTCTCAATGCACCATCGGTATCGGGCAAAATAATGCCAATATCACCATTAAATAATCCAAGAGGGCTATCATTACGGCTGATCATAATCGGCCTACCCGCATAATGCTTATTAGATTGATTAAAAGAGCGATGAATCAATCCTTGCCGTTGAAGGAGCTTTTCTAATTTTTCATTTAATCCTATCACGCCGTAAGGCCCATCTCTTAATGCTGATAACAAACGATATTGATTAAACTTATGTAGTACTTGCTCAGCTGAACTATTTGCTTTTACGGCTAATAAATAATCTTGATAATGACCCGCTGCGGCTATCAGCATTTGTGCATAATCATCTTCGGTATCTTGAGAATAGCTATTTACATCATTCAGCTCATTATTCAATAATTTTTCTACTTGTTTTGCATTACCCTCATTAACGGCAGAGGCAAGCTGACCAATACCTGAAGAAGATGAAAAACGATAGCTTTTGCGTAGTAAACATAAATTATTTCGGATCAATGGACCTTTTTCAGAAGTGAAATTATCAAGAGAATAGCCAGTCAACTGAGTCAATTCGTTGGCGCGCTGTAAGCTATATCCCATATTGGCAAATTGGCAAATATCCCCGAGAACAGCCCCAGCTTCAACGGATGCTAATTGGTCTTTATCACCTAAAAAAATCAATCTTGCATCAGGAGGTAAAGCTTCAATCAACTTGCTCATCATTGGCAAATCGACCATTGAAGCTTCATCAACAATTAAAACATCTAATATCAGATTATTATCACGATTATAACGAAAATGCTGACTTTCTGGCTGGGCACCAAGTAATCGGTGAAGCGTTTTCGCTTGGTTTGGTAACATTCGGCTTTCTTCAGCATTGAGTGATAAGCCAGCCAAAGCAGCGCCTAAAGATTCAGTCAGGCGTGCTGCTGCCTTACCCGTTGGAGCGGCTAATTCAATATTTATCGTTTGGTTATTCGCAACAGCTAATTTGATTAAAGCGGCAAGAATTCGCGCTACCGTGGTTGTTTTCCCTGTACCTGGTCCACCTGAAATGACAGAAACTTTACTTGTAACGGCAACCGCAGCAGCAACTTTTTGCCAATCTATATCATCTGCATGTGAAAATAATGAATCTAAGGTAAGTTTAATATCTTGAGCATGCTGGTTTAGTGAGCCAGCATGTGAAAAATACTGAGAAACATTTTGTTCGTACTGCCATAAACGTTGGAAATATAAAAATGATCCCGATAAAACAAATGGAGATAATTTATTTTCTCCAGCTAACGTAACTGATGGTGCATTTTTGATTGTTTCAAAAATAGCTTCCGCATCAGTATCACCAATAGCACGCCAAAATTCTATGGCTAATTCAGGATGACGCCCTGAAAAAAGTTGTTCGGGAGTAATGTCTGTTATGGATAAACAGACATGCCCTGCCATGGTTTCTGCACTCAAAAATGCAGCAACTAAAAGTAATATTGGATTTTCATCCCTGATAATATGATAAGCAAATTGCACATCAAGTGGAGTAAGCAGACGTTTTTCTATCGCTTTTTTAAACAGTGTTTTTATCATGATTGATTATCCTGTTTTATCGGATCATGAAATAACAGGTCAAGCTCCTCAATAAATTCTTCTTCAGGACGATAGAAAAAAATCCCATTTTTTGATTCTATATCACTAACCCCTCGTAAAAAGAGGTAATAAACACCACCAAAATGTTCACCATAACGATAATTCGGCAATCTTTGTTTAAGATAACGATGCAATGCCAATGAATATAGCTGATATTGTAGATCATAGCGGTGATCAATCATGGCTTCTGACATGGCTTCTTGTGTATAACCATTCTCATCTTCACCTAAATAATTAGATTTATAATCTAATAAATAGAATTTCCCTTTCCATAAGAAAGTAAGATCAATAAAACCCTTTAAGATCCCTTGCACTTTTTCAAAATTAAGTGGCGGGCAAACAGCAGAAAGGGGATCATAACGGTGAGCAAGTTGATCGTAAGAGTTTGCCTCTAATAAATGTTCAATTGGTAAGTAAAATTGCATTTCATCAAGCTTGTCTTGCTCCGCTAAAGCAGACAAACATAAACCATCGTCAGACAAAGGAACCTGAAGAATAGCCGTCAACCACTGTTGCAACATCGGTGCCCATTTTACATCGAAGCCTGATCCTTCTAATTTTTCAATCAACCATTCGATTGAAATATCTTTAGAAAAATCAATTTCCTCCATTAAACTATGCAAAAATGTTCCGGGATTCGCCCCTTTAGGAAACTGATGAGGTGTGAAAGTCGATTCATCCATTTCTTGTGATAAGTCATCAGTACTGGCTTCAATATCCATTTTAGGTGCCAATGAATTAGCTAATTGCTCAGAAGAGATAGTTTGTTCAATTTCATTATGCCCTCCACTGCTATAGCTCAAACCAGAATAACTAGTTACCCGCCAATAAGTGTTTAATGAGCGATTAAACTGTTTAGCAGATAATGTTTCATCATTATTTTGATCAAGTAATAATGGTTTTGCATTTATCTGCTCAACAGGCAAAACATCAATCACTGTACTTTTTAATTTGGCTAAGTTTTCATTCAGGAGTACAACATCTCCAGCCTGACTTTGCTGAATTAAATAGCCAATAGCCGATAAATGTATATCTGTTTCACCACTTTTTTTACGATTACCTTTAATAATAGGCGCAATGCCAACACTACAATGGTAAATAGCACGAGTTAGCGCAACATATAATAATCGTAAATCTTCCGCTAAACGCTCCTCATCAGCTAGCTCAATATTTTCTTTATTATCTGCCAAATCTAAGTGAGTTTTATAATCATCCCTATCATGATAGAGCGCTTTTGACTGCGGTAAAAAATTACAGGCAAAAGGCAACCAAACAATTTTATATTCAAGGCCTTTTGATTTATGAATTGTGCTAATTTGAACTAAGTGTTTATCGCTTTCTAGGCGCATTTGCTGTGAATTAGCTTGATGATCAGGATGAGCAATTTGCTGAGTTAGCCAGCGAACTAATGTATGTTCACCTTCTAATTGAAGGGACATTTCTTGAAGTAATTCACCAATATGCATGACATCCATCAAACGGCGCTCACCTTCAGTTGTAGAAAGTAAGCTTTCTGCAATATGCCTTTTAGACATCAAAACTCGTAGCATAGGGAGAACGCCGCGAGTATGCCAAATCACCGCATATCGAGTAAATTCATCAACTAATTTTTCCCATTCTCTTTCATTATAATTAAGCTCATCTATATCTTTTGCACTTAATCCAAGAATTCCAGCCGCTAATGCACTTCGCAAAACACGTTCTTTTTCGGGTGATAATACCGCTTGTAATATCCATAGAAGGTCACGCGCTTCTTGAGTTGCAAATACGCTTTCTCTATTTGATTGGAATACAGAAGGAATATTCAGCTGATTCAATGCATTACGTATTAATATTGCTTCTCGGCGACTTCTTACTAAAACCGTGATATCAGACGCGGAAACAGGTAAACATTCTCCATCAATATGCTGAAAAAAAGTACTACCTTGTAATCCCCCTTGTAACCACTCACTAACCTGTGCAGCACATTGTGCAGCCATATTTTGTTCATAATCGGCTATAGAAAGCGCTTCAGCATCAATTTGCCAAAAAGTTAACGCTTTAATATCTTGCCCATCATGATGTAATGATTTACCCGCATTTTTTTGGGAGAAATTGACAGGATTAAACGGTATTTGTTCAAAAATGAAAGGGTTATTACAATGACTAAAGATTTGATTAACTGCCGAAACCATCTGCTCAGAAGAGCGGTGATTAGTTCCTAATGTATAGTGAGCACTAACTTGTTTTTTAGCTTCAATATAAGTAAATATATCCGCACCACGAAAAGCATAAATAGCTTGTTTGGGATCGCCAATAAATAATAAGGCGCTATGTGCTTTGCCTTGGTAAATACGTTGAAAAATACGATATTGCTGTGGATCTGTATCCTGAAACTCATCAATCATGGCAACCGGAAAACGCTGGCTAACAGCATCCGCTAAATACTGTCCACCCTCATGTTTCAATGCTTTATCTAAGCGAGTCAGTAAATCATCAAACCCCATTTCACCACGGCTATGCTTTTCATGTGCTATGGATGTTCTGATCTCTGTGATTGCAAGGGGAATAATTAAGTCTTTAATCGTCAATGATTCAGCAAGCAATTCATCTATCTGTGCAAATGCAATATGCTCAGGTCCAGAACCACTTTTAGACTTATCATGTAAAATAGTTTGTGAGAAGCGCTCAATTTCTTTAGGTAATTGATAATCTACAGTTTCCTCTTGCGCCCAATTCGCCATTTTATCTAGCCAATTGGGTAAGAAACGAGAACTATAGCTCCGCTTATCAACATCTGAATCTGTAATCAATTTAGCAAATTCTGCACTACCAGCAGCCCATGAAGATTTTACATTTTTTATCAATGTAATTAATCGGTTATGCCGTTCCTCAAGTGTTTCATCCACCTTATTCTCATTGACGATATACGGCATATCACCTTGCAAAAACGGTTTAATATCTGAAAGTAATGCTTCAGGACCATTCCAATGAGATGAAACTACTTTTGCCATTGAATAATCAATGGGATAAAAATGTCGCCGCCAAAAATCTGCACAAGCTTGCTTCTGAATTGGTAGTTCATCTTGGATCATTGTTTGTTCAAATAATACACCCGATTCAAAAGCATTCTGGACTAACATCCTTTGGCAAAAACCATGGATAGTATAAATTGCAGCTTCATCCATTTGTCTCTCTGCAATCAACAACCAATTTGCCGCAAACTCACGTTGTTCTGGTGTTTTTATCTGCTCAAGTAACGTGAGATATTCTGATCCTTCCTTTAAACCAATTCCATTACGTAAACATGCCAAACGCATTTCATGAATACGCAGGCGAATACGCCCGCGCAATTCATTAGTTGCCGCTTCTGTGAATGTCACGACGAGAATTTCTTCAACACTCAAAGGTCGGGAGAAAGCATTCTCCCCCCTAACCCAAGTAATAAACGCAGATAGAGAAGCCCTATTGTATAGGTTTTACCTGTACCGGCAGATGCTTCAATAAGCCTTTGTCCATGTAAAGGCAATGAAAAAGGATCTAACGATAAAGAACTCTTCTGCATGTTAATCACTCACTCTCTTCCTTTACGGGTAAAACTTTTTGTAATTCAGAAGCATTTGGATAAATAATCCAGTCCTTTAATACTGCATAGCCCGTTTTTTGGTCCACACCTTGACCTGTTATTTGAGATGCAAATGCGAGTCCCTGACGTTTCATAACGGCTTTATCATAATAGTCAACCACTTGCTGTTTCGTTACTGTTGAATACATGGCTAACACTTTTTCTCGTGTATCAAAGGTAAAAATATTACGGCTAAAATCTGAGAAGAAACGACCCACCTCATCATAGAATGTTTGCGGTGGTTGTTGCATTTCAGTAATAATCGCTTGCCTATATTGCTCAAAATCCTTTTCTGGCAATTCCTTTAGCTTCTTAAATGCTGTGCTATAAAACTCTTGATAACGCGTATTTAGGTAGCTAGGCGTTTTAGCATTACTTTGTAGTAAGAAACCAATTCCCCATTGTTCACCTAAACCAGCTTTAAATGAGAAAACAGCATAGCCAAGCTGTTCTTGAGTTCTAAGTTGATCATAGAACCAAGGTTGGATGATGTTAGATAATAAACCTGACAACACTGCGCCTTCTAAACGACCATATCCTTCCGGAACAAAGATTTCGGCAAGCGCATTATCTGTACTATTTCCTTGCTTATGAAAATCAGCTAAATAAGGTTTATCAACAGTAACAACATCTCCACGCCACCAATTGGTACCTTTGCTTTTCAGTAATTCTCGAGCATCTTGAATTGTCTTAATGCCCTGAGCCTTGGTAAGGTTACCGATAATCAATGCTTGTAATGCTGAACTTTCAACCATTTTTGCACGATAATCAGTAAGGTCTTTTAAAGAAATGCTATCTAGTGATGCCAATTGCTCTTTTTGTTCAAAGTAAGGAACGCTCTTAACACGATTAAATGGCTGCATAGCTAATTCATATGCTTTCGCGTTATCTGCAACTTTAATTTGTTCTCTATACCAAGATTTAGCTTGCTCAAGCTCTCTTTCAGTTGGCTCAAAACTTAAGTACAACTTGGTCATTGACAAGAATAGTTCAGGTAAGTGCTGAGTATATCCGCTAGCATAAAAATTCAGACCAAGACCCTGTGAAACGGATACAGACATTCCAGCTACAGAGGCTTGATATTGCAATTCATCCATTTTTAATGAAGCAATATATTGCAATAATGAACCGGTTACCTGAGATTTAGCATCCTGCTCACCTTCTTTTGTTTTCAGAGCCAAGCTAATGCTTGCTTTTGGTTCATCAGCGAAATATTGACTCGGCATATATAACACACGAGTATTTCCATCTTGGTAAACCATTTCTGGGTGTTTATAAGCTTTATCCGCTTTAATCAATGATAAGTTATTTGCAATATACGGGTTTAACTCAGGCAGCTTGAATTCCATTTTAGATTCAAGTTGATCCCACATTGTATATTGCTTGTCCGTGATTTTATCGACTTGATAAGGCGCATCTACAAAATATGCTTTCTTGTTATGTGGCTCTTTTTCACTGATGAACCAAACCCTTGCATTTTTCGCTGTCAGCTCAGATAACCGAGCCTTAATAGCCGCTGGATCATATTTATCAGCAATATAACCTGAATCTAATACATGATTTACTGGGACATTAATCATTTGGTCAGAAAGCCACTCAATGTAATTCATATCTCTTACGATTGAGCCGTAGCGGAAAGAGAGATTTAATACGTTTTTGATCTCATTAAAATAACCTGTAGTGACACCATCTTGCTTTATTTGATCAATATATTTAAAAACAGCAGCAATAATTTCATTGCGCTCTTTTAAGCCTTTATCTGTCAACGTAATATAGATAGAAAAAGTACCATCATTACGGTCAGCATTTGGCATTGCAGATGCACTAATTCCCTCCGCTAACCCTTGAGAAATCAACCAATCAGCAAGTGTTCCTGGGCTACGATTTCCAATTAAATAACCAATATATTCATCACTTTTACTGCGAAAATCAGCCATATTGTTTTTAATACTAAACTCTAACTGAATCGCTTTTTGTGGCTGAGCAGGCACATAATGGATAATGATACCTTTTTCATTATCAGTGATTGCGGGAATATTTGTTTCTGGCGCTTTTATATCTAAATTAGGGATACGACCAAACGTTTCTGATGCAATTTTTGCCAACGCTTCTATAGATTCATTACCATAAAGAACACCATTCATGATATTTGCTGAATAATATTGTTTATAGAAGCCGATAAGCTCATTTTGTAATTTACTATTAGGCTTATCTTTTAATGTTTCTAAATTACCACCAGAAAAACGGGAGTTTGGATGCTGTGGGTTTAAAGTTTCTGAACGTACTTGCCACATACGCATGCCATCCCGAGAACGAGCCATTGTCAACTCTGCATTTACGGCATTACGCTCTCTATCTGCATTAGTAGGATCAAGCAAAGGCTCCGCTAATGCATCAGCAAGTCTATCTGTTGCAGCTTCTAAAGCACCATTTTCAACTTCAAGATAATAGGCTGTGCGATGTGCTGCTGTGCTCGCATTATGGCTACCACCATGTTTTTGCAAAAACTCAGACAAACTACTTGGTTCAGGGTATTTTTTCGACCCCATTAATACCATATGTTCTAAGTAGTGTGCTAACCCTAACTGACTGTCTGGGTTTTCAAGGCTGCCTACTGGGATAGAAACCGCAGCTAATGACTTCGTTGCTTTCGGATCTGAAACCAATAAAACTGTCATACCATTATTTAACTTTATCGCTTGATAAAGCCTTGGATCATTATCACTTTTATTGATAGTTTCTGGTAAAACTTGCCAAAGAGGCTGCGCAATGGCGGCACTTCCCAAAATCATTAAAGTGAACAATAAGAAAAACTGAGCGATACTTTTGGATAAATGTCGCATCCTTCAATGCTCTCCTGTTTATTTTAAATACTCTGTCATTGGTTGAAGATAACGATGGCTATTTTCTTGAAGCGATTGAATCAGTTGTTGATCAATTTGCCTGCATGCACGTAAAACATAATCATCTTCCATATCACCTCGTTTCATTGCTGAGCCTTGCAAACTCTGTAACAAAGTTGACAACGCTTTTTGCTGAACCTCTTCAGAGGTAAAATCGTACTGCTTAGATTTTTTATCAAAACAAGCGGATAGCCAGTTCCAACAGCTTTGATTCAACAATAACAAAGGTGAATTTTGTCCTTCACAATAACCTTGAATTAACTGCTCAAGATAATCATAGGCTTTATCTGGTTTTACACTAGAAAATGCCCAAATACTATTATCTCTGCCCAGTGTAATACTCTCACCTTCACCAATAGATAAACTAAACAGTAAATGTTCAATCCACAGTTGAATGCCATCATTTGCTGTTAGATATGCAGGTCGATAACGCAATATTCCTGTCTGATGAATATTTTTCAATACACCCGTTATCTTAATACCATTTATTTCAGTATCAATGATATGGTTAAAAGTCGGTTCCAGACGTTCTTTAATTTTCTCAGCAAGTGGTACCATTTCATTAACTTGCTGTTCCCAAAGCAATTGACCAAATTGTTTAGCAGGTAGTTGTCCCGCGGCTTTCAACGCTTGATGTAAATGTGTTGGTTGTTCATCATTAACTAGCAGAGATAAAACCTGCTCATTCATTTTATAGCGTTGTAACCTATCTAACTGAAAAGGTTCATCTTCTGGTAACTCTGTCTCTTCAATTGAAAAATGCACTTTTAATCGTTGTTGGAAAAAAGCTCTGATTGGATGCCGATAAAAGCGCAAAAGTTGTTCAAGTGTTATTTCTGTCACCTGATCGCGCAAAGCAAGCTTGGAAATAAAAGGAGGATTTTCTTGAAAAGTTGTATTTGCCGCAGGTAACCATTCATCTGCAAAACTTTGGTGAGGTGAACCCTGAATAAAATTCTCTTTAGCAAAAGGAACCCGATTATGCTGAGTAATAAGGTGCTGTCTTACGCGTAAAGCACTTTCATCAATATCAAGATCCTCATCACCCTGTAAACAAAAGCTCTGACAAATGTAATCTAAAAGCTCTGTAACTAATACTGATGGATTACAAGGTTGGTTATCTTGAATAGATAACCCAACATAGCTGATATAGAGTTGCTGATCTGCCGAGTTTAGGGCTTCTAAAAATAAATAACGATCATCATCTCGACGCTTTCTATCGCCCCTCATTACTTTTTCGGCCATTAAGTCAAAACCTAACGGTGGGATAGTACGAGGATAAATTCCATCATTCATGCCAAGTAAACAGATCACTTTAAAAGGAACTGAACGCATCGGCATCAAAGTACAGAAGTTAACTGCTCCTGCTAAAAAGCGCTGGCTTATTTTTTCATCATCAAAACAAACCGCTAGCTCATCACGGATCAAACGTAATGGCACCTCTTCGTAATAACCTGAATTAATTGCATTATCAATAATTTGATGCCATTTATCTGAAACTAAAGTAAGTACTAACTGGGTATCAGTATCTACTTTAAAGAAACTCTCAATTAATTCTTGGCTAATACCTTTCCAATCATTTAATGTGCGTTCTGATGCTAATAGCGTTCTCCACTCCCTCAATGTATTCACTAATAGCGCAAGCTTACCTGCAAGTTGAGCAGCAAGACCACTACACTCGTCATAAGGCAACACATCATGCCAAGGCCCGTATCGGCTGTCCATTGCATACCCGAGTAACATGCGGCTTAAACCAAACTCCCATGTATTTTGGCCTATCACAGGCAATGATAAAGAACGAACATTATCATCATCTAATCCCCAGCGAATTCCTGACTCATGTACCCATTTACGCAATAAATTTAGCTCGCCTTCATCAATATCAAAACGGGCTGCAAATGCAGATACTTCAAGTAATGTAAGCACTTGCTCAGTTGAGAAACGGCTTTGGGGTAAATCAAGTAGTAATATAAATGATTGTAATATAGGGTGTGCTTGTAAGGCTTTTCTATCCGATATAGAAAAAGGAATGTAGCGCGAGGAAGTTGTATTACCAAAGACAGCTTGAATAAATGGGGTATAGCTATCTATATCTGAAACCATGACGATCACATCTCGTGGCGTCAAGGTAGGATCTTGTTCAAATAAAGTCAGTAGTTTATCTTGCAATACTTCCACTTCCCGTTGTGGGCTATGGCAAGAATGAAAAGAGACAGATTCATCTATAATGTCTAAAGATCGCTTACCTAAACTACTATTAAAATCCTCTAGTGTTTCACCTAATTGTGCATGATTTTCAAGATCTAAAATATCTTGCTGTAAATTTTGCAATAAGCTCTTTCTATCTGTATCAACAAAAGCCGAAATTTCATTCGCATTTTCTATTTGAGAAATAAAGTACAGGCTATCTCTTCCTAACTTACCCCATGATGCTAAAAGCGGGTTGGCAACATCTTGCTCTCCATCATCATTAAATAATTGCTTTGCATGCTCTTCTAACTTAAAACGCGATATTTCATGTTTATCAATATAATGATGTAACTTACGTTTTTGTAATTTTGCTAAAAAGGAGTGGCTGTGAATATCCCCCCAATAATAACGGCACGGGTTAGTAAACATAAGATGGATATCTGTATGTTCAGCTATTGCATGTAAAGCTTGTAAGTAAACGGGTGGAAATGATGAAATGCCGCAGATAAAAATCCGTTTAGGGAGGATTTTTTTTAAATCCGTACTAGTCGCTAGTGTATCAATAAAACTTTGGTAAAGATTTGCACGATGCCACGGAGATTGTTCTAGTTCTTCTGTATATTCAACCAACTTTAGCCATAACCTTTTTTGCCATAGTTGATTAATACTGAGATCATCGACAAGATCGTTTTGTTGCCATTTTTCAATCCATTGAGGCCGATAGACTAAATATTGGTCAAATAAATCTGCAATTCGCCCCGATAATTGATGCAGTTTTCGTTTATCTAGGTCTTGCTGGAGGTAGTGACGTAAAGGTGCAAATTCTTCTTCATGAATCACTTCAGGAAGAATTTTCATCAACTTCCAAGACATGGCTTGCTTAGTAAATGCACTCTCTTTTGGAATATTAGGTAGAACACGGCGAAACATATCCCAAATAAAAGTAGCAGGAAGCGGGTAATAAATATTAGCAGCAATGCCAAAACGTTTAGCTAATTCAATTTGTAGCCACTGAGACATTCCGGGACTTTGTACTAGAATGATTTCTTTTTCGAACGGGTGAGAAAGTGGTTCATTCTCTATCAAATGAGCAATCAACTCTTTTAATATATCTAATTGATTAGAATGATAAACCTGAAACATTATTATCTCCTGTTCTACAAACCCTACGGGTCAGTACAAATTTTTGCCTCGGGTTCGATAAGGCGACGGTTGTATCAGTACAATTCTCTGACACCGAAAAATCTTGTAAGTTTAGCTGCCAATTGGGGGAAAGCGGCTTCTGGTTTTCACGCTCCACCGCTTTCATTGATGATTTATATTCTAACTGGCTATTTAACTCTCTTATTACTGCTGAATGCTGAAATATTTGATTAAAATTCAAAGTGATATATTGGCTATAGTTTAGCAGAGCGACTAATAAGATAGCAAAGACAACCATCGCAATAATTGATTCTATCAAGGCGAAACCTTGCTGCTGTATTATTTGGTTTTGCTTCATTAGCAAAACCCTTTCTTTTTTACAGGGCAATAGTCTAGCCAACCATTTTCCCTTGCTTGCACTTTCTGAGAACCTGCTAAAGGATTAACCCAACGATATACATTGATATATTGTGTGTCGTTATAAAAACTTCGACCTAATAATATAAAATCATTGCCTTTATAATGCTTTAAGCAGCTTTCCCAATATGGTTTTTGATGCTGTAAACATTCCCAATCTGTATCTATTGAACCAAATAGCTGCCAATTTTGCGTTAACCCCCAAGATAATGCAGATTCAGCTAGATTAAAAGTTTCAAAAAACCTCTTCTCACGGAAAAATTCATCACGCGCACTTTCTTGGTAAAAATGTAATGCTTTTAATAATAGTAGTGCCATTGTCATTAAGATAACGACCATAATTAAAGCAATATTTCCTTTTTGAGTCTGCAATGCCGCCATTAAACATTCCTCAATAATACAGTGGTTCTATAACTCAATTCTTTGTTAGGTAACAATGGTGTTTTAACAATAAGTTTGACTTCTAATAAAGAGTGTTCTTTATGCCAAGTAAAAGATAACTTATTGACTTTAATTACTTGGGGATCGAATAAGGATTGCCAGCGGCTACCATTACAATCCATCACGTTTCTATTAGATTCCAATTTATTATTGTTTAATCTATACCCAAAAAAATCAGTTTCTTTACTACGAGCTCCCCCGTTACGCCATGCTCCAGATAAATCCTGATCATAAGCAAAAACAATACATGAATTTGGCAATCTACTTAAAAATTTAGCCTCTATTTTAATTGCAGTACCATCACAAAACTGTCGGCTACAATAACCAATTCGCCTAAAGTCTTTCTCCATATTAATAAGAACTTGCCTAACTTCTCTATCTATTTGATATTGAATGTAAGAATGATGAGTCTGTTTAAATAAAGCAGGAAATACGGATATGGCAGCAATACAGATAAAACTGCTTAACCCCATTGCAATGAGAGTTTCAAGCAATGAAAAACCTAATTGATCATTTTTATTCATACAATGAGGCACTAACAATGTGGAACACCTACAATTTTTTTATTACTACAACCTCTAACCCTACCGCTAGCAGACATAAAAATGGTCATTTGCCCAAAATCATTCTGTAGTTCAATGCGAAAAGCATGACTGGTTCCTTGCTTACCATATAAATCAATTGAGGTACGCGTTGCTGACTTTATCGCCACATGATTAAATTTATCAGCTACTAATTGCCCTATTTGATCCTTCGTAATTGCATCTTTTATGGTAATTTTCCAATTATCTTTTAGTGGGTCTACAAATAAAATACGATGTTGGTTTAGATAAATTCCTTCCATAAAATGGCGATAAATAAATGCAGCAACTTGCCGAGCTGTATCAATTAAATACTCACGTTGTTGTTGCTTATGCCAATTATGTAAAGCAGGAATTAATGCAAATGAACAAATAAATATCACAACTAATATTTCAATTAACGTAAATCCATTTTGTTGGTTCCTAATTTTCATTTTGTTATCCCTTCTTCCAAGAACACAGCCAATATCAGTAATAAAAATCAGCAATACCAAAACTTAGATTTAAATTTACGAGCCGTTTCGCAAGCAATCATTGAATTTACAAAGAGGCATTGGTCGATTTGCGAAGCGGCTCGCAACTTAAAATTGTTGGTAAAAATAAAGATCACTAATTTGGTAGGAAAACGATAAAAAAAGTACAGAGCTCGTCGCTAGTGACAAAGAGCTTCAGATATTAAAAAGGAGGATAAACAAAACAAATTTAAAGATTAATCAATTCAATTTATAACTAATCAATTAAGCCTCCAAAATAACATTATTAAAATGAGGTTTTGGAGTGCTTAATTCAAAATTGCGAGTTACTAACCAACACAGTTTGTTTAGTAACAATGATAATGCACTTTAAAATAAACGGAGGAAGATCAATATATTGATTTTCAATTGATAACACAAAGCGGGGAACTAGGATTTCCCCGCGCTTTGCCAACAATCTCAAAGAATAATTAAACTGTAAATGGATAACGTATAGCTTCGTGATACTGATATCCCTCTAAAGTGAAATCATCAGTACTCACCCAAGTTTCAATATCTTCCAATGTCTTGATTTGCGGATTAATAAACAATGATGGTAAAGGGAAAGGTTCACGCTTTAATTGTACATCACGCATCAAAGGTAATTGATTTTCATAAATATGAGCATTCACAATTTTGTGATAAGCCTTACCGGGTTTATGACCTGTAATTCGAGCCATAAGAGCAAGGAATACAAAACACTGGACTTGATTGAAATTTAAGCCCAGTGGAACATCACAGCTACGTTGATACGACGTTAAATGAAGTGTATCGCCTAATAGTGAAAAAGTATGAGTATGCATGCAAGGACGTAAACAACCCATTTCAAATTCACCCGGGTTATAAAACGTTATAATTTCAGCACGATCATCTATCCCATTTTTTAAGTTATCGACAACTTTTTTAAGCTGATCAAGATGTGAGCCATCTGGACGTAACCACGAACGTCCCTGAACACCATAAACTCTGCCCATATCATCCTCACCTTTACGGTGTGGATTATTTAGCCAAGCCTGATTTTCATTAGCATTAGCATTCCAAGTGTTACAACCAATTTCTCGGAACTGCTTTGCATTATCATAGCCACGCAAATAGCCAAGTAACTCAGCTATCGCAGCCTTAAAAAAGCTTTTACGTGTGGTAATTAAAGGAAATTGGTTATTTGCAACATCATACTCTAGGTCAGCATTAATCACCGTTAGGCAACGAACACTCGTACGTTTATTCTCAACCCACTGACCTTCATCAATAATTCGCTGGCATAACTCAAGATACGGCTTCATAAATACTCACTTATTTATAGGCCATCATTACAAGCGCAATGATGGCCTTATCAATTTATTTTATTTATTTACTTTTAGGATTCTTGTCGGGTTTATGGGCTGGAATATTTTGACCATATTTATATGCCCACATAATCATTAGCACACCAACAATAATCATTGGTATTGATAAAATTTGCCCCATGCTAATGCCTCCAAATAAACCAAGCTGCGAATCTGGTTGTCTAAAGAATTCAACAATAATTCGGAACGCCCCATAACCTATCAAAAATAGCCCAGAAACACTGCCCATTGGGCGAGGTTTACGCACAAATATATTTAAGATCAGGAATAATACAATCCCTTCTAAAACCATCTCATAAAGTTGAGATGGATGGCGTGGAAGAACGCCATATTGCTCTAAAATAGGCAGTAATGATGGATCTTGCGCTACTATTTGAATATCTTCACTTCGCGAATGTGGGAATAGAAATGCCCAAGGCGTATCTAAAGTGACTCGTCCCCATAATTCTCCATTAATAAAGTTTCCAATTCGCCCCATTCCTAAACCAAATGGAATAAGTGGTGCAACAAAATCAGCAACTTGAAGGAAACGGCGTCGAGTCCGATGTGCAAACCACATCATGGCACAAATAACACCAATTAATCCGCCATGAAACGACATTCCGCCATCCCAAACTTTAAATAAGTAAAGGGGATCATCAAGAAATACTGGCAAATTATAAAAGAATACGTAACCTAATCTTCCACCTACAAAAACACCTACAAAGCCAATGTAGAGTAAGTTCTCAACTTCATTTTTTGTCCAACCACTGTTAGGTTTAGCCGCACGACGATTTGCTAACCACAAAGCAAATACAAACCCAACAAGATACATAAAACCATACCAGTGCAAAGACACTGGCCCGACCGAGAACATGACAGGATCAATCTCCGGAAATGCTAAGTAGCTGTTACTCATCGTTCCCCACTTTATTTGTTAAATCAAAATCGCCATGCATCATAACATAGCATTGAGATAGAAAAATCTGGTGAAATAAATTAGATACCACCTCGAACAAAGCCACCTAACCCATTCTTCTCCATAAATAAACTAATTTTTTCACGGATCATACTACTTGTTTCAGCGGTTAAAAGATCGGGTAATAACGCAGATACTAAATCAGGTTGTAATCCACGGATCAAATATTTTACTCTTGGAACACTACGTCCATTCATACTCAAAGAACGATAGCCTAAAGCGATTAATGCCGCTACTCCCAACGGCTGCCCTGCCATTTCACCGCACACACTGACCGGTAAACCAATCCGTTGACACTCTTCGCTTACCTGAGCTAGAAAGCGGATCATTGCAGGATGCAGGCTGTCATAAATTGATGCAACATGCGTGTTATTTCTATCGACAGCCAATAAATATTGGGTTAAATCATTCGTACCAATTGAAATAAAATCGACCCGTTTTTTTAACTCTGGCAGTAAAAATAATAATGAAGGAACTTCAAACATAACACCAATTTGTGGCATAGGTACTATGTGATCAATCGATTGACTTAATTCATCCCTTGCTCTTTTTATTAAAATGATAGCCTCATCAACCTCATTAAGGCTGGTTATCATCGGTAATAAAATGCGCAAATTTTGAGTTTTAAGGTTTGCTAACAACATAGCTCTTAATTGAATCAAGAAGATCTCAGGTTGATCCAACATAATCCGTATACCGCGCCAACCTAAACAAGGGTTTTCTTCATTGATTGGCATGTAAGGTAACTGCTTATCCGCCCCAATATCTAATGTTCTTAGCACAACGGGCTTATCTGCAAATAAATGCAATATTTCCTGATACAGCTGCTTTTGCTCATCTTCGGATGGAAAACCGTTATGCAGCATAAAAGGCAGTTCTGTCCGATACAACCCAACACCATCTACGGCAACATTAATCTGCCGTTCATAACGGGGGCTTAAACCAGCATTAAGGTAAATATAGACATATTCACCGTTTTTTAATGTGACTTCTTGTTCAAGAGAATCTTCAGCTAATTCACTGAGAATATTTTCTTCCGCAATAATTTGCTTATATTCTTGAACAATAAAATTCTCGGGCTCAATGAATACATCACCACGATAACCATCAAGAATTAAAAAACGGTCATGCAATAAAGATGGGTCAACATCTACTCCCATTATTGCGGGTATTCCCATCGCTCTGATCAAAATGGCAGAATGCGAATGCGTGGCACCATCACGAACAATAACACCAGCAAGCTGCTCCAAAGGCATCTCAGCTAATACACTCGCACTTAGCTCATCCGCAACCAAAATAAAACTTTCTGGCCACTGCTCGCGGGCCGTTAAGTTATCATCTAAATGGAAAAGTAAACGTTGACCTAATGCTCTAAGGTCAGCTCCTCTTTCCCTCAAATAAAGGTCATTTAAACGGGAAAACTGTTCAACATAATCATCAATGACTTTTTTCACTGCCCATTGCGCAATAGCCCCTTGCTCAATTGCCGCAAATAACCTTTTTTTGAGTTGTGGGTCATGCAATAAATGATTATACAAATCAAAAATTGCAGCACTTTCCTTTTGCGAGTTTGCCATAAAGCGCTTGCTAATTCGTCGGCATTCAGAAGCAGCATTTTCAATTGCATTTATTAAATGCTGCTTTTCATCATTAATATTTAAAGCACTAGCTTCGTAGATTGAATCAAAGGTAGGTTGTGAACTATCTTGCCAGCCATAGGCCATCACAATGCCTTGTGATACAGGTATAGCTTTAAGCCGGCTTTGTCTATATTGCCCAAAAATTCCTTTAGATTGCACTTGAGATAAAATCACGGCGAGTTGCATTGACAACGTCACCAAAAAGGACTCTTCAGTTTCATTAAAAAAACGTCGATCACGTTGCTGTACGACTAACACACCAAGTAATTTTCGACGATAAACAACTGGTACACCTAAAAATGCTTTTAGCTGCTCTTCTTTGAGTTGGGGAAGGTATTTAAATTCAGGATGTTCGCGAATATCGGCAAGATTGAGCATTTCAGATTGACGGCCAACGGCCCCCACAACGCCTTCATCAAACCCAAGACGAATAGCAATCCCACGAGGTTTTTTTAACCCGCGGGTTGCCATTAAGTAATAACATTGACGCGAATGATCAGCCAAATAAATTGAGCAAACATCTGTTTGCATCGCATTACAGGTTTCGTTTACTAATACCTCTAATGCTTCGGCTAAACTTGTTGCCATTGCCACTTTTTCGACAATTTCACGTAAGCGCGTTAGCATAATTTTACCTAGCTCCGCGCCTACGATGCATAAACGCCGGTCTTTGTGGCGCTCTTTGTTCTTGTAATGGCATCACAATAGGTGCGAACTCTTTCATTACGCGGCGATACACTTCGCGCTTGAAAGAGACCACTTGTCGAACAGGATACCAATAACTCACCCATCGCCAACCATCAAATTCTGGCGACTTACTGCGCTGAACATTTATATCGGCTTCATTGCATTGAAGTTGTAATAAAAACCAACGCTGTTTCTGCCCGATACAAACAGGTTTTGTATCCCAACGCACCAAACGCTTGGGTAATTTGTAACGTAGCCAATTGCGAGTCGAGGCCAATAACCGAACATCTTTACGTTGCAAGCCGACTTCTTCGTACAATTCACGATACATAGCCTGCTCTGGTGATTCCCCAGGATTTATACCTCCTTGAGGAAATTGCCATGAATGCTGACCATAGCGGCGAGCCCATAAAACCTGCCCTTGCCGATTACAAATTACAATTCCTACATTCGGGCGGTAGCCATCATCATCGATCACCAGACTACCTCAATAACCAAATTTGAAAGATGGCTAATTGTTTCATACATACCCTATCTGGTAAACCTATATACTCGCCAATATTTATATATATGCTGCAAATAATCAAAGCCATATAGTCTTAGCCCGAGAATATGCTAAAAAACACCGCTAAATAAATAAAATCATATCAATATTTCCCCAATTTTTACTTCCTCTCAAAAAATGAAGATAGTGCTGATAAACAAAGATAAAAACATAATGGGTATTGCAGATATAGGTAAAGTCTCTACAATAAACCTGTCTCAACGGGGTGCCTTTATTTTTAGGCTGAGAATTAACCCGTAGAACCTGATCCGGGCAATACCGGCGTAGGGATTTGAGCTACCGTCAATTCACCTAATTGTTATGGTATCTTCTCAAATCCTGTGTCGTTTTCTCTTTCACACAGGAAAAAGCATGCTGAAACATTCATTATGTAAATCATTAATTGCTCTCGCAACTTTAGGTATCTCACACTTTTCATGGGCAGAAAAACCGACCTTGACGGTTTATACCTATGATTCATTTGCTGCTGAGTGGGGTCCTGGTCCACAAATCAAAAAGAGCTTTGAAGCTCAGTGCGACTGTGAATTAAAACTTGTTTCACTCGGTGATGGCGTTGCATTACTGAATCGACTACGCATGGAAGGTAAAAAGAGTAAAGCTGACATTGTGTTAGGGCTTGATAACAATCTGATTGATTCAGCAGAAAATACGGGGCTATTTGTGCCCGCTAACATTAATACCGAATCAATGAAACTTCCTATTGAGTGGAAGAACACCACATTCATACCTTATGACTATGGGTACTTCGCATTTATCTACGACACAAATAAAGTTAAACATCCCCCAAAAAGCATGGATGAATTGCTCAATAGCGATAACGCATGGAAAATCATTTACCAAGATCCGCGAACCAGTACACCAGGTCTTGGCTTAATGTTATGGATTGAAAAGTTATATGGTAATAAATCTGCTGATGCGTGGCATAAGATGGCAGATAAAACACTCACCGTGACAAAAGGCTGGAGTGAGTCCTATGGATTATTCTTGAAAGGCGAAGGCGACTTTGTCCTTAGCTACACATCATCTCCTGGTTATCAAATGCTAAATGATAAGAAAGATAACTATGCTGCGGCCTTGTTTGATGAAGGTCATTATATGCAAATTGAGGTAGCTGCTCAGCTGAAAAATAGCGCTCAACCTGAGCTTGCCAAACAATTTTTACAATTTATGCTCACACCTGAATTCCAAAATACATTGCCAACCACCAATTGGATGTACCCAGTTATCGATATTCCATTACCCGAAGTTTATAGCGCTTTACCGCTTCCCAAAAAATCACTTCTTTTTAGCTCACAAGAAGTTGCCAAAGAGCGTCAAAATTGGGTTCGCTTATGGCAAACTGCCGTCAGCCGTTAATTAACTGGTCACTATTACCGGGAGCATTAGCTTCCGGATTATTAGTGGTTGTTGCACTGCTCGCATTTGGGTCATTGTGGTTTTTTTCACCCAGTATTTCCATTCGTGAGCTATTTAGCGACCACTATTTATGGCATGTTATTGGCTTTACTTTTTGGCAAGCTTTTTTATCAGCCCTGTTTTCTATTCTGCCGGCAATACTCCTTGCCAGAGCACTTTATCGCCGCCGGTTTCCGGGAAGAAAACTTCTTCTACAGCTTTGCGCAATGACCCTTGTACTTCCAGTGCTAGTCGCAGTATTTGGGATTTTATCCGTTTATGGCAAAACTGGTTGGCTATCCCAATTATATCAATTAATTGGTTTAAATTATGATTTTAGCCCTTATGGCTTACAAGGCATTTTACTGGCGCATGTCTTTTTTAATATGCCCCTTGCGACGCGTATGTTATTACAATCTTTAGAAAATATTTCTACAGAGCAACGACAAATTGCAGCACAATTAGGTTTAAATGAATGGCAACAATTTCGCATTCTTGAATGGCCTTATATACGTAGACAAATGTTGCCTACGGCTGCATTAATTTTTATGCTATGTTTTGCAAGCTTTGCAACCGTACTTGCATTAGGTGGTGGCCCTGCTGCGACAACGATTGAGTTAGCCATTTACCAAGCATTAAGTTATGATTTTGATCCTGCCAGAGCTGCTGTTCTAGCCTTGATACAGCTGTTTTTTGTATTGGTTTAATGGTGTTGAGCCAGAAAATAAATCACCTGTTTTCTACTGGCTATAGTCAACATAATCAATGGATTGATCCTGCTGATAACCTATTTCGTCGTTTCCGAGATTCACTGCTTATTATTGCCGCAATTTTATTACTCATCCCCCCTCTTTTAGCCGTTATTGTTGATGGATTAAATGGCCAGTTAATCAGCGTGTTAAGCCAAAATGCGCTATGGCAAGCAACGTTAACCTCATTATTTATTGCAATTTGTGCAGGATTATTATGCGTTTTCCTCACAATGATGTTGTTATGGAGTAGCCGTGAGCTGCGTTTAAAACGGGCAGTAAAGCTTGGGCAAGCAATGGAACTAAGTGGGCTATTAATTTTAGCTATGCCCGGTATTGTGTTAGCTACTGGCTTCTTTATCTTATTTAATGAAACTATCGGCATTCCTGAATCGCCTTATGCATTAGTGATCATGACGAATGCTTTGATCACTATTCCTTATGCTTTAAAAGTGTTAGAAAACCCAATGCGAGATTTAGCTGAACGTTATAATCCACTTTGTCACTCTCTTGCTATTAGTGGTTTTAATCGATTACGAATTATTGAACTTAAAGCATTGAAGAAACCAATAGCGCAAGCCCTTGCTTTTGCTTGTGTTATCTCAATTGGTGATTTTGGGGTTGTTGCCTTATTTGGTAATGAAGATTTTCGTACGCTCCCTTATTATCTTTATCAGCAAATAGGCGCCTATCGCACAAATGATGGTGCTGTGACTGCAATGGTTTTACTTCTTTTATGTTTTTGTTTGTTTAATTTGCTTGAAGGCATTTCAGGGAAACAACGTGATTAAATTAACTCAGCTAGACTATCAATACGACAATATTAACATGTACTTTGACTTTTCAATTAAGGCAGGTGAACGCGTTGCAGTCATGGGGCCAAGCGGAGCTGGGAAAAGTACATTACTGAGTTTAATCAGTGGGTTTCAATTTGCTAAAAGCGGTACCATCCAATTAAATGGGCATAATCACACTTGTACTCCACCAGCAAAGCGCCCTGTCTCCATGTTATTTCAAGAGAATAATTTATTTTCTCATCTCACAGTAAAACAGAATATTGGTTTAGGTTTGCATCCAGGATTACGGCTTAATACCCAGCAAATCAAGCTTGTTGAACAGATTGCTGCTCAATCAGGATTACTTGAGCTTATCGATAGGCTTCCAGCCCAATTATCAGGTGGCCAACGTCAACGCGCAGCACTTGCACGTTGCTTGATCCGCGAACAACCCATTTTATTATTAGATGAACCCTTTTCTGCACTTGACCCCGCTTTACGCCAAGAAATGTTGTTACTTCTTGATGAGATCTGTCAATCAAAAAATATTACATTAGTAATGGTTTCACATAACCTAGAAGATGCTCAACAAATTGCTCCGCGGACTCTTGTTATTGCTGACGGTAAAATAGCTTACGATGGTTGCACGAGTGAATTATTAGCAGGAACTACATCAGCTTCAAAATTACTTGGTATTACTAATAATAATTAGCCATTCATTTTTACTGGTTAATTTCCACTCATTTTTACTCATCATATAATAAAAAAACACTGTATAAAATCACACTATTCACGTATAGTGAATGTGTTACTTTTTATTCGAGTGATCTTATGCTTCAACCTATGTCACCTGCGGAAAAAGGCTTTATCTTAAGTCGCCATTGGAAAGATACCCGCCAAGGGGTTGAGGTTAGTTATTGGTTAATAACTGAAACGGGACCTCGAAAAGTGACCATTCCTTACCAAAAGGCAGTTGGTTTTATTGCACATTCATCTTTACCCTCTATAAAGCATTTATTAGATGAACAAGATGGCATTACTTATCGGCCAATTGAATTATCTAACTTTAAACGTGAAAAAGTTTGCGCTATTTATTGCCGCCAATATCGGCAATTACTCAATCTGGAAAAGAATTGTCGAGAACTTGGCGTCGAAATTCTAGAAGCTGATATCCGCCCTTGCGAACGTTATTTAATGGAGCGCTTTATCACAGCGCCAGTGTGGTTTTCTTGTAACCAACATGGTGAGTATCATCTCAAGCCCTGTGAAGGTTATCGCCCAGAAATTAAAGCCGTTTCATTAGATATTGAAACGAGCCAATACGGAGAGCTTTACTCTATTGGTTTATCTGGCTGCGGTGACAACGTTGTTTTTATGTTGGGTCCAGAGCAAGGTTCTGCACTGACCAATCAACACCGCCTCGTTTATGTTAATAGCCGCCCTCAATTACTTGATAACCTTAATCATTGGCTACAAAAATTTGATCCTGACGCTATTATTGGTTGGAATTTGATTCAGTTTGATTTAAATGTGCTACAAAAACATGCAGAACGTTATGGAAAACCACTGCTATTTGGTCGGCAAAATAAAAAGCTGGAATGGCGTGAACATGGCTTTAAACAAGGCGTATTTTTCGCCGCTGCCGAAGGCCGGCTAATTATTGATGGTATTGATGCTTTAAAAGCAGCAACTTGGAGCTTTCCCTCTTTCAGCCTTGAATCTGTTTCTCAAACATTGCTAGGTGAAGGTAAAGCGATTGATACTCCGTATGACAGAATGGATGAAATTAATCGCCGTTTTGAACACGATAAACCTGCACTTGCACATTACAATATTCAAGACTGTTGGTTAGTTCATCGGATCTTTGCAAAAACCGACCTTATGGCATTCTTGCAAGAACGTTCAACTGTTACCGGATTAGCAATTGACCGCATGGGCGGATCTGTTGCAGCCTTTTCACATTTATATATTCCCCGCTTGCATCGTATTGGGTTTGTTGCACCGAATCTTCATGAACAAAAACTCCAACATAATCCTGGTGGTTTTGTGATGGATTCTCAACCCGGTTTATATGATTCTGTGTTAGTTCTTGATTATAAAAGCTTGTATCCCTCAATTATTCGCACTTTTCTTATCGACCCCGCAGGCATGATAGAAGGTCTTGCTCATCCTGAAAAACAACATTCAGTATCAGGTTTTCGTCATGCGTGGTTTTCTCGCTCAGTACATTGTTTACCAGATATTGTTAGCCATATTTGGCAAGCTCGTGATAAAGCCAAACAAGAGAATAACGCTCCATTATCTCAAGCATTAAAAATTATTATGAATGCTTTTGCTGGTGTATTAGGTGCTGAAGGATGTCGCTTTTTCGACCCACGCCTTACAGCATCTATCACCATGCGCGGACATGACATTATGCGTATTACAAAAGAGTTAATTGAATCGCGTGGTTACCAAGTTATTTACGGTGATACGGATTCAACTTTTGTATGGTTAAAAGAAAGCCATTCACAGGAACAAGCTCAAAAAATTGGCTTTGAATTACGCGATTTTGTTAATAGCTGGTGGAAGAAACATTTATCTGAAGAGTGGCAACTAGAAGGCGTACTAGAACTTGAATATGAAACTCATTATCGCCGTTTTTTCATGCCAACAGTGAGAGGATCTGATTCTGGAAGTAAAAAACGTTATGCTGGATTAAGTGGGGATAACATGATTTTTAAAGGATTAGAAACCATCCGCTCTGATTGGACACCACTCGCACAATGTTTTCAAAAAGAGTTATACACGCGTATTTTTTATAAGCAGCCTTACCGAGAATTTATTCGTGAATATGTGCAGTCAATTCAAAATGGCAAGTATGACGACAGACTCATTTATCGTAAACGATTACGAAGAAAACTCTCAGAATATCAACGGAATGTCCCTCCTCATGTCAGGGCAGCTCGTCAAGCAGATGAATACAATTTAAAGTTACATCGTCCACAGCAATATCAAAATGGTGGATGGATTAGTTATATTATTACTCAAGCGGGTCCAGAGCCTCTTGAAATAATCACCTCTCGCCCAAATTATGAGCACTATATCCTAAAGCAGATCAAACCTATTGCTGATGCTATCTTGCCATTTTTACAAGATGACTTTGATACCATCCTAACAGGTCAGATCACTTTGTTTTTTTAAAGCGAACCTTTTTTAACAGGTGACGATAAGCTTTGCTTCAATTAATATAACGCCCCTTTGACATTTTACTCGTCATGGTTTCACACCATGGATGAGATAATTGCTATAATGATCCATCGGGCAACTAAAATAATTAATATTCTAATGACTCTTGTTTACTCATAACCGCATGAGAACAATGATATATTTGTCCGACGACAAGTCTCAAAATAAACAATCAAAACTATGGAACTGAGTTAAAACCTATGCCATTTACTCTTGGTCAGCGCTGGATCAGCGATACAGAAAGCGAACTCGGATTAGGCGCCGTCGTGGCTATTGATGCCCGTATGGTGACTTTACTTTTTCCCGCCAGTGGGGAAAACCGTCTTTATTCACGTAATGATGCCCCAATCACTCGAGTGATGTTTAACGAGGGGGATACCATTACTAGCCACGAAGGTTGGCAGCTTAAAGTTGAAAATGTACAAGAAGATAACGGACTACTGACTTACACCGGTACACGCCTTGATACTGAAGAGCCGGATGTTAGTCTGAGAGAAGTTTTTCTTGATAGCAAATTGACATTCAACAAGCCACAAGACAGATTATTCGCGGGTCAAATTGATAGAATGGATCGCTTTGCATTACGTTACCGAGCACGTAAATTTCAAAGTGAACAAGTAAAACACCAAGCAACGGGGCTGCGGGGAATACGCGCCAGTCTGATCCCGCATCAATTACATATTGCTAATGAAGTGGGTAAACGCCATCATCCACGCGTATTGCTCGCTGACGAGGTGGGATTAGGTAAAACTATCGAAGCAGGTATGATCATCCATCAACAGTTGATGGCAGGTCGAGCAGAACGTGTTTTAGTCATTGTTCCTGAAAGCTTACAACATCAATGGCTTGTTGAAATGCTACGCCGTTTTAACTTGCGTTTTTCGCTCTTTGATGACAGCCGTTATAGTGAAGCTCGCCACGATAGCGATAATCCGTTTGAAACAGAACAGCTAGTATTATGCTCACTTGATTTTGTCCGTCGCAACAAGCAACGCTTTGATCAACTTGTAGAAGCAGGTTGGGATATGATGGTTGTTGATGAAGCTCACCATTTACAATGGAGTGAGGCTGCACCTAGTCGTGAATATCAAGTGATTGAAACACTGGCTGAAAATATTCCATCAATTCTACTCTTAACAGCAACACCAGAGCAACTTGGTCAAGAAAGCCATTTTGCCCGTCTGCGCCTTCTTGATCCGAGCCGTTTCCATGATTATCAAGAATTTCTTGATGAACAAGAAAACTATCGTCCCGTTGCTGACGCCGTTTCAATGTTGCTATCAGGAGATAAGCTCACTAATGATCAGCAAAACTTGCTAAATGATTTAATTAAAGAGCAAGACATTGAACCATTATTAAAAGCGGCTAATTCTGAGGGTGATGATAGTAGCAAAGCGCGTCAAGAGCTCATTACTATGTTAATGGATAGACATGGAACAAGCCGTCTATTATTCAGAAATACCCGTAATGGTGTGAAAGGCTTCCCTCATCGTGAACTGCATTCACTTAAAATGCCATTACCAACCCAATACCAAACAGCAATTAAAGTTGCAGGTATTATGGGAACGAAAAAAGACCTTGAAACTCGTGCCAAAGAACTTCTTTATCCTGAGCAAATTTATCAAGAGTTTGAAGGTGAAAATGCAACATGGTGGAATTTTGACCCACGAGTTGAATGGCTGATGGGCTATTTAATGGCTAACCGCCATGAGAAAGTCTTAGTTATTTGCGCCAAAGCGGAAACTGCGTTACAGCTAGAACAAGTATTACGTGAACGTGAAGGTATCCGTGCAGCCGTCTTCCATGAAGGTTTATCTTTACTTGAACGTGACCGCGCGGCAGCTTATTTCGCTTCTCAAGAAGATGGCGCTCAAGTTCTACTCTGTTCAGAAATTGGTTCTGAAGGCCGTAACTTCCAGTTTGCTAATCAGCTAGTCATGTTTGACTTACCATTTAACCCTGATTTGTTAGAACAACGAATTGGCCGATTAGATCGTATTGGTCAAACCCGTGACATCGTTTTAAATGTTCCTTATCTAGAAAATACCGCCCAAGCTGTGCTACTTCGCTGGTATCATGAAGGGTTGGATGCTTTTGAGCATACTTGCCCAACAGGTAGAACCATCTATGATAAATACTATCAGCAGCTATTACAGTATATGGCTGAACCAACCATCACTGATGGTTTTGATGAGTTCTTAAAAACCTGTCGAGATGAACATGAAGCGCTAAAATTACAATTAGAGCAAGGCCGTGACCGCCTATTAGAAATGCACTCAAACGGTGGAGAATCTGGTGTTCTATTAGCAGAAACTATTGGTGCAGAAGATAATGACACTGAACTTGTTAATTTTGCACTTAACCTCTTTGATATTGTTGGTATTAATCAGGAAGATAAAAGTGATAACTTACTGATCCTAACACCTTCGGATCATATGTTAGTCCCTGATTTCCCGGGTCTACCACAAGATGGTTGCACAATTACCTTTGAACGTGAACAAGCTCTCTCACGTGAAGATACTCAGTTTATTAGTTGGGAACATCCAATTATCCGCAATGGCTTAGATTTAGTATTATCAGGCGATACGGGCAGCTGCGCGGTTTCTTTACTGAAAAATAAAGCCTTACCAGTGGGAACATTACTCACAGAATTAGTGTATGTTCTGGAAGCTCAAGCACCTAAAAACCTACAAATTAGTCGCTTTCTTCCTGCAACACCAATTCGTTTGTTAGTTGATCTCAAAGGTAACAATCTTTCATCACAAGTTGAATTTGAAAGCTTTAACCGTCAGCTTAATGCAATTAACCGCCATATGGCGAGTAAGTTGGTGAATGCAGTCCAAAATGAAGTACATTCTGTTCTGCGCTTATCTGAACCCATGGTTGAGCAAGAAGCAAAAGTGCTTATCGAAAATGCAAAAGAGGCTGCTGACAAAGCACTTTCTTTAGAATTGGCTCGTTTGGAAGCACTTAAAGCGGTTAACCCAAATATCCGGGATGAAGAATTAGATGTTATTGAAGAAGAACGCCAGCTATTGTTGAAGAATATCGACCAAGCAACATGGCGTCTTGATGCAATTCGTTTGGTTGTGGTCACTCACCAATAACCACGTTATTAGTGTCAACTTAAACTAACGCCAACCAAGTTTTCTGTGAATAGGAAAACTTGGTTGATGATAAGTTTACTGCTAAATAGATCTCTATTTTTCCGTTATTTGCCATTTCATCTTTCTCGCTATCGTGGAAGATTGATTTAAGAGACTCAGGAGCTGTATTTCTCATGATGGAGCCTTATCATCCTTCCATTGACCCTTGGTTATACATTCTTTATCAAGATGAGCATATCATTGTGGTTAATAAGCCAAGTGGATTACTGTCGGTTCCGGGCAAAGCACCTGAGCACCACGATAGTATTATGAGCCGAGTGCAACGTGACCATCCGAATGCGGAATGTGTTCATCGTTTAGATATGGCGACGAGTGGAGTCATGGTAGTGGCATTAAATAAAGAGGCTGAACGCGAGCTAAAACGTCAATTTCGCGAACGTGAGCCAAAAAAACACTATATTGCCAGAGTTTGGGGGCATTTAGCTAAAAAAGAAGGTTTAATCGACCTACCACTTATTTGTGATTGGCCAAATCGACCGAAGCAAAAAGTGTGCTTTGAAACAGGCAAGTCAGCTCAAACAGAATATGAAGTTTTAGAATATGAAACATTAGCAACGAGAGTCAAGTTATCACCAATTACTGGGCGTTCGCACCAATTACGTGTTCATATGCTTGCATTAGGCCATCCTATACTTGGAGATCGCTTTTATGCACATGACGAAGCTCGAGCGCTTGCACCACGTTTACAACTTCATGCTCAAGAGCTTTATATCACACATCCTGCTTATGGCACTCCAATGCATTTTAGCTGCCAACCTGATTTTTAATTTCTTATTGACCGGCAATGTTGAGATTACCGGTCAATAAATCTGCTATTTAAAACCACGTTCTTTCTTGATTAGCTCATAAGCCGCTTGAATAGACTGGGCTTTTTGCTTCGCAATTTCCATCATTTCAGGTGGCAACCCTTTAGCTATCAGTTTGTCAGGATGATTTTCACTCATTAATTTGCGATAAGCTCTTTTAATGGTAGTTGGATCATCATTTATTGAGACACCAAGAACCTGACAAGCATCTTCTAAGGTTGGTCCTTGTGATGGCTGATAATACCCACCTGATTGTTGCTGTTGCGAATAACCTTGGTCAAAACGCTGGCTACCTTGGATCATGCTTAGAAATTTCTCAAACTGAATTTTCGAGATACCAAGCTCTTCTGCAATAATAAAGAGGACTTTTCGCTCATTAGGGTGCAGTTCGCCATCCGCAAATGCAGCTTGTAATTGAATTTCCAGAAACATCTGAATTAAATCAAAACGGCCATAACAGGCAAGGCGTAAATGCTTAAGAACATCCCTTAGCGGAAAATCAGGCTCTTTCCCTTCTCTAAAAGCTTGTTGAGCAGCCTTACGCGTTTCACCATGTAATTGCATTCTATCCATTAAATTAGACGCTAATTGGATATCCGTTTCAGTTACACGCCCTTTCGATTTGGTTAAGTGCCCTAATATCTGAAAGGTGCTCGCGAAAAAAATCGCCTGCCGATCTCGCTGACTCATTCCACTCGTAGATTTACGTTGAGCGGCCGCTTTATCAAACCAATGGCCTATAATTAAGCCAACAAGAGCCCCCCAAAACCCCAAACCCGACATAATGGCAAGTAAAACACCAATAATTTTACCCCAGTAGTGCATATATCCCTCAATTCTTCAATGCTCAGAATGCAATTTTGCATTATCATACTACCCATTCGGCTCGGTGCATAACTACAACCGCGTAAAGTTTCTTACATTATACTGGCGCAATGTGGTTTGCTAAGTTAGTCTTTGAGCGTTTGCCGGCTATGCCAATTACGACGGAACCGCATATTTAATGATGAATAAAAGTTATCCAACACTACTTGCTACCATGATTTGGGCAGCAATTTATAGTCAGCAAGCACATGCTGACTTAGCAGCACAATGTATGCTGGGCGTCCCTGTATATGATAAACCACTTGTTCAGGGAGAACCAAAAGACTTACCTATTTATATTAGTGCTGAAAATATACAAGGTGAATACCCAAACTTCGTTGAATACAGTGGAGATGTCGATATTCAGCAAGGTAATCAGACTTTAACGGCTGATAACGTTAAACTAACACAATCAGGTGAGGTAAATCCTGTACGTGAAGTGACTGCGACGGGCAATGTCCACTATGACGACCCACGAATTATTCTAAAAGGTCCATCAGCTTGGTCTAATTTAAACACCCAAGATACTGACGTTAATGATGGCAACTATATGATGGTTGGTCGTCAAGGGCGCGGTGATGCCAAAAAAATGAAGATGCGTGACGAAAACCGTTATTCCATTATGGAAAACGGGACTTTTACCACTTGTCTCCCAGGAAATGATAGTTGGAGTGTTTCTGGTTCTGAAGTCATCATTGACAGAGAAGAACAAGTTGCTGAAATTTGGCATGCGCACTTCCGTCTTGGAAAAGTGCCTGTTTTCTATAGCCCATACATGCAACTACCGATTGGGGATAAACGCCGATCAGGTCTTTTAATTCCAACAGGTAGCTACTCAACCAATGATGGTTTAGAGTTCTCTTTGCCCTATTATTGGAATATTGCACCTAACTATGATGCAACCATTACACCACAATTTATGACCCACCGTGGCGTAAAATTAAATAATGAATTCCGTTATTTAACAACACCAGGGACTGGTACGGTTGCTTTCGATTTTATTAATCACGATCGGGCTTACATTAAAGATAAAAAAAGTAATAAGCGTGATGCTCGAGATAGTGATGACCGCTGGCTATTTTACTGGCGCCATTCAGGGGCTTTGACACAAAATTGGAGCATCGATGCTGATTATACCAAAGTCAGTGATCCCCAATATTTTACTGATTTTAGTTCCCAATACGGTAATACAACGGACGGCTATGCAACTCAAAAATTTAGTACAAGCTATGCAGCTGAGAATTGGAATGCCAAGCTTTCACATAAACAATTCCAAATTTTTGTCGATTCACCAAATAAGCGTGCCTATAAAGCGGAACCTCAACTAGATTTTAATTACTACAAAAATAACTTGGGTTCATTCGACTTACATACTTATGCGCAAGCTGCACGCTTTACCAGTGTAGGAAAGAATAATCCTGATGCAACACGCTTACATATAGAGCCTGAAGTCAGTCTACCTTTATCTAATGGCTGGGCAAATATGAACAACAGTTTCAAATTGCTCGCAACACATTATGACCAAGATATTCCGAATACAAATCAAAATGCTACCTTAGAGAAGAATGTTACTCGGGTTCTTCCAATGATTAGCAGTGATGCAAAAGTTGTTTTCGAGCGAAATCTTTTTGAAGGTAGTGATTATGTCCAAACTTTAGAACCGCGAGTTAAATATTTATATATTCCGTATAAAGATCAAGACAATATCAATAACTATGACTCAGCATTGCTACAATCTAACTATGATGGATTATTCCGTGATCGCATTTATAGTGGACTTGACCGAATTGCATCTGCAAACCAAGTCACAACCGGTGTAACAACGCGTATTTATGATGAAATGCTCAATGAGCGTTTTAATTTTTCTGTTGGACAAATCTACTACTTAGAACGTCCTCGTTCTGGTAACTCCACCCTTCAAATTGATGATAAAAGTAATACTGGTTCACTATTGTGGGCAACAGATTCATATTGGCGCATCAATGATAAGTGGGGGATCCGTGGTGGATTACAGTATGATAAACGTCTAGGTAATGTCACCATGGGAAATGCGATCACGGAATATCGCATTGATTCTGATCGTTTGCTACAGTTGAACTACCGTTTTGTGGATCGTGATTATATTCAAGCCACTTTCCAACGAAATGATACCAATGATCAAACCTATACATTGCCTGAATATCAACGTGGAATATCACAAGTTGGTGCTGTACTCAGTTGGCCATTAAATGAGCGCTGGGGCTTTGTTGGCTCTTATTATTACGATACAAAACAACAACAATCTGCCAGCCAATTACTGGGATTACAGTATAATACCTGTTGCTGGGCATTTAACGTCGGTTATGAGCGTAAGATTGTGGGCTGGCAAACAGATAAGTTTAGCAGCGAATATGATAATAAATGGTCATTCAATGTGGAACTTAGAGGCCTAAATAACAATCATAGTTTAGGTAGTCAGGAAATGCTGAATAGAGGTATCATTCCTTATCAACGCGCTTTCTGATAATTAAAGACAAATGATGAGTATTATCTATTATTGAACAGCTAGTAATATCAATGAGATAAAGCTCATTAAATACATTGATAAAGCAGATGATCCAGTATGTAAAGTGCTGAGTAATTTTACGTTACTACTGAATCAGATGATTATAAACACGATTAACCTGCTTAGCAGGATTTAAATCAATTGATAGGATCGTTATGAAGAATTGGAAAACGCTTATTTTAGGACTGATGTTCGCAAGCTCGACAGCATTAGCTGCGCCACAGCAAATAGATAAAGTTGCTGCTATCGTGAATAACGGAGTCGTACTGGAAAGTGACGTCCAGAACATGCTGAATACAGTAAAAATGAACGCTCGCAATGCAGGCCAGCAAGTTCCTGATGACCAAACACTTCGCCATCAGATCCTTGAGCGTTTAATTACTGATAACATCATGCTGCAAATGGCAAGCCAGATGCAAATTAGTATTCCAGAAGAGGCGGTTAATGCGACCATTACTGATATTGCCCGTCAAAATGGCTTAACATTACAGCAAATGCAATCTCGCCTAACAGCTGATGGCATTGATATGGCAAAATACCGTGGTGAAATCCGTAAGGAGATGCTACTTGCTGAAGTGCGTAATAATGAAGTTAGACGTCGTATAACCATTTTACCGCAAGAAGTTGAATCACTAGCCAAGCAAATCAGCAGCCAAGCTGACTATGAGGCAAATGTTAATTTAAGCCATATTTTGATCCCATTACCAGAGAATCCAACTCAAGAGCAACTGCATCAAGCTGATGCTATTGTTGCTAAAATTATGGATGAGCTGCAAAAAGGAACTAACTTCGGTAAACTAGCCATTGCTTATTCAGCTGATCCACAAGCATTGAAAGGCGGTAATATGGGTTGGTCCCGTTTACAAGAGCTACCCGTTGTTTTCGCTGAACAAATTAAAAATGCCAAAAAAGAGGATATTGTTGGGCCAATTCGTTCAGGTGTTGGCTATCATATTCTAAAAGTTAATGATATTGACACGGCAAATAAAACCATCTCTGTCACTGAGGTAAAAGCACGCCATATCTTGCTAAAATCCTCGCCAATTATGGATGATCAACAAGCTCGTCAAAAGCTAAATCAAATCTCTCAAGATATTCGTAGCGGCAAAATGACCTTTGAAGATGCAGCTAAAGAATTTTCTGAAGATCCGGGAAGTGCATTAAAAGGTGGTGAATTAGGCTGGAATATGCCGGATGTTTATGACCCAGCTTTCCGTGATGCTTTGATGAAACTGAACAAAGGTGAAATGAGCCAACCTGTTCCTTCTAACTTTGGCTGGCACTTAATTCAATTAGAAGATACCCGCAATGTTGATAAAACAGATGCGGCGCAAAAAGATCAAGCTTATCGCTTGCTGTTCAACCGTAAATTCAATGAAGAAGCCCAAAGTTGGCAACAAGAACAGCGTGCTGAAGCTTATGTTAATATCGTCGACGAACGAGACAATTCATCTAATGTCGAAAAATCTCAATAGACCCATTGTGATCACCCCCGGCGAACCTGCCGGGGTAGGTCCAGATTTACTGATCCAACTTGCTCAAGATTTTTGGCCTGTTGAGCTTGTTGCCTGTGCAGATCCCGAATTACTTCGCTTACGAGCAAAGCAGCTCAACCTACCTTTGACGCTCAAAGACTATACACCAAATAGCCACCATGATGGGCAAGAGCCGGGAAGTTTATCCATCCTGCCTATCCCATTAAATGCACCTGCTGAAGCTGGGCAATTAAACGTTGCTAATGGTCAATATGTTATTAATACGCTAGCCAGAGCTTGTGATGGATGCTTAAACGGTGAGTTTTCCGCAATCGTTACAGGGCCTGTACATAAAGGTGTTATCAATGATGCAGGAATTCCCTTTAGTGGGCATACCGAGTTTTTTGCAGATAGAAGCCTTTGTAACCGTGTTGTTATGATGCTGGCGACAGAAGAGCTGCGAGTCGCTTTAGCGACCACTCATCTGCCTTTAAAAGATGTTTCCTCGGTAATTACTCAGCAAAGTTTGCAGGAAGTGATTACGATTTTACATCATGACTTACAAACTAAATTTGGTATTGAAGTACCGAATATTTATGTTTGTGGACTAAACCCTCATGCTGGCGAAGGCGGGCATATGGGAATGGAAGAAATAGAAACAATGATACCTGCACTTAATAAACTAAGAGCACAGGGTATAAATTTGATTGGTCCGTTACCTGCCGATACTTTATTTCAACCTAAATATCTAGATAATGCAGATGCAGTGCTTGCCATGTACCATGATCAAGGCCTGCCTGTATTAAAATACCAAGGTTTCGGTAGAGCTGTAAACATTACGCTTGGCCTACCTTTCATCCGTACATCTGTTGATCATGGCACTGCGCTAGATCTAGCAGGAACGGGTCATGCTGATGCGGGTAGTTTTATTACCGCATTAAAATTAGCTATCCAAATGACATATAAAAATTCATGAATAATCGAGTTCATCAAGGGCATCTTGCCCGTAAACGTTTCGGGCAGAACTTTTTAACTGACCAATTTATTATTGATAGCATTGTTGATGCAATGCACCCACAGCCAGGTCAAGCCATTGTAGAGATTGGCCCAGGGCTTGGCGCACTGACAGAGCCTGTCGGCAGCAGAATGGATAAAATGACGGTTATTGAACTTGACCGCGATCTTGCCGCACGCTTGCACGTTCATCCACAGCTAAAAGATAAACTCACTATCATTCAGCAAGATGCCATGACTGTGGATTTTAGCAAATTAGCAGAACAAGCAGGTCAGCCTTTACGTGTATTTGGCAATTTACCTTATAATATTTCTACGCCGCTGATGTTTCACTTGTTCACCTTTACGAATTCCATTGCTGATATGAACTTCATGTTGCAAAAAGAAGTCGTCAACCGTTTAGTCGCAGGCCCAGGAAGTAAAGCTTATGGTCGCTTAACTGTCATGGCACAATATTATTGCCAAGTTGTACCTGTGCTAGAAGTTCCACCAACAGCTTTTGCTCCACCGCCAAAAGTTGATTCAGCCGTTGTCCGCTTGATCCCCCATAAAGAAAATCCATACCCGCTGAAAGATATTAAAATCTTAAGCCGTATTACAACTCAAGCCTTTAACCAACGCCGTAAAACTATCCGTAATAGCCTCGGTGATTTATTCAGTGTTGAACAATTGGTAGAGCTTGGTATTGATCCCGGAACACGCGCTGAAAATATCTCGGTTGATGCTTATTGTAAGATGGCGAACTATCTATCCAACTTATCTGAATAAATATCGAACACTTTAAGTTGCATATAAGCGACCTATAGCGTTATCTTAGTTAAAGTTTTAACCTACATTAGGTCGCAACCATAGCTTCATGCAATTTAAAGGATGATGAGTATGAGCCAACTAAAAAGGAGGCACTATGCTTAATGAACCCAATACAAGCATCCAAGTTCAGAGTGTCTATATAGAAAGCCAATCTCAACCCGAAATCGGTAGATACGTTTTTGCTTACACCATATCAATCCGTAATGTTGGTCGTACCCCAATTCAATTAATAAGCCGTTATTGGCTTATTACGAATAGTGATGGCCATAAAACAGAAGTCCAAGGTGAAGGTGTTGTTGGTGAACAACCCGTTATTTTACCCGGAAAAACTTACCGTTATACCAGTGGCGCAATACTTGAAACGCCAATGGGCACAATGGAAGGCTATTATGTCATGTTGAGTGATTTGGGGGATAGTTTTCATGTTGATATCCCAGCATTTCGCCTTGCTATACCAACTTTGATTAATTAATTATGTCTACATACCTAATTGGTGATGTTCATGGCTGTTATCACGAACTACGAGCATTACTAGAACAAGTTAATTTTGATCCTCAAAAAGATACTCTTTGGCTTACGGGCGACCTAGTTGCCCGAGGCCCTGATTCACTTCAAGTGCTTCGTTATGTAAAAAGCCTTGGCTCAGCAGCAAAAATAGTTTTAGGTAATCATGACCTGCATCTTCTAGGCATCTATTGCAAAATCAGCCGTAATAAGCCTAAAGATCATCTTGATGAATTACTTAATGCGCCAGATGCAGATGAGCTAATTAACTGGCTGCGTAAACAACCACTACTTCAAGTTGATGAAGATAAGAAAATTATCATGGCGCATGCAGGTATTACCCCACAATGGGATCTTGATACTGCCCGTATGTGCGCGCGAGAAGTTGAATCAGTTCTATCGAGTGATGCTTACCCACTATTCATTGATGCAATGTATGGCGATATGCCTAACAACTGGTCTGAAAGTTTAATGGGATTACCTCGATTGCGTTTTAGCACCAATGCATTAACGCGGATGCGCTACTGCTTTCCCCATGGGCAATTAGACATGCTTTGCAAAGAAAGCCCATCAAAGGCACCTTCCCCACTAAAACCGTGGTTTTCTTTACTGACAAAATTACCCCAAGAATATTCAATATTCTTTGGCCATTGGGCTTCACTAGAGGGTAAACATACGCCAGAAAATGTATATGGTTTAGATACGGGTTGTTGCTGGGGAGGAAACTTAACATTATTTCATTGGGAAGAAAAACAGTATTATCGCCAAAAATCACAATTAAAACGTAATAAAGATTAATATATTATTAATCTTCAACAATACAAAAACATTAATTTTATTAATAAATATTTATATAAAATAAGCAAATTTAAAAATAAAACGGAGCATTTTAGCTCCGTTCTTTATTTAAATTAAATTCTTTTATTTAAAATTTCAAAGCAATAACTGTGCGAATTATTTTCATCTTCTTCATGATATTCAGTAAATACTGAATCCCATTCATCAGGCTCATAAACCGGAAAATGAGTATCGCCGATAATTTCTGCATCAACATGCGTTAAATACAGCTTATTAGCCAAAGGTAAGAATTGTTGATATACCTTTCCACCACCCATGATAATAACTTCATCATTATCAACTGTCGCTTCTTTTGCCGCTGCTAAAGCTTCTTCAATTGAAGAAACCCAAATAACATTATTATCTGTACCTGGCTTACTACTTAAGACAATATTAACTCTTTGTGGTAGCGGATGACCGATTGATTCATAAGTTATTCGCCCCATAATTACTGCTTTATTGAGTGTATTGCGTTTAAACCATGCAAGATCGCCAGGTAAATGCCAAGGCATCGCTTTTTCCATGCCGATCACCTGATCAATCGCCATCGCTGCGATTAAACTAATATTCATCTAGTCACCTTATAGGCTAAATATAAAAATTGTTCTAACTATACGTAAAGAGAAATGTTTCGTCGACTAAATTTAATCTTTCTGAAAAAGTTATAATTAACTTATACTCAAACTGTGATTTATTCGACTAAAACTTATATTAAAAAACGAATCTGCAATATAGAGATAACCAATGTACGAAACGTCGATATTTATAGCAATAATAGCAATATTAGGAATGATTTCTCCTGGACCTGATTTCTTCCTGATTATAAAAAATGCAATGCGCTACCAGCGCTCTGCGGCCTTAATGACAGCTTTTGGAATTATCATGGCTGTTGCACTGCACATGACTTACTGTGTCGCAGGGATAGCTGTACTTATCACAACAACGCCTTGGTTATTCGATATATTAAAATATTTGGGTGCTATCTACTTAATCTGGATAGGGATCAAAAGTTTGATGCCACATAAAAGCCATCAAGTTGATTTTAATAATACCAAACATGAGATAATCACATTTAAAAAAGCTTTTATGGAAGGCTTTCTCTGTAACATATTAAACCCAAAAGCTACCCTATTTTTCCTAGCCGTATTTACCCAAGTGCTTGATGTTAAATCTACTATTGGCGAGAAATTATGGGTTGCTTTCATTATTTGGGGACTTGCTGCTATTTATTGGCCACTACTTGTCTGCTTAATCCAAAGCGCACCTGTTAGAAAAGTGCTTTCTAAAATACAAAAATATATTGATAAAGTCCTTGGCGTCGTATTAATCGCTTTTGGTATCCGCGTCGCTCTGGGTTAGGCAGTCATAAATTATATTTTATAATAGTAAAAAATCAGAATAAAGGGAGAGTAAAAATAACCATTTTACTCTCCCTTTATTATTTAAATCCGATATGTAAACTTCCGAGAAGAATCTAATTTAGACTCAATTTTAGAGAAAAAATCATGAAACGGTATTGTATTTTTACTATTAGCATCTTTCCCCATCGAAGGTGATACCAAACTTAATATCTCATCAATATACTCAATTTTAATATTAAGTGCCGCAGATTTTTTATCTATTAACTTACCTCTAACATAAGCCAAATTAACTAAAATTCTTTTATATTGCTGTTTTTCACAATGATTATTTGACTTTTTCTTTAGTTTTAAAATCGCATTTTTTAAATATTTTGTTTTTACTCTATCATTTTTTAAAACTTTGTAAGCTAAATTTTAAATAATTATTTCTTGTGATGAAATACGTGGACTAAACAATCCCCCTCCTTTTTACTATTAGTTATTAATCTAGAAAACTAATTATTAATAATATCTGAAAATGTATTTAAGGATACCAATTTATCCAATAGCTTACTTTCAATATTTTTAATTTTTTTATCAATATAACATAGAGCTATAAATTTATCTTTTTTGATATTCATCATTAAATCTTCATCCTCAATAAATAAATCAATAACCTTAGATGACTGCATTCTTATTTTCCTGACATCCTTAATTGTTACCTCAATAAAAACCATAAGGAAATCATTATCTTCAGAAGTAATATAGATTTCAGCGCCGTCACGTAATTCAATACAGATGGGCTTATCACCATCTAATCTTGATAACATAACAGCATCAAGGCCTAATTCATCGATTAAAGTTTTAGAAATTATTTTTCTAAAGTTTTTCATTTTATCTCCACTTAATTAATTATAACACTTTAAATAATGATTGAAATTGCTCATAAATATCTTTACCAGAATGAGTTAACAAAATAAATAATACAACTAATTTTGCTACCAATGGTAAACCGGGGTCTTGAACACTAAAAACAGTCTGTAATAAACCAACAACAATACCAGTTAAAACAAATGAAATTGAAAAAATAAAAATACCTTCCTGCAAAATATTCAAACATAGTGCAGTTACATCAAGAGCAGTCATTTGCATCCTCTTTTTCACTAAGAATACCTTGCTTATCAATATTAAAGTAATAACGCTTACCCTTATAATAAACTTGATAGTGGCGCATTGCTTTAACTGTAATATATTCTTTACTCATTAACATATTAGATTGATTGATCATCTCAGTTTGAATCATCAATGTATCTTTCTTATTAATCTTTTCTTTTATTGTGGAAATAGCTGTGTCATTAGTATTATCAATGGTATTTACATAATTAGTATAAATACTAATATCCTGAGGATTAATATCATCTATAGCTAATTTAGTTTTTAATTTTGATTTTATCTTTTCAATCTCTACTGGCATTATCAAACTAATATCGCTACGACTCCTTCTTCTTTCTATTTCAGTAAAGAAGATATCCCCCATATTAACGCTATTTCCTCCTTTTTTTTCCTCTTATTATCTTTTTGTCTAATTGCATTTTTTACTGTTCTAACCTTAAAGCTTTTTTTTGATTTACCTTTATGTTTAACACTATTTAATACTTTTTTGAAATCGCTTTCTGACGAATTTTCATTTACTGAATCATTTATACTCACAATTTCAATTTTCATTTCACATTATGTTCCTTTAAATAATTTCTTTTTTTAGTTCATTTAAAATATCTTTTCTTTTTTCTAGTCGTAATTTCTCTGCTTCCGTTTCTTTTATTTCAACAATTAAATCACTCAGCTCTCGTTGTACCAATGATGCATCAAAGAGTAATGAGTCAATCGCTGACTTTAAATTATCTCTTCGTTTAAAATATAGCTTTATTGCATCAGGCTCTTTATTTACAGATAAGTTTATTAATATATTCTGTTGATTCTCTATTTCATCTGAAAATTCTATTAAATCATTAACTAAACTTTTTTTTGCTTATTTAATCTAATTAATTTACGTTGTTGCTTCCCAATACCAATATCAACAATACTAATAATCTGACAAAATTCTTTCCATATTTTCGAGGGTTTCTTCATACTCTACCCCATCAAAACCTTGCTTTAAAAATTCCATAATTTTTGGATAAAGTTCAATTGCTTTATCCGTAAGCAAATCATTCCCTTTTTCATACTCACCAACTCGAATTAATAGCTCAACATCAAAATAGCGATATACCATATCTTTAATTTTTTCTGACATTTGAACATAGCGTTTTTCTTGAATTTTATTCTGTAATCGGCTCTTGCTTTTTAATACATCAATTGCAGGATATCGGCCTGTTGATGCAATCATTGTTGAATAAACTAAATGACCATCTATCAATGATTTTACTTCATGGGCAATTGGGTCACTATCAATATCAGTTTCAATTAGAACGGTAAAAATACCTGTCACAGAACCCCGAACAGAATTACCACAGCTCTCAACTAACCGCGATAAAGCTAATGAAACGCCAATTGGAATACCGCCTTGAATCGGTGTGCCATCTAACATCGCTTGCGCTCGCCCAAATCGTGTTAATGAATCAAAATAGAGAACAACTTTTTTACCCTGTTCCATAAAATAACGAGCGATAGAAACAGAGACTAATCCTGAACGAACTTTCTCAAGCGGATTAGCCTCAGATGTTGATACGATTGTAATTGCCTTTTGAATAACTTCCGGACCAATTTCACCTTCTAAAAACTCAACAACTTCACGAGCACGCTCTCCAATCATGGCAAAAATAACAACATCTGCATCCATAGCATTCGCCATAATAGAAACTGTTGTTGTTTTTCCCGCGCCTGCTGGAGCAAATAAACCAATACGTTGCCCTTCACCAATAGTAAAAAGCCCATCAATAATTTTTAATTTAGTCGGAAATACATCCTCAATTGGTGCACGCTCTTTTAAAGGTATAGGTTCAATACAAATTGGCAAATCAGTATATTCTAACGTATCCACAATATAGTGATCGCCATAAAGGCTTTCACCGTAACAGTTAATAACTTTGCCTATTAAAGCCTCTTCATTCATTGGAAAACAGAAACGACGAGGTGTAATTTCAACTTTAGCATTACGCTGAATAGTACCGGGTTGTAATAATTTAATTTCAACACGATGCCCTTCAATTTTCATAATTTCGCCACGAATACGCTCTTCACCAACAGCATGGATCATACATTCTTGGCCAACAAAAGTATCAATATCGACATGGCATACCACCAAATCTTGATAAGATTCCTTTACTTTATAAAAACGCTCTAACATTAATCAATAACCTCAAAAGAGACTGCAATATAACGTTTATATTTATATTTTGTATCAGTACTACTTTTAAATGCCTCACCAATAAATGGAATACTTGATAAAACTGGTACCCCTGTTTCAGAAGATTGAATTACAGTATTATCAAAGCCCCCTAAAACAATTGTCTGATGTGGCTTTATATAAGCTTCTGATGACAATGATTGAGAAGTAACTTTTGGTGGCTGAACTATATTACTACTATGATTATCATCGTTGTCATTATCATCAAAATGTTCTTCAACGTATTCTAATTTCGCATGTACACTACCATCCGGAAGAATTCTTCCTGTAACATATAAGCTATTATCTGCTTCTATTTTTAAGCTTTCTATTTCTCTACTGGAAACTAAATTAACGGTTACTGTATCTTTCCTACCAAAATTACCTTGATGATTTTCTAATATTAATAAATTAGTAGAATAAATACTTTTTGCAGTACCATTACGATACATTGCCTGAAAACTTTTAATAAAATCTGTCGTAGCAGAAAAAGGTTTCGATAAAATATCATACAGACCAACAGAACTATTTAACATCGAGCTATCTGCACCAAAACTTTCTGTATGATCAACAGCAACATCATAAACTTTCAATGAAAACATTAGCTGCTGGCCTTTGACATCAATCATTGTTGCAATACGTTTCGCTAACTCTATTTCACTTGGTGTTCCACTAACTAATAAAGCATTTGTTCCTGGCAACATTTGAACTTTTGATGTCTTTTCTTCCTCTTCTAGTTTTTGTTTAGAGCTATCATTTAATTTAACTTTATAAGCCTTTTCCATCACTTCGGTATCAGCAGTATTTTCGAACTGCCCCATATTGGATAGTGCACCAGAAATTAATGATGCCGCTCCAGGAAAATTGGCAGTACCATCAAATGTATTTATTTGTCTATCTGAAACTGAAAGATAATTAAATTCAATCCTTGTTATTTCAATATCATTGCCATTTTGTAGAAACTCATTACTATCAACCATATTGGAATATGAGATTGCATCATTAATAAAACTACGTGGACCTGAAAAAATTAATGAATTTCCGCGCTCAATAAGTTGCATTTTAATCGTACCACTTTTTTGAATCGCATCTTCTAATTCTGCTAATAATAAACCTGGCAAAATATTCTTAGGTCTAAAGGTATAATTAATAAATGGTTGGCCTGATTGTACACTCATTATTCCGCCATAAATATGCCATTCAAAATCATAAACCTCTGATAATTCATTTAAAATATCAATGGCATCTCCGCTTAATACTTGACTCAGATTTTGTTTAGCTAACTTATCTTCAAGTTTATCAATTAATTTTAATTGTTCTTCTTTAGCTATGGAAATAAGCGCTTCTTGTAGAGTCATATCATCTTTTTTTAAAACAATTTGAGCATTCGCGATCATACTCCACATAAAAAATAATATAGAGAATAAAAATATACTTAGCTTATTCGTCATCTAAAAGTTCCTTCATTGCTTCTTCATGTCGTTTTAACATTGATATTGTTTGATTTGTTATTGTTGCTTCTGTGATAATATCGACAATCTCTTCTTCCGTTAGTTTTTCATCATCATCATTTTCATTATTTTCGATTTCTTCACTCTCTAAGTTAGAATTTTTCATTTCTGATAAAATTTTATGAAAATTAGGCTCGTCGTTAGTTAACGGAGTTTCCACATTTAAAGAGATATCTTTTATTTCCATAATAGTACACCCTCAGTCATTTTCTGGAATAAATAAAACTGGTCACTAAAAAACCAAGTGTTTAATAAAATCATTAATAGTATTGCTTTTAAACTTGAAGATACAAAAGATGATAGTGATGCTTTTTTGAAAAACAGATCTACCATTGCCACACAAATAGAGATAGCGATAATAGCTATAATATATTTACTAGAAACTAATGCAGCCATTTTCATATACTCTGAAATAATAAAATATAACTGTTTAAAATAACTAGCATTGATACTTTCCACACCGACTATCAATTCACCATTAATAAGCTTTATTAATGGTAAAAATAAAGTACCATCTTCAAGTGCATACATAATAAAAAACAGACCACTAATACGTGCTAAAGCTTCTGACTCCTCGGTAAAACGTTTATCTTGCACGGATTGTTCATTTAAAAGTAAAAGTTGTTGAAGTATGCTTCCTAACATACTGCCTACCCAATAAGGCACAGAGACTAAACAAGCATATCCAATAACACTTACTATCCATACAATTTCTGAATTAGGTTGATGACCTTGGTATTCAAATAAAATAGCTAAGAATATAGATATTGAGGTTATCGATGTTTTATCTAAAAACAATCGTGTAGGATTATATATTTTAAAGAATAAAAAGAATGCAGCAAATATAATCCAATTAGGGTATAGAATCGCTTCCATTATACACCCAACGTATTAAACAATATTGTCCATCCATCAGAAAAATAAAAAACAGCCAGCTTAATTGGTGTTGAAATCACTGTTGGTGATAACATACTCATACCAACACCACTTAATATTACGGCAATCAAAAAATCAATACTAACAAAGATCATATAAAGCTTTATTCCTAGCTCAAAACCTTTATATAAATCTAAAATTATTGCACCAAGAAATGGCTTGAAAATATTAGCATCACCTTTTAAGTCAATCGGTAATGTAAATAAACTCTCTAACTCTTCTGTTTTTCTTTCTGCTTCTTTTAATAATTCTGGAAAATATTGGTCAATATTTGAAATTAATTGATATAATGTTACCTCTGATGGTTGTTCACCATTAATATTATCTAAACCTATACCACCTATAGGATCAATTATTAACTCTGAATTTTCACTAGAATCAGAAAAATAAGGTTTTATTCGTTCTATCCCCGGAGAAACAAACACCCAGATGCTGCTTAAAGCAAGTAATCCTGCCAATAAATTAACAACGATAGTTGGCGGAATTTGTTGAGTTCCCATTGCATTTTTTAAAATATTTAGGACAATGCTATATTTAATAAATCCTGAAAAACAAATAAAAAATACAGCCGCTAACAAAACTAAGCAAAGTATTACAACAAGATTGATACCAACATATGCATTGTCTGGGCTTAATAAACTTAACATAGATTTTTTCTATTAATAAAATAACATTTCATATAAAGTAAGGCAGTCAATACTTATTCATTAATAATAATTATAAAGAATTTCCTGCCTTAACCTTTCAATTACTAGATATTACGTGCTGCCGCAGAGATACTATCTTTAATTGATTTTAGTGTTGCGGTTGCTGTTTGCGCTGAAATACTTTGGTCTGCCATCAAACGTTGTAACTCTAATGATCCCGAAGAGGATAATGATAATACGCCATCCTCCGTATTTGCTGCCAGAAAAGTATTTACAGCATCATCTGCTTTGTTAATATAACCTTTGAATGTACTTTCGACATCCGTCGTTTTTAAACCAGTAGTAGTATTGGGTTGGTCACCACCAGAAGATCTTAAGCCTACGTCCATTTTTACTCCATAAAATAATTTAGATAATTGGGTTATACGATAATAAATTTAAAATAAAAAAATAAATTCTTACTACTAATTTGATAAGCTTATTTATAATTCTATTTTTAATGACTTAATTACTAGATATTACGTGCTGCCGCAGAGATACTATCTTTAATTGATTTTAGTGTTGCGGTTGCTGTTTGCGCTGAAATACTTTGGTCTGCCATCAAACATTGTAACTCTAATGATCCCGAAGAGGATAATGATAATACGCCATCCTCCGTATTTGCTGCCAGAAAAGTATTTACAGCATCATCTGCTTTGTTAATATAACCTTTGAATGTGCTTTCGACATCCGTCGTTTTTAAACCTGTTGTATTATTCCCACCGCCTCCAGGCTCTTCACCACCGCCATTTTTAGGGCTAAAAGGTGTCATTCCTATATTTATATTTTCCTCATAATATATTTTCTATTTACTAATATAATAAATTTAATATTTAAACGAATAATTTTTGTTTACCGTCTCAATATGGTGCTTATTATTCGTTATTTTTTGTTCATAACCAGTGAAAAAAAGAGATTCAATGTTTTTCAATCGTTGATAAAATACAAAATAACCATTATTAATCAAAATGATAACTAATCACACTTTATTTTTCATGAATCATAAATCCTTTCATTCTATTTGTGCAGTTAAATGGCAATAAATATATCTACAAAAATAGCTATTGATTAAAAAAATTGACTCATTAGTAAAAAATGATCTATGCATACTAAGTATAGTCTTGGGTGTTTTTATACCAAACTATCACACTTAGTTGCTAAAAATAATTATTAAATTATTCAAATTGATTTACACTGTGACTATTCTTTAAAGTCATCGATAAAAGTAAATATTGTATCACTATTTAATGATAGAAATTTATTACTCATTATTAGATTATATTTACCACGCTAGAAATAACTTATAACTTGATGATTTATATTTTTATATAGTAAAGTTTATATATTAATATTTTATTTCATTATCGTCATTAACACTATTTTAATAACGATAAATTCATATCATGACTTTATATTCATCCTAATATAATAGTAGAATACCCGTGAAATATTATGAATTTTTCAGAAAAAATACTCTATACGCTTAAAAATAGAAGGATATACATTCTATTAATAAGAAGTAACCATGATAATATACACTCAGTGGACACTTTCTGTCGCCCACCATTTAGTTAATAACAATTTTTATTCCGGGAATTGAATATTCGGTACAAGTGCTTTTTTCTCCCGCATGCATGAACGCCATTCATCACCGGCTTGAATTTTATCTTTCAATGGAACGATAATGTAAGGAATTGCTTTTTTCTCACTTTGTGTAAAATTACCATTAATCACAGGTATTGAGTGTGAAGTAACATAGTAAGCAAAGCTTAATGTATAAGGCTTCTTATTCCCTTTCAATAAATTAGATATAACATCCACACACTCTTTTGCTTCTTCATATACAAACTCAAAATCACCATCTTTTTTCGATGTATCTTTAGTAGTACATCCAACCAGTAATATTGTTGCGATAACGATAATTTTTACTATTTTCATTCTTTTTCGCTCCAATATCATAAAAAAAAGAATCATAAGGATAAAATAATTTACACGCAATTTTATGCTATGAACAATATTAAACCTATCAAAGTCTAATAGACAGTGCTAATCTACATTTAATTACCTAAAAAATTTAGACAAGTTTATAACTTAGTAGATGTTATCTACGCATGTTTTAACAAGTCATCAAGTTGTTATTACTATCAGTTCTGTTATTAACCTAGATTCCTCTTAGCTCGATTATTGACATACGTGCTTTTTACTACACAATCGAGTATACTCTTACAGATATAATGCAAACAATAGATAAGTCCATTTAACATGAAGTATATTATTAATCATCAAATAACCTTCAGTAATGAGGATAGAACTCTATCACTGTTGAATGATATAGAAAACACTATTGTCTTATCTGCGCCCGCATCTCGTTTACTATTGACTCTGATCATAAATAAAAATGTCCCGCTCACCCGAGAATATCTGCTAAAAACCGTATGGGTAGAATATGGGTTTACAGCCTCTGGTAGTAACCTAAATAACTATATTAGTGAACTAAGAAAATCTTTAACCTACTTAGATGCTAATTTTATGGGAATTATCACCATACCTAAAGTAGGCTTTCAGTTTACTGCTCATATTGAAACATCCATATCTGAGAAAAATAATTTAGATAATTTAGATACGTTACACGCGAGTCTTTCCATACTTGCGCCTCATGATGACAAAGAAAAAAATAAAAATGATACCGATAATCCCAATGTGAAATCATCCATAACTAATAGAAAAAATTCAGGTCATTATAAATTTTTCATAGAAAAAAATAACATTTCCATTATAATGTTTTCAATACCTTTAATTATTATTTTTATTTTTACCTTTATTATCCCCCACCACAAAATAAAAAATGAAAATAGTAGATTTATATTTAGCACAGGTAATTGTAACATTTATTTACTAGATGACTTCAGTACATTAAGTAATGAAGAAATAATAACGAAAGTTGAAAAAAATTAGATAGTAATGCTTTAAATTGTAATACAAATAATAAGTATGATATTTATTATAGCTATTTACCCATTTCAGACTCAATATTAAATGGTACTGAATTTCTCGGTGTTTGTATTCAAAAAGAAACAAAAAACAAAGAGACCACACATAAAAACTGCTATTCTTTATCTAACAAGGTCAAATAATGATTAAAAGAAGCAAGCTGATTATGATAATTTATATAATATTCATAATTCTATTGATTACTTTTTTGATTCATAGATATCAAATCTACCATCCACCGTTGCGTTGCACTGGAGATATAATTACCTCACAAAATTATAATGGAGAAAATTATACTATGAGTGCTAATGTTTCTATTACCATTATAGAAAATAAGCAGGGGATTATTCGAATGAAAGGTTTTATTGAAAACTCACATAGTCAACAATTTGTACTTGATAGAATGATGAATTTCACAATGATATATAAGAATAATGATATATTTACAGCAAATATTAAACATGAATTGAAACCAATTATAGATACTGTAGATACTGACATTTTTGAAGTATTTATGCCACGAGATAATACCCTACGAATGCTAACTAAACTTAATAATAATACAATTCTTTTCCATGATGTATTATCACCACAATTTATTTGCGTAATATTCTAGAATATTTAATAAAAAGCTTAGACTGAATAGAAATATTGAAAATATTGACTGCTTTCACAGTCAATATTTTTTAGCTCAACTGATTAATCTTATCAATTGCAACACAGTATTGATCATCAACTTTAACGAGCATACCTGTTGCTAATATCTCACTACCACTTTTTAATAATACTTCCGATTGAACAAAATCATTGAGTGACTTTATTTGCCCTTCCTGTAATTGATTAAGTTCATCTAGAGTCATAACACAATTTGCAACAACAACATCAATATTAATACGCATCTATTTTCCCTTAACGGTCAGTAAATGAAATGACAATACGGCGTAAATCACGAATTTCTTCTTGTGCCGAAGTGATTGCAGTCATTAAATTCTTAAATTCGTGTTGAGATGAATCTAAATCAACTTGAATAGTGTCAGAAAATGCTGTCACTGTTGCATTGATAGACTGTAATTGCTCATAATTAACAAAGGTAAAAATAACACCATGGCTGCTACTCGGTAAAATAACAGCAATTCCTTTTGGCTCACCAAGAACATTTATAATAAGGTGATTAATTTCGTCCATTTCTTTATTTGAGAAATCCATAATATCTGTAACTTTCTTAGAGTCTGCCGGATCAACCTTATTCAAATTAATAGACATTACTTTTCCCCATAATCGGTTTATTTCAGCCACCGCTTTGGATTTTTCTGATATCTCAGCTGCAATACTATCAGCCTTATTCATTCTGCTCTTAATATAACCCGTTAACATAATATCAATCATGGTTAGAGGATCACGCATGATATTTTTTGTTTCACGAACGGCCGGTTGGGCATCTACACCATCTAATACCGAATTTGGTTTCTGATCAAGATACTTTTCAAGTACTTTATTACTATATTCACTAGAACCATTGATTGAATTAATATCATGGTAGTGGCTTTCATTTAATAAGCTGGATGTTATCATTATTAAAATTACTCCTATTATTTTGGAATGAAATAAATCTTTTTTTGTTAGCTTGAGTAAAAATAATTTTGTCTTTTGCAATTAAATCAATACGACCAATCTCAGGTATAATCCCTCCTTCCCAATAACGAGATTGTTGATCATAAACATAGCTCAAACCTTGGCTTGAAAAAAAGATTGCATAAGGGAAGTGCTGTGCGTCAATGATTTCCGCATCATCATTAATCAATTTTAGCCTTGAAACCTCGTCATAATAGCCGAGAGATTTAAGTAACTGGCTTGCTCTTAATACATTATCAACTAATAATAGATTATCTGTATATTTAAATGTAATACCATTTTCACCAAAAGATTTCATAATATTTATCATTTTTTCAGGATAATCTATCAAAATTTCGCTATACTCCCCTTTATCAACAAATTCAAAAGGAATTTCATTATTATTCTTCGATTTAATATCTACGTTTAGATGAGATAATATTATGTAATTATCTGGATTAATTACTTTAATATTATCTAACCAATCTGCTGGAAGACTATTTTTTATACTTTCATCAAATATATAAATTTCACCATTTTTAATATATCCATTTCCGATTGCATTAAGATAATTTTCAGTATTATTATTCTGATAAGACTTAATCATCATTAAACTTAGTATTGTTACAGCTAAGTTTAATAGAACAAACATAATAACCATCCAAGAATATTTCTTTAAAAAATTCTTTTTAATTTTTGGTTTTCTATTACCCTCAGAAAATATAAAAAACTTAACACCTGAAATAGAATAAATATTATTTTCTATTAATTTAATCGGTTTTTTATTGCTAACTGTAAGATAGATATTTTTCTCTTGAGACTGAAATTCTAATACTATCCCAGCAGATAACTCACCAGGAAGGCTTAGCATATTTTGGCCTAAATTATCTTCTTCACTTGTTAAAATTAATTTAGATTCAATAGGTAGTGTTATTCCCTGTAAACTACCTTCAATAAACTCAATCAATTTCATTCTGACCTATCTCTTTGATAATATTTTTTGTTATTTGTACCATTTCATTAATGTAATTATGTAGTTGATTCACATGACTGGGTATATTATAACTTCGAATTAAGAAATAACCGTTATTGATAATTGATGCAATATAACTATCTGCTAATAAATTAAAATTACCATTTAACTCAAGTGCTATTTCTGGTGTTAATTCAACAACATTGAGGTTAACTAATATAATTAATCTTCCAGATAAACCTATTCTTGATCCATCTTCTATACGACACTCAATATTTCCATACATTCCTACTAAAGCACGATTATCTTCGAAATTTTCACATGGTACCTTCATCGATTGAATAAAATCGCGCATCAAAAAAATAAATTTACGTTCACTCATGGTTTTAATCTCACTTCTATGATAAATCGTCTTTGTTGTACACGCTCTAAAGCAGTTTTATCATGATTTTCAACACTGCCTTTCACTTGTATTGGAATATTTTTTACCCCAGAGCTGCGTATAAATTGATAAACAGCTTCAGCTCTTTTATCCGCAAGTTTTCGATTTAATGCATAATTTCCTGATGAATCAGCAATTCCATAAATAACCATTTCTGTTGCTGGTATTTTTGGCAATTCATTAATAAAATCTAATAGTATTTCCTTTCCTTGGTTAGTTAGCATATATTCATTAACTGAAAATAATGATGAAAAAACAATAGATAGATATTTTTCATTTTTATTTAACTCATTATTAGATGTGCTATTAGTTAAATTTAGTAATTCCACATTATTTTTATAGCTAACAAATACACCTGGTTTATTATTTAAATTATTTATACCCTTATCATCATGCTCTTTGATATTGATTCCAGTTAGCTGTACAGTATTTCTAGAGTTATTATTGAGATCATCACAGCTAGCTACTTCAGCAAGACTATATAAATTAATATTTGCAACATAAAATTTAGGATTATTAATCCCCATTTTAACTTCAATGCATGCTTTTCTAAAAGGAGAACCATTAATATATTGTGGTTTTTTTATTACCCAAAATTCAATATCGTCAATGTAATCAAAGTGGCTATAAATAATATTATAAACATCTTTTTTCCAATCTAAATCCAAGAAAAAATGCTCATCTCTTATTGTATTATTACAAGAACTAATTAGAAAGACAGTCAATAAAACCCATATTCTCTTTACTAACACCAATTTAATTCCTCCTTTTTAGTGAAACAATAATTAACGCAATATCTCGATAAAATTCTTCATCTATATATACGCCACCTACTTTCATTTTTTTAGCAATACCACGTGCAAGAGGAATATTCTCAACAATAGGTATTTCTAATGATTCTAAATATTGCCTTTTTTCTAAGGCCATATGATCTTTATAAATATCTAATACTAATGGAGCTGCATCAATTTTAGGATCAAAACAAATTGGAACCAAAATATGTGTTGGGTTAGCTATTGCAAAAGATGGGCGACGACCTTTTGTCATTGGCTCATTCATTAATTCACGCATTTTCATTCTTCTTTCTGCTTTAATTTGCGGTGAACCTTCAGTATCTTTCATTTCATTTTTCATTTCAGTCATCGTCATACGATTTTTTTCGTAAATCTAAAATGTTCAAATAAATAATCGACTGCACCTACACACACTCCATATATAAACATCAATAAAGATACAAATCCAATATAATATACTAAGTCATAAATAAAATAATTTGTATTACTCACCTTATGTAATTTATTAAGCTCTAATCCATAGGTATCAAAAACATATTTCAATAAAAATAATAAAAATAATAGCTCTAAAACTTTTCTTAATGAATTTGTAATTGCATCAATACCTAAATTATTTTTAAACCCTTGAACTGGATTGAGCTTATCTAACTTGAATGAAAAAACTTGATTACTTAATGTTCCTTTATTTATCAATACCCAATGTATAATAATAAATATTACTTTATTGGTCACAAATAAAGCTACGGCAACTTGTAGGACATATAATATCGCCATAAACACTACTGTTAAATCAGCATATAGAACATATTCCACCCAATAATTGAAATCATCAAATAACTTAATAATAAAAAAGGTAACAACTAAAACAAATAACAGTATTGAAAATGTTGGTTCTGCTAATTCAGTTTTTGGAAATTGCCCTTTCTTTCTTAACTCCCTCAATTTTTTTGATGTAGGTGGATATTTTTTCGGTTCAGTTGATTCCATTATGAATATGCCAAATTAACCTGTAACATTTCAGCATCATCAACAAGCTCATTATTACTAATATCATTATAGCTACAAATAATTAAAGAAGAGACAACCTGTTGCATAAATGATTTAACCATATTAAATTCAACATCACTGACCATGATTACAGGCTTAGTACTATTTTTCTCAGTTAACTGACAAATACTATTCCTAATTTCTTTTTTAACTTGCATTAATTCGTCAATATTATCTTCTTCACCACTAACATATTACTCAATTAACTCACTTAATTCAGTTGGCAATATTGCTGCAGTTATTTTATCTGTATTATTAATAATACGTGAGGTTATTTCATAACGAGCCTGAGTTCTAATACGCATAAACCAATTTTTATTATCACTATCAACTCTAGACCAATATATTAATGATTCAAAGAAACTGATAGAATCCAAATAAAACTCAGGACATCCTATCATTTGTTTTATAATGTCATGAACACGATTAATTCCTATTGCTGAGTCAATCTCTTTTTTCATAACATCACTTTTTAATGCTAGATCATCAATAATATTGCTAGTGAACTGAATATTATATTTCTCAATTAAGCGCTTACGAATAAAATAACAAATAATTGTTTTTAAATTAATTTCAACATCTTGAGACTGAAAGAAAATCTCATCATTTTGGATCTCTTTGATTTTTGATTCACCATCTTGTTTAAAATTATATAATTTGATACCCAAAACATGAACCTCAATATCACTATCAAGTTCAGGTGAAACAATCACACAAGGCTGGCCTAAACTTTGCCCCCACAACTGTTTTTCCACTTCAGCAACTGCCGTATGAATTAAATGCTGATGCTTGCTATCTTTCACTGTAAATGTCAGTGATTCGAATAAACCGGATCCGTCTCCTTCCATATTAATAACAATATTTTCATTTTGTCCACGCCATAGTACAAATGCAATGATGAAACAGGTAAAAGCAATCGGAATACAGATATAAGTTAAATCTGTGTTGAGCACACCAAGAACTAACATAAATAGCCCAATAAATGCTAAACTTCGCCAAAAGACACCAATTTGTTTTATCAGCTGGCCTGAGAATGAAGTAGACTTCTCACCAACACCTTTGATCCTTGTTAAATAAACACCACAAGCTACTGATAACAATAAACTTGGAATTTGCGAAACAAGTCCATCACCAATAGTTAAGATTGAAAAACGCTCAACACTTTCGAGTAGGGTTAATTCAAATGTATTTATACCAACATAAATTCCACCAAATAAGTTAACAAGACTAATCAAGATCCCGGCAATAGCATCCCCTTTAATAAATTTCATCGCACCCTCAAGCGATCCGAATAATTTATTTTCTGTACTCAATTCAGCCCGAGCCGTTTGTGCTTGTTCAGGGGTGATCATATTATTTTTCAAATCACCATCAATTGTCATTTGGCGGCCAGGCAAAGCATCTAGTGAGAAACGAGCCCCAACTTCGGCAACCCTTTCACCACCTTTGGTAACAACCAAAAACTGAACTATAGTAATGATGACAAAAACAATAAGTCCAGAAAGCAGACCTGCACTCATCGCAAAATGACCAACAACTTCAATTACGCTTCCAACTTCATCATTGGTTAATATATTACGTGTTGTAGCAATCGATAATAACAATCGAAAAGTAGTTAATAGCAAAACAACAGTTGGCAAAAATGTGACTTTTAATGGATTATCATTTTCTAGCATAATGACTAAAATCATTGCTGACATAATAAACTGAAAAGTACGAAAATATCAATAACAATCCCTGGCAAAGGTGCTAAAATAATTGCTGGAAATATTAATACGATAAGCACGCTACTTATTTTTAACCAACCAGATAACATGCTTAGTTGTTTAAACATAGGACATATTCTCAATACAGTTTTTTAATTCAGAAAGTAATTCTTGTGTATTAATTGTAATAACACAATCATCATTTTCAATAGTTAATGATGTCCCCTGATCATTGTGTGTTTGTACAACTTCCAATGATTTTTCTAGATCATTAATTTCATTATGTAATGCATCAATTAAATATTGAATTAAATTATCACTTTGATTCATTTTAACTAATCTATCATATACTGCTTTTTCAGCTTTCTTTTTTACATCTAGCACAGCATTATTAAGCCTTTCCTCTTGGCTTGATAATAAGGACTTTAGCTTTTGTTCTGCTTGCTCAAACCAACAATCTTGTGTTTTAATCATTTGTTGCTCTGCTGATAATTTTAATTTTTCAACATGCTGAGCCAGTTCACTCTCTTTTTCTTCTATTAGCCTATTTGTTTCGGTTTCTAGTTTATTTTGAAAGCTATCAACTCTATTTTCTATGGAGGTTAATAAAGCTTTAGCATCACTATATACTTTAATTTGAGGTTTTTTAACAACGCCAGTTTCACTTCCTTTAAATATTAACTGAGGTGTTAACTTATAAGATGATTCTATTTCAATAAACAAAACATTACCTATTTATTTTTATTTATAATTAGTGAAAATCAAGAGTAAAAAAAACAACACCCAATATAAATTAATTTAAATTAATACCTATAAGATATAAATATTCTTTAAAGTATAATGAGTGTACTCCCTAAACAATCACATATTATTAATCTGTGACCCTTATTTTATCGTCATACCATAAAATATATAGGTACTTAATAATCTTGGTATATCCTAATATTAGTGGTATGAGTCAAGCAATAGATTCATCATGAAACATTATGAAGCTATTTATTTTTCGTAATATAATCCAGTTGTTCCTGATTCACCGGTGGAACTGCTAATGAACGATTCAAAATAGCTAATGATACAGGCTTTGTAATCCCCGTATTTACCCAGTATGAATGCGCCAATTCCTTCACATTTTCACTATGATTCTTTATGAAATCATCAACATTATGCCTAACGCCACTCTGATAGTTACCATTCATTGATATTGCTGAACCAATACTTGTAATGACTGATTTCTTTAGGTAATCCATCGATGCGGCTATCTGATGTGAATTTTGATTTACTATTGCACTGTCTTTTGTTGCCTTATTTATTGCCACTATTGGCTTTTCAAGTGAAGATGTTGATTGTGACTCCAGAATATTGTGTCTCACGCCACTTAAATAGTTGCCGCTCATAGGCGCAGCAGAGCCTGCACTGCTAATGACGGGCTTTTTCAAATAATCCATAGGCGCCGTAATGACATGCGGTGCCGGTTTTGCTGCCGAGCTCGCTTTTTCATTGGATGGTGGCGTTTGTGCTACTTTTTCCGCTGATGGTGCCCCTTGTGGATCAACCACATTGTGTCTCACRCCACTTAAATAGTTGCCACTCATCGGCGCGGCAGAACCCGTGCTGGTAATAACTGGCTTTTTCAAATAATCCATGGGCGCTGTAATGACATGKGGTGCCGGTTTTGCCRCYGARCTCGCTTTTTCATTGGATGGTGGCGTTTGTGCTACTTTTTCCGCTGATGGTGCCCCTTGWGGATCAACCACATTGTGTCTCACGCCACTTAAATAGTTGCCGCTCATAGACGCAGCTGAGCCTGCACTGCTAATAACTGGCTTTTTCAAATAATCCATGGGCGCTGTAATGGCGTGCTGAATACTTTTTTTCTCACCTAATGTGTTCTTTTTATTATTTTCAGGTGTAACTAAATCAGTATGTTGATTAATCTCGGGCATATTTCTAATGGCAAAAACCTGTAGATTTTCACCCGAATGAACTGAATCACTAACTGCACAATTGGGATTTAATTCAGCACTGATGCCTTTTTCTTCAAGTAATTTCTTAATGGGTGTAGAAAAATTAGCTTGAGTAAGATTTTGCTCTGTACTAATACATTTAGAAATTGGTGTACGCAGAAATTGCGCGATAGCTTCCTGCAAGACAGCCTTATCGCCATCTACTTTATCATTACCGATAAGCTGATACTCTAAAATATCGCCAACCAAACTTTGCGGTTGAGGATCAGTTTCTTCTACTTTTTCATCAACTGTTTGTTTATTAAATTGCTGAGGCTTAGAAGGTACATTCTCAGAACGACCATTTCCAAATGGATTTGGATCATTTTTGTCAATATTGGGTTCTGTTTGCAAACTAAAAGGAGTTGGGGTTAATTTAGCTGCTGTATTTGATGGTGTTGTTTCAGGCTCAATTTCCTGCTCTTGATGTTTTTTATATCATCCAAAAAATGCTTTGAACCACCATACATAGCAATAGCCGCTGCATTCCCATATACAACCAAAAATGCCGTAGGAAGTAAACTCATCCCACCAGTTAGCGGTGCTAATACGGCACCGATAATGGTAGTAAGACTTAATGCAATAATTTGCCCTTGGGCTTTTTTCTTATTGCTAACATTATTTGAGCCTTTTGTATCCTTATTTGTTATTTTATTATCATTTTTTTTTGCTGTTTATTTTTTATTATAGGTTTATTGTTACTTTTATCATTTATAAGAATACTGTCACTACTTTTTAGCTCAGAACAGACATTATCAGATAATAACGTCGCCCCTTTATGTTCCAATGGTGCAAGAATAGAATTTTCTAAACGAATATTCTTTAGTTCAGACTTAACCATAGGTTCTTGAGATAATTCACTTTTACTTACCGATGGTAAGGAAATAGGTGATAATGCCATGTTAAAACCTCATCATTTTCAAAATATGAATAACGCTATTCGTAAATTCTTTTTTCTGGTAATTTTCCTCAGCCATTACTGCTGTTAAATAACCATCAACTCGAATTAATTTACTGTTAAATTGCTTATCAATATCAATAAGCTCTTTAATTGTATCTTCAACATTTAATACATAAACTAATTGATAAAAAGGAATAATAGGGTATATAGCATCATCTAAGCAATTTTGAAAAACATGTTTTTCATTTTTCTCAATATAGTCAAGAAAGCTTTCTATAGGTCCAATCATCATTTATATTTACTTAATAAAACAATATCGTCGTTACTCAATTCATTTATCTCTTGAGTATTCAGCAATACTTGAGACACTTTAAAATCTAAAGATAATTTTAGACTACCGGACCAATTTGATACCCTACTTTTTAAAAATTCTGAATTTACCAATAAATCTTTCACACAAAAGTATATCGAGTATTGCTTATTGTGTAAATTCGTTGAAGCCGAGATTAATACTGGCATTTGCATCATTTCACTATAATTCATAAACTTTTCAAATTTAACACCATAATTACCGATATTATAGTTAATGATATATTCAATATATTTCTCACTAAACGATTTAAGGCTCGTTCCTAAAGATCGTTCTAGCTCAGAGGTGGCAATATAGCAATCCCCACTTATGCCTACATGTTCAATTTTTAATTTAATAAATTCTTTACCTTCAGGAAGGTGCCTTTCAATCCCATAAAAATTAATTGAAAAATCCTGATTTTCAAAATTCCGTCCAATAATATATTGAATTTTTTTATAATTAGTTTTATTAATTTCATATTTAGGCATAAAGCTTACATAGTTTTCCATTAAAAATTACCTTTATGGCTTTGTGATAATAAAGCTAAAACATTTTGACTCATGGCTAGGTCACTATCATCAATCCACTCTTCTATTGATTTAGGGACATTACATACAAACTGATAGAGTAATGTATATGCCTCCATTGACGTCATCTCACGAAAATCATTTGATTGAACTAAACTTAAAACATATAAAATATTATGAAATTCATTATTTAGAATACCTTCAACCAATACTGATTTTACAAAATCATCCGAATAATTACGAAATTGTGAAAACCATGTAATGACAGAAGATTTATCTAAATGAAACTCTGGATCAGATAAACCATTCCAACTCATTCTTTCTAATTTACGAACAAGCATCTCATATGGGTCAATATTAATTTCTCCATTCTGAATACAATCAACTCTCTTATTTTTTTGTTTAATCTGCACTCATTTCACCATTATCTGATTGTTTATTCCTACGTTTTAACTTCACTTTACGCTGTTCATATCGACGACATAAATTTAATATTGCCATTAGGTTTGAAATTACATTATCTTTAGTAATTAATTTATTTATTAGTGATGAATTGACTTCAAGCTCTGGTGTATTTTTAAAATGTAGCGCCATCTTTTCAAAATAAACGCTCAATTTATTATAAACATCTTTAGGATATAAATGCTGAGATTGATAAACAGAATGAAGCACAAACAAATATGCATCATCTAATTGTTCTATTTCAGGTAGGCTTTCTATAAATCCATGCCAATCTGTTAATGCTCTGAGCATGTGTCCTTGTATATGTCGTGCCAAATGTCGTTGATTACGGCTACTCATTTGTACAGCACGGATCCGGAATAACCTAGGCTGTTTTTTTGCTGCTTTTCAACTTTGGTAATATCACGTACTTTCCGTGAATTTTGATTACCAAATTCATTTGTTTTATTTGAAGATTCTGTAGAAGATACACGTTGCACGAAACGTGATTGAGAATACATAATTGGCGCTATCGCCATAGCCAATTAGTGCGAGCATAATAATGCTCGCACTCTCCTTAATTAACGGTTAGTAACCAAAGAGGCCGCCTGGATTGCTTCCAGAGACTTCAAAATTTGAGCAATAGTATTACCTAATGTATCAATAAATGAAGTCAATTGAGCATCATACTTTTCTTTAAGATCAATTGATGATTTTGTTTCTTCTTGCTGTTGGATAGCCGATGCAGAAATCATTTCACTCACATTTCCCATCATATTATCCGCAGCGCCAGAAGTCTGATTAACCATATTGTACTTAGCCGTACGTTGTTGCTGTAACGAAGCCGATATTTCATTAATCTTATCTGCAGAAAGGTCAGAAACACGTGCATTTTCACCAAGCCCGGCTTTAGATAAATGCTTATCCTGTACCATTTTAACTTGACCCGTTCTAACCGCTGCAACAGTTGACATACCCATACTGAATACACCTGATGCTAATTTAATACCAAACTTAAGGTGTGCATCATCCTTCTTAACGCCAGCGGCTACCTTCGCCATTTCTGCAGTTGCACCCGCTTCAGTAATTCGATTTATCATCATGACATTACGTAAAGATGCAGAAGCATCAATAATTTCACTAAGTAAAGCCAATAACTGACTCATACTGACCGTTTTTTCACTATTAATTGTCTTAAAACCAGATTCTGCGGATTTTAAAGAATCATTAGTTTGTTTAATTGCATCTACTTGGGGCTTATTCGCATTATCTTGAAAATTCATTGCAGACATTGCATGCGTATTAGTAAATTGTATTTCCATTTTCATTCCTTACATATGAATACTGATTGATTTTTGAATATTTTTACGAGCAGCATCTTTCGTATCAAATAAAGATTCGAAAGCATGAGCCATCGTTTTCATTGCGGTATCAAGCATAATTTGTATTTGCTGCAAGCGAGTTTCTAATTCATCTTGGTCAGCTTGAGCCATTTCCAAATCGCGAGTAATTGCGGCAGATTTAATGCTATAACCAGTGCTCACAACACTTGTGACATCTGTAGTCACAGATGTCACTTGGCCAATTCGTGCTGATGCCTGATGCCCGCCTTTAACAAACTCTTGAATTTTTGCTACCAAAGGCTCTACCAACTTGATAGCTTTTGAAATAACTTGTTGTACTTTCTGAGAAATCGCAGAAAATGCCTTAAATGTTTTCAATGCATCAACAGCTTTGCTAAGTACACTTCCCACTTTTGCGGTTACATTTGCGGCGGCTTTTCCCACAGAAGACATAATGTTGGCAGGGTTAAAGCTTAAAACTGCACCAATAACCCCAATGGTAACTTCAAGCGCAACATTAACCCATTTACGAATTTTTTCATCTACACCAAAGGCTTGAAGGATTTTATCCATCACTTTTGGTACGACAATTGTAGCAACCATAGTGCCAACCATAACGGCAGCCATAACGGGATTAAATGGTGCGATGATAATGGCGGCAATAAAACCTAATGCCATACCAATCTTGCTCCAAAACCCTTTCTTACTTTCAGCTTCAGCTTGCTCTTTTAGCTTCGCAGTTCGTTCTTCTAACTGAGCAATTCGTGAGTCACGTACTGTATTAATCATGGCTTTTTTGGCATCTGAATTTTCTTTGGCTGTGCCAGACAAACCATCAGCTAATTCTTTAAAAGCATTTGAAACCATGCGCCATAAGTCATTTTCAGATAGTGCACTACTTGGTAAAGGCTGCTTAGGTGAGACACTTTCTGCCTTTTGCTGTACATCCGGCTTTTCAGCCTTAACAGCCGATTCATGATCTTGCATCATCAGTGAATAATTCTCACTGATAGTTGAATTAATCATCGACATATAATTACTCCAATACGAGATTAATAATTTAGTTTAAATATAAATAAATAGATAAACTCCCTTAAACTGAAAATAAAATAACAACACTATTAATAATATTTTAGATAATAGTTAATTCTTAATTAAGAATTAAATAGAAATTAATATTACTAATATATTAGTTATTCATCTTATTTTTCAGGATTCTTTGATTTTAAATATTACGAGCCATAGCTAATTGTTGATCAGAGCATAATTGATTCCAATATTTAAGTGTCTGTTGGATCATTTTAATTTGGTCGCCAATACGGTTAATTTCTTCTAATTCATCTTCGGCTAACTCTCTACTGGGAAATTTTTGATATAAATTATCTAAATCTTTAAGGCTGATTCCATTTCCATACCAATCCATATGATATCGACCGTTATCATCTCTTTCTATAATTCGCCATTTTGTCTGTGATTCTAGCCAACATAGTGTCGAGCTTTGGTATTTTCCACCATTAACTTCAAAATTTTTATTAATAAACTTATCTAAATCTTCTAATGAACCATTAATAATTTTTTCAATCTCATTTTTATCTAATTTTTTTCATTTAGAATAGAACTTAAAATAAATAACTTTAGCATTGGACTAATATTATTAGCTCTATTCACTGGTGGCGAACCAAGTATAGGATTATCTTTTATCCACCAACCATAATCATCATCCCATCCTTTAATTATTTGATCATGTATAACCTGTGAGCCACCTTTCTTATCCAACTCTGCCATTATTTGCCCCAAAAATGATTCCTTAGGGATATGACCTTCTCTTTTTAACTCATCGTAAAGCTGTTTAACCCATTTAGCCATTTTTTCAGGTGAATCATAAGCTGCTTCATGTAAAGAATGGCTACCGCTGCCAGTACTTTCTAAAATATGGCTAATATGATTTTTATTTTTATCATACCAATTCTCTAAACCATATTCCTTGGCATTCACCATAATTTCTAAGAGGGCTAATTGAAAAAGGTCTTCCAGGTTTTCTGAACCAATTCCTTTATCTTTCATATTTTCAAGCATGATCATTAACGTTGAGCGAAACATCTCTACGCCCCCCTGAGTCAACCCATAAATTTTTCTAATTTTGGGTATAAACTTCAATGCTCGCGGCTAATATGCCTGAAATTTCTTTTTCTGCATTTACCCCCAGCATAGATAAAACAACTTGTTTTTGCTGATTGGTAATTAGATTTAATACTTCAATATTTAAATTATCCATATTATCTAATTTATGATCAATCTTATTGAGCTGATATTCACATTTTTTCAATATTGAAATATCGCTTAATATATTTTGTTGTTCACTATCATCTTGTTCTTTAGAATGATAATTATCATCTAAATTTGCCACTAAATTGTTAATATAAAAATACGACATTAAAACCACCTATGCACAGAATAATAAAATTAATTACTTAACATTTACCGCTATAAATAATATTATTTATACCACTAATGACAACATGATTTACCATATAAGGTTATAGATAGATTATTAAATAATATAAATACAACATAACAATAACTAAAAATAAATTTATTAAAGCTCTAAAGAATTAACATTCGATATAAGGATTCAGTTGTTTCTTTAAATATTGATATCTGGATAAATAAAATTCATTTAAATTTTCAGGTTTCACAATGATAAAAACCATACTTGAATTTGTATATTCCCCTAATTTATAGTGACAAAGAGATATATCTAAAAAAACCTCATCAACATTACAGGTAGGGTATGTTTTTACTGTATTTAATATATCTAAGGCTTTTTTATATTCTTTCTTTTCTAAATAAATTGCAGCTAAACTTCCTGGCCCTCGATGATCATAAGGACTTAAGACTGAATAAGAAAGAAACACCATTTCAGCTTCTTTTAATTGCATTGTTGAATAAAGTTTAACACCAATTTGGTAGATAGACTTTAATTGTGTAAGTGTTATAGAAGACTTTGAACGCCGCAATTTCTCCATCTCTTTTTTCATTCTGTTGCCATTTAATGAATCAAGATAAAGCTCAAAATCATCTAAACTAGTATTAGTTTGTTTTTGTGAAACTATATTCATAATATATCTATTCGTCTAATTATCTATCATTTTATTAACAATAAAGTTAATACATTCAGGACGTTTCATAATAATAGAACCATCTGGTAATTTGATATTTAATCGTAACGCCCAAACAATCGCTTTACGACTATCAACATTAAAAAGCAACTTGATAGCTAATTCTTTTTCAGAAAACCCCTCAGGAATTTCTACAAATTGTGCAGCATCAGCAAATAAAAAATCATGTTTTGACATTTTGCTTCGATAAAGCATCCAATCTTGATGTCTGTTTGTTAACTTTGCTTGCTGATATTTAATAACAAGAATTAACTTATTAATAACACTCATTATTTTCTGCTTAGAACCTGCTAATAACGGTATTATTTCATTATGTTGTAACCCCATTATTATTTGGTATGCGTCTTCACTCAGATAACGATGAGTGAGATAATAATGAAGAACCTTATCATTCCTATACTTTAGCTCACTCATCATTTACGTGCTGTACTAAATATTCAATTGTTAACATATCATTTGCAGAGATAATGCCTTTGAGAAATTTTTCTATTCTAGCTTTACTTGTAGCATCAAATTCTTTGAGGCTGATTAATAAAATAGAAATTCTTTTCTTACCCTCTCCGGTTACCATGACATTTGCTCTTAAAACATCCGGTATCACATTTAACTTATTATAAATTTCACGTCCTTCTAATAGGTTACCCTTAATATTTTCTAATTTACTTAGGCTTGAAAATTTTGATTCTAAAAGATCATTTAAATCTTCCAACTCGAAGTAAAAATTAAATTTAGATAATAATGCTCTAGCATTCATTACCTGTGTATCATTAACATATACAGAATATTGGCCCTTATAAAATACGAGCTTTGCTTCTATCTGAGCTTTATTAAGTAAAACGAGTACTTTATTAGCAGTATCAGCTGATTCAAATTCTGCTACAGAGATATCTTGGTTATCTTGACAGCCAACTATCATAAATAATAGAAAGCCACATAGCGCTCTACGAAAAAAAATCATTATTGCGCCTTCATTACTTCGTTAATTGAATTCGCAGATTTTGATGCTATTTTACTGATCATTTCTTGATACATTGAATATTGAAATACTGCATGTTGTAGAGTCAATGTATCCGCTACAGTAATTCCTCCACCTGAAGAATTTATAGTATCAAGAGAATTTAAAATTTCTTTAAATCCTTCACCTACATTTTGATAAGAATCTTTGAAAACCGATGATTCGATCCCACTAACACTATCTAATGCTATTTCATTCATTACATTACTCCAATTTAATTATTAATCTAAAATTATTTTTACCAAAATACAATGATTCTAATCAGCATCATACTTTATTACATTCTATGTTTATTTATTCTGAAAAATTTATCATATCTATATAGGTTATATATCTCAATGTGTAAAAAGTCACACTTATAATAAAACCAATTATATAGCATAGGCATTACTTTTTTGGATCAATTAACTTTCCTTATAAACATAAATAATAAGATATAATGAAAACTAACTCAGCCAAAATAATAACAACTTATGAATCTATGCATAGTGAAATCTTCAGAATTCACTATGCGTAGCATTTATTATCATATTAATTCAATATGATTAAATGTGTCATGACTAAAAGGTTAGATAGTTAAATAGTGTTACAGTTGCTGCTGATGACACTAAAGATGAGAAGATAGTTAATGAAAGTAGAGAAAAAGATTTCCTGTGCTCATTGATTTTTTTATTAACTATATATTCATTGTTGATGTGTTTTTCTTGGTTATCATTTTTAAATGATAATGGTTTTTCTTGTTTTTCAGGTAATATATTTTCCTCTATATTCAATGAATCACATTTATTTTCAAAAATAAAAACGTAGCCCTCTTTAGGTATTGTTTTAATTTCACAAACAAGGTCTTGAAAATGATTTAATGCTTTTCTTAAATTAGAAATTGCTTTAGTTAATGAAGTTTCACTGACAATAACAGCCCCCCATACAGTATCTGTCATTAATGTTTTATCAAGTAATTGGTTAGGGTTTTCACAAAATAATTCAAGTAACTTAGCTTCTCTACTACCTAAAGTGATATCTCTGTGCTCCGAGCTAATTGTACATTTAATCAAATTAAATTTAACACCTTTACCTAATGTATAATCTTTCATTTTTTAACCTATAATATTTTTTACTATGATCGAATGTTATTAAATAATATAATTATTTATATGAATTTACTGATTATTGCCAATAAGAATAGAACATTCATAAACTCATTAATCATATGAGATGAGCATTCTTATTTTATACAAAAGAACCTGCACTATACTTATAATATGGAACACTGCTTTTTATCTTGTTCTCATGTATTTGCTTGATTGAAAATATACTTAACATAAACAACAAAAGAAACTTACATCTGAAAATGGAATTTATTTAGTTTTTTATGCTAAAAAACAACATAATATAGGTTATTAAATTAAAACTCCAACAAAAAAGCACAAACAAAGGAATTTTATACTTTTCAATAAGCTTGAAATACTGTCTTTTTATGATTAAAAAATTGATTCATATCACGAATAAAAAGAAAAATTGACAGGGTGTGCCGCAAAAAATGAGACTTGAATCACATTCAAGACTGTAATCCACAAGATAAGTTGTATAATTTTCGACATTTCATAACCATTCAAAGCACACTTTTCTTTCTTAAAATTCATTGTTCAACAATCCAAATATGAACAATGATTTTAATTAATCTACAGAATAAAATATCTCACTAAGATTGAGTATGTACAATTGAATTTTTTCTTTTAAATATTAACGTTATTAACTTATCGAAATTTTAATTTTTAGCATTACAATTGAATAAATTAAAGATAGAAGGAACAATAGAAGTGAGCATTCTTTCTACTGTTACCTCTTGATTCGACATATGGAATAATATTATATCTTCTGAGACTCTATCTATATGGCAAGAGTTAAGTGATATTTCTCTCATAAATTTACTTTCAGTCTTATCTAATAATATTTCTACTGATGGTGTAGAGTTTGAAGCTATACTAAAAAATGAAATAGATATCAGTGTAAATATTACTAATGATATTAATCCTTTTTTCATTACAGTTACCCCTATAAAACTATATTTATCTATATTAATCCTTAGCCATAACTAAATATAAAACAAAAGATAAGAACTAATAAAACATGTTATAAATGTGACAAAAATAACTCAGCTAAATTATATTGCACAAAATAGAAAATAAACTTAGCCAAGCATCTTATTATTAAAAACTTTAAAATTAATTATTTACATACCGCTGTTATACGCTGCATAAATTGATTATTATCTTTTGCTGGCAATATATAAGAAGCCCAGCACTCATTATTTTCCCATTGTACTTTTATCGTGCCTTCATCATCCATACCCAATAAATAGACTTCCCCATTATCTCCAACAATACTACTACGCCCACTTGTTTTTACCATTGCACCGTAGGGGACTGGATGTTTATTATAAGTTAATCTCATTAAGACTCGCCTTCCTATTTCACCTTGAAATGAAGTTTGCATTACAGCTTCTTTATTAGACATAAGGTAAGCCGAATTATTATTAAACCCAATTGCGTTATTTTTTCTTAGCGATTTAAATCTATTATGAGTTTCACGATTAACTGAAGTATACGGTCTGGAATTATTCCCTGATATATCTTCTTTTATACCTAATTGACCCATTTCATTAAAATAATTAGGAGCCGCCAGTAATGTACTATCTTCACTAATTGGTTGATCAAACGTTATTTTGTTACCGAGCAATATAATACTTCCCTCTGCACCATAGTTAATCTGCCGGTAGTTACCGCCATGACTATAGCCCATATAACGGCTGCCATATTCACCTAGATAATTCAGGCTAAAATCACTATGGCTATTTTGCCCACGACCATAAGATTTAGAGATATCCCAACTTAAATTTCCTGCCTTTAATGCTGTTCCCGTCAACCCAATTTGATGTGATATATCACTATTATGGCTACGCCCAACATTATAATTTGCATATATTGTATTTTGATGATGCCTCTCAAAAATAGGCATAGACACAGATAAATAGATTGATTGTTCACTCTCTCGATTTTGCTTCACATCATGATGCTCTTTGTTATAACGATATGAAAGGCTGTAATTCGCTCTAGAAACTGATCCATTAAATCCAACTTGCAATGAATCACTCATTCCAGATGTATTCCAATACGTTTGGCGAATTGCTGATATATAAAGAGATCCCAATTCTCCTACATTTTGGGAAATAGTTGCCTTAATTTTTGATTTTTTTATATTATGCAAATTGTAAGAACTGTCAGCAAACCCATTAATGGCGCTGCCATATTCATCGGCAAGATCTAAATTATGATGCCAACCTTTCATCTCTTTTAATGCACTTTCTCCTAAAGTATAGAATCCATTCATTGAATAACGATTTCCCGATAATTGGAATGTTGTTCCTGATGCATTTACTGAATTCGAATATAGTAAATGCAACGATTGCCCAATATGATGGCTACCATCATATAAGTGGCTTTTAGCAACCGTAATATTTGTAGATAATGTTCCTAAACGACCTAAATTATAACTAGCCCCAACAGCTCCAGCTGTATATTTAGTTGAATGTTGTGCTCCACCATATAACGTTATAGTAGGTGAGAATCCCCAAGCCAAGGTACTTTGCATAAATTCTGGGTTATGATGGTGATCACCAATAGAGTTAAAGCGCCCCGCAGTTAATGCATATTTTAAATTCCCGACTCGCTGCAATAATGGACTTGAGGTATAAGGAACAATAAAAGATTGTGTACTGCCATCAGCTTCTTTAATCACAACTTCGAAATCACTATTTGAAGAAATAGGAACCAAGTCATTGATAATAAATTTACCCGGTGCAACAAATGTTTGGTAAATCGTAAAACCATTTTGGCGTACACTTACTTGAGCATTACTATTTGCAACTCCTCTGATCACTGGAACCAAATCCACGAGATCCTCTGCGTGCATATCATCATCACTTGAAAGCTGTATACCGCGAAAACCAAATGACTCAAATAAATCACCATCAGTATTACTCTTACCAATGATTAATGCGCTACGCAAAGCAATAATATTGCGGCCTATATAACTTTTAAGTATCTGCCATTGGCTAGAAGCATGAGAACGGCTATCATGATATTGCCATGTACGTTGATCTCGTAACCGCCATATGCCAAGATTTATACCACTATTTAAATTAAGATAGTGACTTCGAGATTCAACATGTTGTCCACGATGAGTATTTCCATCAAATAAATAGTTTATTAATAAACCATTACTTTCTTTCCCCCTGTTTTTTTCGCTGATAAATTATTAGATCGGGAATATTCAGAGTTTAGTTCAGGTAGCTCATGTTGGTTTGCGCTAATCGGTAGAGAGTTCGTACCCATAAAAATAGTTGCTAATAAGAATAGCGAACGACTCTTGCTTATTTTTCTGTCTTTTTTATTCGAGGCCATTTTTATATTTCATTATTATTAACAATAAACTTTACTATTTATTATAAAAAGTTATTAATACAGTATAATAGATGGTTATCGCATTAAGCCATTCATCTATAACATTCAAAACGGTAATATAATTTTCTATATCACTTAAATTTATGCATTATTCTAACGGAAGAAACAAAAAGAAGAAGTGATTCAAAATGATTAGTTATGAATAGTATTTATTTTCAAATAAATGCATGATATTTTTCATGCAAACAGAGGAAAACTAAAAGTTAAGGATATAAACAACCACATACAATAAAATAATTTTATCAACAAAAACAATTGGATATAAGCACTCCAATAAAACTCAACTATACAATTAATTATTTTATATTAGATGCTAAGTAGATAATCACAATAAAACACAATTAAAGAACTCATCTATAATCATTAATTAAACATGGTAATTTACGAAATTAGAATGTATTAACCCTTTTTCTCTGTTAATTAGAATTAATTATATACATTAATATTTATCCCAACATAGCTAGTTGTTATCCATTCATACATAAAATGAAATTAAAATTTTATTATTTCTATATTATTTTTTAGTCATTACATTTTCAAAAGAAATGTTATTAATTAATCCAAACTAAGGAAAAGTATGCCTATAAAATCAGCTAGTTTACCAATAAATAATAACAACATGGATGAGTTATCATCCAAATCTAACTTAAAAAAAAGAACAACTAAAGGTGATGTTAAAAATAAATGTGTAAATGTGCATAACTTTAATTTGAACCATTACCCTAATATTAAACAGTTTTGCAATTCTATTTTAAAAAACATTCAAAAGGCCCAAGAAGACTCACAAGGAAGAATAAGATTTATTGAAAATCCCATAGCAGAATCCACTTATGTAAATAAGTTTCATGAGAAAACACGCATATTCAAAGAAGTTAGAAATATAGAATTAACTACTGAACAGAAACAAAAAATAGAAAAAGAATCAACAGAATCTTGTGAAAGTATTGGTACGATGAGTAACGCCTTAAAAAATATAGATAATATCTTTAATGAGAGTCTTTACTAACAATTTATACAGATAGCAAAGACTTCATTTTAATACTAAAAGATTAATTTTCAGGTGCAATAACTAGCTGACCAACAGACCCCAGATCGGCTTTCTCCAAATTTTGGCTATAAAATAAAAAGGGAAAATGCTCATATGAAGGCTGCATCATTTGAACTAATAATTCACTTTTTCCATCAACCCACACAGTATCTTTCCAACCAAAATCTTCTGGTGGTGTTGGCTGACCATTATGGTTAATGACTTTAAAGCGCACGCCTTCAATATGAAATGATTGTGGTTCGTTACTTGTTACTGCCCAACGTTCCCAATTACCTTGTTGGCTAGAAACATCGATTCGTTTGATATCTTTTGTCGCATTATTAATTCCGTAAGGTTCATTCAGATGAATATCACGATTACGAATAGAAGATGTTATCTGTGTTTTATCCTCAACCAATTGAGTCGGCAAGTCATCAGTGACTAAAGACATTAATCCCGTTGCACGGATAGTGACAATATTGGTTGATACCAATAATGATGATGGTTCAAAGAGACTTTTAACACGATCCATGAAAGATGCGGACTCACCAGCAGTGATTGTCAGCTCTTCAGTTTTCGCCATATCAATTAATATTTCACGACGCTCACCGGGAGCTAATGATAATTCTGGCACACTGACTGGTGCGGTTAATAAACCTTGATCAGATGCTATCATGATAAACGGGCGACCATCACTTATTTTCATGATGTAACGTCTTGAGTTAGATGCATTTAGTAATCTTAAACGCACCCAGCCCCGAGAAACTTCAAGATAAGGGTCTTGAACACCATTGACAATCAAAGCATCCCCAAGAAAACCATCTTCATTAGCTTGATATTCAGGTATACCAAAATTATCTAAACGTTTATCTTGAATAATGATAGGAAAATCGTCGACACCATAATGCTTAGGTAAACGTAAATTTTTCGTTGAATCATCATCAATAATCCACATTCCTAATAGACCATTATAAATCTGCTGACCCATTTTCCCTTCAGTATTAGCATGATACCAAAGTGTGGCCGCAGGTTGGCGAATCGGGATCACTGGTGACCAATCTGCACCCGCTGAAATCAGTCTTGCTGCGCCTCCCATCTGAGTTCCGGGAACTTGTAAACCACTCACTGTCATTGAAACAGCTTCAGGCAATCTATTGCTATAAATCAGCTTAATATCATCCCCGTTTTTAACTCTCACTGTCGGCCCAGGATAATTACCATTCACACCCCAAATTTCTGCCGAATATTTACCATCAAAAGACCAATGTATTTTTTGTAAAGTCAAAAATAGAGGCTGACCTGATTTTGATTCTAATAATGGGGGAACAGGAAGAGGTGTTTTACCATTCGCAAATGCACTATTCGCAATATTCATAGAACACAAAGCCAACCCTACAATGAGCAGGAACCAGCGCTGACTGAATAACATAAATTCTCCACTAACACTAAAATAGCAGCATTTATTATAATTATCCCAAATAATTCGAGCTTGCCAAAACCTCAACCACGGCAAATTGAAGTATAAGAGAATAGTTAAATATTCATAATATGAATCAATTATAAATATTTTAACTCTGATCCATACAAGACTAATCCTTAATTAAATATGGTCACAATCAATGACTCTGACAATAGCATCACTATGATATCGCGAAAGGTCATTAAATTCTAAAAATATATACTTAAATGATTCTAGAAACTAGAAGTAATATTATTCTAGCAATAGCCCCAAAAGGGGCTTTGCAATTTAATAGAGGTAAGACAGATGGAATTAAACAAAATTGAATAACCACTGGATAATACTTATTTTTTGGGTTGCTTTTTCATTTCAGCAACTTCTTTATCAAGCTCTTTAATTTTATTTTCCATCAAGGTATGACAATATTCCGCAAGTTCTCTGACTTGGTCACGAGTATAATTTTTAGTATCAATAGGTTCTAACATTTCAAGAATAACATGGCCATTATTCCAACGATTTAATTTTATTTTACCTTGAGTACTCGACACACAAACAGGAACAATTGGTACGCCAGCTGCAATGGCAGCATGAAAAGCGCCTGTTTTAAAAGGTAATAATCCTCGACCACGACTGCGCGTTCCTTCAGGAAACATCCATACCGAAATTTGGTGCTTTTTAATTTGATCCGCAACTTGTGTAATTGTGTTATGCGCTTTTGAACGATTAGAACGGTCAATTAAAATATTACCAGTAACCCAATATAAAAATCCAAAGAAAGGAATTAATACTAAGCTTTTTTTACCCACAGTCACTGTTCTTGGCTGAACACCGTTTGACATAGTAACCATATCAAAATTATTTTGGTGGTTACCAATATAAATACTTGGGCCATAATTGCGTGCTTTTTTAGGAATACGATCAATAATTTTGATACCAAATACTTTTGATAATCGCCCAAACATGTGACCAAAGGTCATAACGTGTTTTGGATTACGAGGACTAAATAAACAATAGATCCCTCCTAAAACACAAACCAATATTGTATAAATAATCACAATAATGGCACGAAGAAGCGCTAGCATAATAAACCTCTAAATTTTATCTTAATAATAAAGGGCTTAAATAAGCCCTCATGATATAAAACGTTGTTATTTATCTGCGTTAACAGGTTCAACATCTATTCGCTCAACAATATTTAATCCTCGAGGTAACGATGTTCCCTTATTACCGCGTTTAGCATGATATTTTTGTAGCTCTTCTGGTCTAAGTTTAAGTTTCCGTTTACCTGAATATAGCGTGATTGCAGCTTGATTAGGTAACACAAGTAACCAAACAAGCAAATCTTCACCATTTGCTGCCTGAGCGCCGGTAACATTAATAATTTTATTCCCTTTACCTTTTGAAAGCTGCGGCAGATCTGATACTGGGAATACAAGCATACGACCCGCTTTTGTGATAGCTAAAAGCATGTCACTTTGCTCGTTATTTATTTCAATCGGCGGCAATACTTTTGCATTATCAGGTAAATTAATTAATGCCTTACCCGTTTTATTCTTAGTGACCAAATCACTAAAGGTACAAATAAAACCATAACCTGCATCTGAGGCCATTAAATATTTTTGCTCATCCAATGCCATTAGAACATGTTCTACTGTTGCACCCGGCGGTAAAGTGAGTCGACCGGTTAATGGTTCACCTTGACTACGAGCTGAAGGCAATTCTAATGGCTCAACAGAATAACTACGGCCTGTAGTATCAATAAATACAGCAGGTTGATTCGTTTTACCGCGTGCTGCGCCTTTGAAACTATCCCCTGCTTTATAGTTCAAGTTTGCAGGTTCAATATCATGGCCCTTCGCACTTCTCACCCAACCCATTTCAGATAAAACAACAGTGACAGGCTCTGAAGGCAAAATTTCATGTTCACTCAGTGCCTTAGCTTCTTCTCGTTCTTGCAAAGGAGAACGGCGATCATCGCCATACACTTTTGCATCAGCTTGAATTTCTTTTCTAATCAAAGTGTTTAGCTTACGTTCAGAACCTAAAATACTTTGTAAATCATCGCGCTCTTTCGCTAATTCATCCTGCTCACCACGAATTTTCATCTCTTCGAGTTTTGCTAAATGACGCAATTTTAATTCAAGAATAGCTTCGGCTTGTGTATCTGAAATATTAAAACGTGACATTAATATCGGCTTAGGCTCATCTTCAGCACGAATAATCTCAATCACTTCATCAATATTTAAATAAGCAATTAATAAACCATCTAAAATATGTAAGCGACGAAGCACTTTTTCTAAACGGTGATTTAAGCGATTACGAACCGTTTGGCGACGATAAACAATCCACTCATTAAGGATTTCAACCAAGCCTTTAACTGAAGGACGGTTATCTAGCCCTATCATGTTGAGATTCACACGATAGCTTCTTTCAAGATCAGTGGTGGCGAATAGGTGAGTCATCACTTGTTCAAGATCAACGCGATTACTGCGTGGAACAATAACTAAACGAGTTGGATTTTCATGATCTGATTCATCGCGTAAATCTTCCACCATCGGCAGTTTCTTCGCGCGCATTTGATTAGCGATCTGCTCAAGAACTTTAGCACCAGAAACTTGATGAGGAAGCGCAGTGATCACCGCATTGCCATCTTCTTTTTCCCAAATAGCTCGCATGCGCACTGAGCCGCGACCATTTTGATAAATCTTACGAATATCATCACGAGAAGAGATAATTTCTGCTTCTGTCGGGAAATCAGGACCAGGAACAAATGCCATCACATCATCAAGTGACAGCTCTGGTTTTTCTAGCAAAGCAACTAAAGCCTGAGCGACTTCACGTGCATTATGCGGTGGAATATCGGTTGCCATACCAACCGCAATACCAGTTGTTCCATTGAGCAAAATATTAGGTAAACGCGCTGGCAACATTTTTGGTTCATGTAATGTGCCATCAAAGTTTGGTACCCATTCAACAGTACCATGGCCCAATTCACTCAATAAAGTTTCTGAATATTTAGAGAGACGCGATTCGGTGTAACGCATTGCAGCAAAGGATTTGGGATCATCAGGCGCCCCCCAGTTTCCTTGACCATCTACCAATGGGTAGCGATAAGAGAATGGCTGAGCCATCAACACCATAGCTTCATAACAAGCACTATCGCCATGAGGATGGTACTTACCCAGTACATCCCCAACTGTTCTTGCTGATTTTTTATATTTTGCTGTGTTGCTTAGCCCGAGTTCTGACATGGCATAAACAATACGGCGCTGAACAGGTTTTAATCCGTCCCCAATAAAAGGTAATGCCCTATCCATAATGACGTACATTGAATAGTTCAGATAGGCACTTTCTGTAAATGTATGGAGGGGCAAACGCTCCACACCATCATGAGTTATTTCACTCATTCAATACTTTCCTTACTCTTTTTGATAGCGTGATGAATGTTAGACTTCTATGTCAACCATATCGCCTTTTTCTTGTAACCAGTTGCGGCGATCTTCTGAGCGTTTTTTCGCTAACAGCATATCCATAACAGAGATGGTTTTTTGATAATTTTCATCATTAATAGTTAGCTGAACCAGTCGGCGAGTATTTGGATCCAAAGTTGTTTCACGCAATTGAAGTGGGTTCATTTCACCCAATCCTTTAAAGCGTTGCACATTAGGCTTACCTCGTTTACGGCTCAGCTTATCAAGAACCGCATTTTTTTCACTTTCATCTAACGCGTAAAAAGTTTCTTTTCCTAAATCAATACGATATAGCGGAGGCATTGCCATATAAACATGACCAGCTTTCACTAGCGCTGTAAAATGGCGTACAAATAGTGCGCACAAAAGTGTCGCAATATGTAAACCATCGGAGTCAGCATCCGCCAAAATACAAATTTTACCATAGCGTAATTGGCTTAAGTCAGTACTATCAGGGTCCATGCCAATGGCGACAGAAATATCATGAACTTCTTGCGAGGCTAATACCTCATCTGAGGAAACTTCCCATGTATTCAAGATTTTTCCACGCAATGGCATGATAGCTTGATATTCACGGTCACGAGCTTGTTTCGCAGATCCACCAGCAGAATCCCCTTCAACTAAAAATAGCTCAGTCATCGTTAAATCTTGAGAGCTACAATCAGCCAATTTTCCGGGTAGCGCAGGTCCACTTGTCAATTTTTTGCGAACAACTTTTTTAGCCGCACGCATGCGACGCTGCGCACTTGCAATAGCCATCTCAGCTAATTGTTCTGCAACCTGAACATTTTGATTGAGCCATAAGCTAAAGGCATCTTTAATGACCCCGGACACAAAAGCAGCACACTGGCGTGATGATAGGCGCTCTTTAGTTTGCCCTGCAAATTGCGGATCTTGCATTTTCACTGACAAAACATAAGCACAGCGTTCCCAAATATCATCCGCAGACAGTTTTACACCTCGCGGTAAGATATTGCGAAACTCACAAAAATCGCGCATTGCATCTAATAGCCCTTGACGCAAGCCATTTACATGTGTGCCGCCTTGCGCAGTAGGGATCAAGTTGACATAACTTTCAGTAAGCAGTTCCCCACCTTCAGGCAACCATAACAAAGCCCACTCAGCGGCTTCTGTTTCACTTGAAAATTGACCTGTAAATGGCGTTTCTGGCAAGGTTTCCAAGCCGTTAACAGCTTCCATTAAATAATCTGTTAAACCATCGGTATAGCACCAAGTTTGTTCAGTATTATTGATTTGGTCTTTAAACGTGATTTTCACACCAGGGCATAAAACAGCTTTTGCTTTTAAATTATGGCCTAGGCGAGAAATTGAAAATTTAGCGTTATCAAAATAACTTCCATCTGGCCAAAAATGGACGCTGGTTCCGGTATTACGCTTTCCACAAGTACCGATAACATGGAGATCTTCCACTTTATCGCCATTTTCAAAGGCTATCTGATAAACTTGCCCATCTCTGCGCACTGTAACTTCTATTCTTTTAGATAACGCATTTACAACAGAAATACCAACGCCGTGTAACCCGCCTGAAAATTGGTAGTTTTTGTTTGAAAATTTACCACCTGCATGCAATTGACCTAAAATCAGTTCCACTGCGGACACTTTCATTTCAGGATGAATATCAACAGGCATTCCTCGTCCATCATCTATCACTTCAAGTGATTGATCTGGATATAAAATAACCTCGATTTGTTTTGCATGCCCAGCTAATGCTTCATCAACGCTATTATCGATGACTTCTTGGGCTAAATGATTCGGCCGGCTGGTATCGGTATACATCCCAGGCCGACGGCGAACAGGTTCCAAACCACTGAGGACTTCAATGGCCTCTGCGTTATAACTAGATTGAGTCATGTTGTCATTCTGCGGTAGTGTTCCCTAAATAATGTCAAGTTGCCATTAGTTATGCGACAAGTAAAGCCTATATTGAGAGTCACTTGGATGTAGTCACTCCGATTATTTTCATAGGGAAGGTTTTACTTGCCGCCTTATGTCACTCGAATTATGTCGGGTATCGGTGATTAACTGAACAGCCCTAGCCATTCATGTTGAGAGTTACTGTTGATAATAACAGTGTTTGTGTGTTTTAGCATTATTTCAAAGATAATTTCAGAAAACGAATGATCTCTGGTAAGTAATTTTCAAAACCAACAAACGCATGATTACCTTGTGGCTCGACTGTCTGTTTGCACTCAGCAAGATGCGTCACTGCTTGGCGATAATCAAGCACCTCATCACCCATTTGCTGTAAAAGCCATATCAATTCAGGATATTTCACCTTTTCACAATAAAAATTCTTCAGCTCATCAATATGTTTTGGCTCAAGAAAATAGGTTTCATGCGTATAAGGATTCGTATTTTCGCCTAAGAAATTTTGTAGTAGCTCAAAAGGACGAATTGCGGGATTAACCACAACAGCAGGTAAGTTGAAACGTTGTGAAAACCAAATAGAAAAGTATCCACCTAAAGAAGAGCCAACTAATCCTATTGGTGAATCTTGATGTTGAAGAATGATATCTTCTAACATCTTTGCAGCAGGTTCTGGATAATTCGGCAATTGCGGCACAATCATCTTAATATCTGGGTGATGTTCCGCAAGCCATAATTTCAAGGTGTTTGCTTTCTCAGATAAAGGTGAGCTATTAAACCCATGAATATAAAGTAATGTTGACATCAGTAACCATCCGAATCGAGATCAGGGCTAAATTCTTGCGTATTTAATCGATGTACTTGTGTACTAACCTGTTTATTGCCTTCGGCATCAATCGTTAATTCAAGATAACGCCAACCAGGCGCCAAAGTATCTATCGCAAAATTAGTACAATGCGGTTTGAATTGAACACAGGTTGATGGTGTTGCTAATAAGCGGATACCATTCCAGTTTTCATCCATTTCTTGGTGAATATGCCCACAAAGCATCGCCTTAACTTGAGGATAGTTTTTTAAATATTCAGCCAGAATATGTGCGTTCCGCAAACTATGTTGATCAAGCCAAGTGCAACCAGAAGGTAGCGGATGATGATGCAACATCACTAATGTTGTTCTTTGTGGATAGTTATCTAAACAACTTTTCATCCATTCGAGTTGTTGCTCTGATAGCTCGCCATGAGGGACATCTTGCAATTGGCTATCTAGCATTAATATTTGCCAATCATCATCAATAAAAATTTGTTTAGCACACGAAATCCCAGCCATTTTTAATGACTTAACCATTGCTGGCTGATAATCATGATTTCCGGGTAACCAAACACAAGGAGCTTCAATTCGCTCAATACCAGTAGCAAAACGCTGGTAAGCTTGCGGTGATTGATCCTGAACTAAGTCTCCTGTTGCAACAATAAGGTCAATCGGCTTATTTTGTTCTAAGATCGCATCTAGGACAGCATGATAGCTCTTGTGCGTATTCACCCCTAATAGGGTATTCGCTGTATCAGCAAAAAGATGCGTATCAGTAATTTGTAAAATTCTGACTACTTTCGCGTCTCGAGCAGTCACTTCAAGCTGGCTGTCCAAAAGTTTTCCCTTGTTCTTATAAAAAGTTTCGTTCATTTTACCGTTAGCAGTCGCAATATCTGCTAAATGGCACACACTTCCCTAGATTAATAGTTATTTAAAACAGTTTCATCCATTTTTCATTGAGTTTTTGATAATTAAGCTGTAACCATTGCAGTACAATCACCGTCGCAGCATTATCAATAATTCCATCGTTAACCCATTGATAAGCTTGCTCTCGACTAACCACATGAACGCGAATATCTTCATGCTCAGATTTTAGACCATGAATACCGTTAGCTTTTGAACTATCAACTTCTCCAACATAAACATACATGCGTTCTGATGTTCCACCAGGACTTGATAAATAGCTCAAGGCTTTTTCCATTTTGCCAATAGATAAACCCGCTTCCTCATCAGCTTCACGGCGAACAACTTCATCAATCGTTTCACCCGGTTCAATCATGCCAGCAACTGCTTCAAGTAACCAAGGTGTTGTGCTCGTATCAATCGATGGGATCCGAATTTGTTCTATCAGAACAACACAATCCGTTTTAGGATCATAAGGTAAAATGACGCCCGCATGACCCCGTTCAAAAACTTCGCGCGTCACTTCATCACTCCAACCACCTTCAAATAAGCGATAGCGAAAACGGTATTCCTCCATTTGAAAAAAACCGTTAAATAATTTACGCTTAGATATAATTTCTACATCATCTTTTTTGTATTTAATTGGGTGTTCTATATTATTTGTCATTATTACTCCTAAATCGATGATTTTCATATTAAAGAAATCTGACAAAAGATATACAAAAAATAATTGTTTTAGCAAAGTAATAAATTAAACGAATAACAAGAACATCAATAATGGTGATATTTGCTGCATTGAACTTAACTCATAGCAATACAACTCAAAACAAGATAGATATGATAGTTTTTTGGCGTCATATGCGCTAATGTTTAAACAAATTGAGACAAAATGGCACAAAACGCTACCGTTAATACAAGCGATACTCTGTTAGAATGGCTGCCATTATTTTAAATTATGAGCAACAACAGAGTCTGTTTTTGCATAGCTGTTTCTACAGTAGGCTCATTTTTCAGCCTATTATTTTTGACTCATCCCAAGATAGCGTGGGATTTAGCTAACAGACTCAACCTATTTGCTGTTTAATCAAGGAATCCAAATGAAGAAGCTGCTTCCCCTTTTTATCGCGATGAGTTTTGTGGGTCTCAGTACCAATAGCTACGCAGAGGATTTACTTCAGGTTTACCAACAATCTAAAGACAGTAACCCTGATTTGAGAAAATCTTTTTCAGAACGTAATCAAGCTTTTGAAAAAATTAATCAATCCCGTAGCCCATTATTGCCACAATTAGGTCTAGGTGCTGGTGTGACTTATAACAGCGGTTACCGTGATGCAAGAAACACCGAAAATAACGTCTTAAATGCAACGCTAACATTGACCCAATCTGTGTTTGATATGTCTAAATGGCGTGCCTTGACTATCCAAGAAAAAACAGCGGGTATTTCTGATGTCACTTATCAAACTAGTCAGCAACAACTGATTTTAGACACAGCTACAGCTTACTTTAATGTCTTAAAAGCTATTGATGCGCTATCTTATATTGAAGCGAATAAAGAAGCCGTTTATCGCCAACTGGATCAAACAACTCAACGCTTTAATGTTGGTTTAGTCGCTATCACTGACGTACAAAACGCCCGTGCTAACTATGATAGCGTTTTAGCTCAAGAAGTCGCAGGTCGTAACAGCTTAGAAAATGCGGTTGAAAAATTACGCCAAGTAAGCGGTGTGTATTACAACCAATTAGCATCACTGAATATCAACCGTTTCAAAACACACACACCAGATCAAGTTGAAGCTATTCTTAAAGAAGCTGAGACTCGTAACCTGAGCTTATTGAGTGCTCGTTTAGCGCAAGATATTTCTCGTGAAAATATCCGCTTAGCCGAAACAGGTCACATGCCAACAGTGAACCTAAGCGCATCAACAGGTGTATCAAATACTCACTATCACGGTAGTAACTATGTCGGTACAGATAATAATAGCTACACGGGTCAAAACAGTGTTGGGTTAACACTTAGCTTACCGTTATATAGCGGTGGTGCGGTTTCTTCACAAGTTGAACAAGCACAATACGGTTTCCAAGGTGCAAGTGAGCAACTAGAGAGCATATACCGTAATGTCGTTCAGTTAGTACGCTCTTCATATAACAACGTCTCTTCTTCAATCAGTAGCATTAATGCTTATGAACAAGTTGTTGTTTCTGCTCAAAGCTCTTTAGATGCAATGGAAGCGGGTTATCAAGTCGGAACGCGTACTATCGTTGACGTACTGACAGCAACAACCGCGCTTTATCAAGCAAAACAAAACCTATCTAATGCTCGTTATGATTACATGATTAACGAATTGAACATTGAGTTTGCTCGCGGTACGCTGAATGAAGAAGACATTGCGCGCTTGAATGCTAACCTAGGTAAAGAGCTATCGACTTCACCTAATAGCATTATCCGTAATATCCAAACACCAACAGTCAGATAATGATTTAGTAATTTAATAGTATTTGATGTCTTGAAGGTGGAAAAATATATTTTCCACCTTCTCTTTAATCCTTAACTTTTCATCCCCATTGATCAAGACAGTTACATCACCGCAATAACAAAACCATCACAGGATGCTGTTCATTTCACTTCTCCACGAAAAGTGATAAAATATTATCTTTATAGTTGAAATGAGCTGTTATTAGTTTTACTCACATTATTTTTATAAAAATAGGGATATTCTGCATTAGTTTTACAAGTTACTTGCAAGAAAAATAACCAATTTTAATCATTTGATATTAAAGAAAAATAATAATAAAACTTAAAATAATTATTCTAATTTCTTTCTTTCGCGGTATTTAGTTAACAGAATTTATTATTTGTTATCATTTCTCTGTTATTTTTGCTTTAATTTTCAGCGTAATTCCCCTATCCTAGAACAAATAATCTAACATCTTACTCACTCTTAATTCAGGGTAATAACCATGACCATGAAGCGTACCAAAGATATTAATCAAGACGCATTCCGTAAGTCTTGGCGTTCGTATCGTTTAGCGCCTGTTGCGCTCGCAGTTAGTGCTGTATTTATGCTATCCGCTTGTGAAGAAAGCGATGAAACTGTTTCTTTATATACTAATGCTCAAGATTGTAGCCAAGCTAATCCATCTCAAGCAGAGCAGTGTACTTTAGCTTATAACAACGCATTACAAGAAGCGGCAAAAACCGCACCTAAGTATGCAACTCAAGAAGATTGTATTGCTGAATTTGGTGAATCTATGTGTACACAAGCGCCAGCACAAGCAAGCTTCTCCAACACGGGTTCAGGCGAACAAACTGCGCAAGCACAAAGTAGCTCAGGCAGCATGTGGATGCCATTAATGATGGGTTATATGATGGGCCGTATGATGGGCGGTGGTGCAGCTTCTCAACCACTATTTAGCTCAAAAAACCCAGCTAGCCCAGCAAGTGGTAAATTTGTTGATGCAACAGGTAAAAGCTATGGTCCAGCGACCGCTGGTGGCCGTTCAATAAGCGTACCTAAAACAGCAATGGCACCTAAACCACCAACCACTTCAACCGTCACTCGTGGTGGCTTTGGTGATTCTGTCAATAAACAAGCAATGGCTCAGCGTTCATCAGCGTCTAAATCATCTTCATCTTCCCGCTCAATGGGTGGTTGATAGCTAATGAAAAGAGTTCCAATTATTGAGCGCCCTGATTGGCGCGAAAAAGCCGCAGAATTTGGCTTTGGTTTCCATACAATGTATGACGAACCATATTGGTCTGAAGATGCCTATTATCAATTTACTTTGGCACAAATTGAAGAAATTGAAGATGCAACTGCTGAGTTGCACCAAATGTGCTTAAAAGTTGTTGAACGCGTAATAGAAAGTGATGAGCTACTTGCTCGTTTCCAAATTCCAAAACATTGTTGGAATTTTGTGCGTGAGTCTTGGAAAACAGGTCAGCCTTCTCTCTATTCACGTCTTGACCTTGCTTATGATGGTATTAACCCACCTAAGCTACTTGAAAATAATGCCGATACTCCAACTTCACTCTATGAGTCAGCATTTTTTCAATGGATATGGTTAGAAGATCAAATACAAGCTGGCAATCTTCCAGAAAATGCAGATCAATTTAATAGCATTCAAGAACAGTTGATCGAGCGTTTTACGCAACTTAAAGATCAATACGGTTTTCGCCTTCTACATATGGCTTGCTGCCGTGATACAGAAGAAGATCGCGGAACAGTTCAATATCTACAAGATTGTGCAAATGAAGCTGGTATAGCCACTGAATTCTTATACATGGATGAAATTGGCTTAGGTGAAAGAGGCGAATTTACCGATACACAAGATCAGATAATTAGTAATCTGTTTAAGCTGTATCCATGGGAATTCATGCTTAGAGAAATTTTCTCAACAAAGCTTGAAGATGCTGGTGTACGTTGGTTAGAACCTGCTTGGAAAAGTATCATTTCCAACAAAGCACTGCTGCCTATGTTGTGGGAAATGTTCCCTAATCACCCAAATCTTCTGCCGGCCTACTTCGCTGATGGTAATCAACCTGAATTAGAGAGCTATGTTATAAAACCACTGTTCTCTCGTGAAGGCGCTAATATTCGTGTTATCGAAAATGGCAAAGAAATTGCTTCAGCTGATGGTCCTTATGGTGAAGAAGGCATGATCATTCAACAGCTTCATACATTGCCGCAATTTGATGGTAATTACACGTTAGTGGGAAGTTGGCTAGTGAACGATCAACCCGCTGGGATCTGTATTCGTGAAGATAAAGAGCTGATCACTCAAGATTTATCTCGTTTTTATCCACATGTCATTGTTGACTAACCAATAAAGATCTTGTTTTGATAACGATATTAAAACGGCATGTAAAACATGCCGTTTCAGACTGCTGACAAACATATTATGTTTGGCGGCAAGTCATATAGGTTTTGAAAATAAGCAAGGAAAATCAATACATTGATTTTCGACTGATAACACAAAGCGGGAAAAACCACGCTTTTATCCCGCTTTGTCAACAACCTCAAACGGCATGTAAAACATGCCGTTTTTTATAATCAACCAACCTGCACAGATAACATGCTTAATGAGCCAGATACAATGCCTTCAGTGGGTGCTGATATCACCTCTTTACCATCCCACGTTCCTAAAACATACAATAATGGTAGGAAGTGTTCTGGTGATGGATTTGAACGTTTTCCATCTTCTCTATCAAGCGCTTGAGTCAAAGGATGTGGCACTTCTTGGCTCGATAAGTTGTCATAAACGAATTTTTCAAATGAACTAGCCCAAGAATAAGCTTCTACTTGGTCATTTTTCCAATTCATTTCTCGCAGATTATGCACAACATTACCACTGCCCATAATCATTACACCTTGCTCTCTCAAAGTGGCAAGTTTACGCCCAATTTCCAAATGCCAAGCTGGTGGTTTAGTACCATCAATGCTTAGCTGAACAACAGGAATATCGGCATCTGGATACATACGAACAAGGATCTCCCATGTTCCATGATCTAATCCCCACTCACTTTTATCTAAATGGACATGTTCAGGCGCTAATAGATCAGCAACTTTCTGTGCAAGCTCAGGAGAGCCAGCCGCTGGGTATTCCACCTGATAAAGCGCTTCAGGAAAACCACCAAAATCATGTATGGTTTTTGGCTGTGTCATGGCAGTTACCGCGATCCCGCGGGTATACCAATGCGCTGAAATCATTAATATTAACGTTGGTTTTGGTAATGATTTTCCTAATACTTCCCATTCTTGAGTGTAAGGGTTATCAGAAACGGCATTCATTGGGCTACCGTGGCCAATAAATAATGCGGGTAATTTTTTCGCTAACATGATGATCCATGCTCCACCTTATGAATTCTGCCACCAGCATACTCGTTATTAAGATAGATCACAGTGCCGTTAAACTGAGCAACTTCATCAAATAAACTGAAAAAGCCATAATGCAACAAACATTATGGCTTTTATAAATCATAAAGCTAAATATACTAATCTGTTTTATATCAATAAATTAGCTTGCTTTTTTTTCCATTTGTAGGCGATATGCCACCAAATCTTCAATCGTTAAAACGGTCAAACCATGCTGTTTAGCAAAAGCAACAACTTCTGGTGTTCTTGCCATTGTGCCATCATCATTGGTTAATTCGCACAGCACACCTGCCGGTTTGAAACCCGCTAAGGTTGCTAAATCAATGCTAGCTTCAGTATGCCCGCGACGCGTTAAAACACCACCTTCACGTCCGCGTAAAGGAAATACATGGCCAGGATGATGAATATCAGCTGGTACAGCATTATCAGCAATAGCTGCGCGGATCGTTGTGACACGGTCTGCTGCTGAAACACCCGTTATCACACCATGTGCAGCCTCAATTGTCACTGTAAATGCAGTTTGGTTTTGGCTTGTATTTTTTTCTACCATCATTGGCAGTTCAAGTTGTTTACGGCGCTCTTCAGTGATGCATAAACAAACAATTCCGCTGCTATAGCGGATAGTCATTGCCATTTGTTCCGGTGTTATCGTTTCGGCTGCAAAGACAAGATCGCCTTCATTTTCACGATCTTCATCATCAAGCACAAGAACACCTTTGCCTTGACGAATTGCTTCAATAGCATGTTCAACACGTTCGATTGGATTACCGAATTCGGAAAGTAGCGTCTGATTCATGGTAAAAACCCCTTTAGTAATAAATTTATTAGTTACCAGAATCAGGGCAGTCTTAGGAGTACGAGAACTGAATAGGCAAAATAATCACGACTGTGTTTTTACAAATTCAGATATGTAGAGCAATGCTGTGCCGAAATATCACCGGACACAATGATGCTAATACCGTTATTCTCTCCCATCCGGACTATAACCGTCGGCTCCAGATTCACACTGGATCTGCTGACCTTTATTATCTTAAGCAATACTTAAGGAACAAAGCGCTCGCGGGCTTCATGCATATTGAAATAACTTTTCTGCATGTTACCGCCGGTGGGGAGTTTCGCCCCGCCCTGAGATAAACGTGGTTAATATAACGCTAATCATGAACAGTCGCAACATTGAAACCTGAAATTGGCATTACTCTCACATTTTCAAGTAAAAAAAAAGATAAAAAACGGTATGTTAGCGGTATTCAAATGATTTTAAACTCGGTATATTCAATACAATTCGTATATTCACTAGTGACTAAGTGAATGAATCCCTAGATTACAAAGTATTCTGGTATTACACTATCGGGAAAATTGATATTCTTGAAACTTTAAGGACCCGCGAATGTTCGATCCCAAGAAAATTGAACAAGTAGCCCGCCAAATTCAAGGTGCTTTGCCAAAAGGCGTCCGTGATCTGGGTGAAGACTTTGATAAAAAATTGCGTTCACTACTGCAATCACAACTTGGCAAACTTGATCTTGTTAGCCGTGAAGAGTTTGATATCCAAACACAAGTTCTATTACGTACTCGTGAAAAGTTGGTCCAAATGGAACAACGTATCAAGGCATTAGAAGAACGCTTTGCTGAACCTCAATCCATTGAAGTTATTGAGGTTATCGAAGAGAAAAAATCAGAAGAGTAATCATTAGAGCTCTATTAAATTAAGCATTAATGATTTGAATGGCCTACTTATAGTAGGCCATTTTTTGTATTAGCTATTTATTCACGCGATTTAATTATTGTCTTAATAATATTTGTGGTTGAAATACCATCTTCAAAGTTCAGCACTTTGACTTCACCGCCAGCAGCCCAAACTTCTTCACACCCTGCAATTTCTTCAGGGCGGTAATCGCCACCTTTAACTAATACATCAGGTAATACTTCACCAATTAAACGTTGTGGGGTATCTTCCTCAAAAGCAACAACCCAATCAACCGCTTCTAATGCACCTAGCACAATCATTCGTTGTTCAAGTGGATTAACTGGTCTTGTTTCGCCTTTCAAACGACGTGTTGAAGCATCACTATTCACTGCAACAATTAATCTGTCACCTAATTTACGCGCGTTTGCTAAATAAGAGACATGACCTGCGTGCAGAATATCAAAACAACCATTCGTCATCACAACGCGCTCACCACGCTGGCGCGCATTTTCCACAGCTTGTTTTAGTTTGTTTTCATCCATGATCCCAAAACCATTATCAGCGCGCCCACGGATCGCATTTTCTAGCTCAATGGGTGATACAGTTGATGTTCCTAATTTACCAACAACAACACCTGCCGCAGCATTCGCCAGCGCACAAGCTTCATGAAGTGGACAACCTGATGCAATGGATGCTGCCAATACACCAATTACGGTATCTCCGGCACCCGTCACATCATAAACTTCTTGAGCTTCTGTTGGTAAATGTAATGGAGCTTCATCACGGCGGATCAGACTCATTCCCTGTTCAGAGCGTGTGATCAATAATGCCGTTAAATCCAGAGATTCTAAAAGTGCACGCCCTTTTTCTTCAACATCTTGGTTATTGCTACAGCGTCCAACAATGGCTTCAAATTCGGACATATTTGGTGTCAGTAGCGTTGCGCCACGATACCGCTCAAAGTCATTTCCTTTCGGGTCAATCAAAACAGGAACACCCGCTTGATTGGCTAAAGTGATCATTTTTTCGATCTGAGCAAGTGCCCCTTTTGCGTAGTCAGACAACACTAACGCACCAATATTTGGTAACGCTTTTTCAATACGGTCAAGCATAGGTTGCACATCAACATCATCAAACCCTTCTTCGAAATCAAGTCGAAGCAATTGCTGATTGCGCGATAAAACACGTAATTTTGTAATCGTAGGATGAGTTGGAATTGCCACAAAATCACAGCAAACTTTCACTGATTCCAAGCTATTAGTTAATGCATTTGCGGCATCATCAATCCCTGTTAAGCCAACTAAATTAGCCTTTGCACCTAATGATGCAATATTCATTGCCACGTTAGCAGCACCACCTGGGCGCTCTTCCACCATGTTGACTTTTACCACAGGAACTGGTGCTTCTGGTGAAATACGACTCGTCGGCCCATGCCAGTAACGATCTAACATAACATCACCGACGACCAATACACCTGCTTGTTTATAATCAGGGAGTGTTACTTTCATCCCAAACTCCAGTAAAAAAAAGAAACCTACGATTAATAATATTTGTTATGCAATCAGCCTGCATAACAAGATTGGCGAACAGAGTACCATAAAGCATTACTGCATGTTAATCATGATACTAGGCTCGCTATTTATACCAATACAACTTATTTCGAGCCAATTAGCTCTCCACTACGCCAAGCCATTTGTCCCAGCTTGCCAAAACTTGCTCACGTTCAGTGATGAATTGCCCTACTTCTACTCGGCTAGGTAAAGATAACAATGCTAAGCGATGTAATTCATCACGCATTGTCACATAAGCTTGTGTCAAAGCTTTAGCTTCATCTTCTGGCATTAATTGATTTTGTGCCATAAGTTCAAAAATACGCACATTATCGGACCAACGTGTTAACGAAGGGTTTTCATGGGCATAACGTAGAACAAGATATTGAGCAATAAATTCGATATCAGTGATACCACCGGGATCAGCCTTTAAGTCAAATTCACTATTTTGATGGCTTCCTAAATGCTGATGCATTTTTAGTCGCATATCACGCACTTGCTGACGCAAGATTTCGGGATCTTCAGATGTACACAATGTTTCATGGCGAATACGTTTAAATTCTTGTTGTAATTTATCATCCCCAAAAACCATTCGTGCACGAATTAAAGCTTGATGCTCCCATGTCCAAGCATCATTTTTTTGATAATCATCAAAAGCCTCAATGGTGCTGACTAACATCCCTGATTCACCTGATGGCCGTAAACGTGCATCAACTTCATACAAAACACCGGAGGCAGTCCGTGTACTAAACAGATGAATGATCCGTTGAGCAACCCGTAAATAAAACTGCCTCGCTTCAATTGAGCGCTCACCATTAGTCACAACACCCGCCGGACAATCGATTAAGAAAACAAGATCCAAATCTGAGCTGTACCCAAGCTCCCAACCGCCGAGTTTCCCATAGCCCACTACAGCAAAACCATACTGCTTTTCTTCTGTATGAGAAAGATGCGCTGGCTCCCCATACCGCTTAGCCATTTTTTGCCATGCTTGGTGAACCACAGCATCAATAATCGCTTCTGCTAAATAGGTTAAATGATCACTGACTTTCATTATTGGTAGTACACCGGAGATATCTTCGGCGGCTATACGCAATAATTGTGCCTGTTTAAATTGACGCAATGCTTCGAGTTGCTGCTCTTCGTCATCATCCGGCACGCGCATAAGGTATTGGCGTAATTCATCACGATATGCAGTTAAAGGTAAAGGTTGATAAAGCGATTTTGGATCAAGCAATTCATCAAGCAATAATGGATGACGAGCAAGTTGCTCAGCAATCATTGGGGATGCAGCACATAAACGAATGACATGTGTTAACACTTCATCAAACTCAAGCATTAACTCTAAATACGTTGTGCGGCTCACAATACTCAGCAATAGCGGTGCTAGTCGCTCAATAACTTGTCCAGCATCAGCTCTTTTACCCACTTTTGCCAGTAATTTTGGCATTAATTCATCAAGAACATCACGGCCACGGGGTCCAATAGTGCGCTTATTTAAATCATGGCGAAATAAAAATAGCCCATGAATAATTTTTTGAGCAACATCTTCATCATGAGAAGGTAAATCAGCAGCTAGCTCTTCTTTAGAAAGATCCCCTTGCCATAGAGTGATATAAATATCATCAATATTTTCCGCATTTTCATCATCACCTTCTTGCCCGATTTGCTCAGTAAAAATATGGTGCACATTAGCCATTAAAGGCATTAAGGCAAGATAAAATGCATTCCAGTCAGCAAAACCCATGCCCCATGCTAAACGGGCTTGGTTTAAGCTATCTTCAGGTAATGTTTGCGTTTGTTGGTCATCAATGCTTTGCAATAAATTTTCAGTGCGGCGTAAAAATAGATACGCTTCACTCAGTTGCTCAATTTGACCTTCTGGTAATAATGCTAATTCGCGGATCCCGGTCATTACGGTTAATAATGACTGTGATTGCAAACTAGGCTCCCGTCCACCACGGATCAATTGAAAAACCTGAGAAATAAACTCAATCTCACGAATACCGCCAGCACCGAGTTTAATGTTATTCACTAATCCGCGACGGCGCACTTCTCGTTCAATCATATTTTTCATGTTTCTTAATGATTGAATAACACTAAAATCAATATAGCGCCGATAAACGAATGGGCGCAGTAATTGCCGTAAGCTCTCAGCATAATGTAGGCTATCGGGTCCCATGATCCGCGCTTTAACCATGGCATAGCGTTCCCAATCCCTACCCTGTTCTTGGTAATAATCTTCTAAAGCCGAAAAACTAAATACCAAAGGACCACTATCACCAAATGGGCGCAAGCGCATATCCACCCGATAAACAAAGCCATCAACAGTGATTTGGTCAAGGACGCGAATTAATTTTTGCCCTAATCGTGTAAAAAATTGAGCATTATCTAACTCTTTGCGACCACCACAAGTTACGCCATTTTCAGGATAAGCAAAAATTAGATCAATATCGGATGAAAAATTGAGTTCGCCTCCCCCCAATTTTCCCATACCAAGCACTAATAATGGTTGAGGATTGCCTGACCTATCACAAGGTGTTCCCCAAGATTGGCAACATTGTTGGTATAACCAGTCTCTTGCAGCAACAATTAAGGTTTCAGCTAATGCGCTAATCTGTTGAAGAGTTTCTGTACAGATATTGAATGTTTGCATCCATGCAATTCTGATCAACATCTGATTACGGAAAGTTCGTAGAACTCTCATCAGATGGTCTTCATCCAAAACGTTTTCAAGTTCCACCGCGACCAGTGAAGCGTAACTTTGCCATTCATTCGGTTGAGGTGAACATTCGCGAATATGTGTTAAAAAGTGCGGGTGTGCTAAAACTTGCTTAAGTGCAAAATCACTAAAACTCAAAAAAGTGCACTCAAAATCAGTCAGTGGTAGTAAATCACTTACATGTTCAGCCAAACGCGTTACAACATGTTCACGTTGGTACTTTAACTGTTCTGGAAAAGGATGCATATCAACACCTTAATGGACATCAGCGTAATTCAGTGCAATAAGCCATTGCGTGAAAGCTAATTTGCATTTAAGCCAAGCACTGCTATAACAAAAGGTTTCAGCCGTTATCGTTTCATCCATTATATTTGAACGCAGCTGTTCAAGTGGGATATCTAAAATAAATTGAGGTGATGAATTGCGATAATGGACGAGGAAGGCCTGAACAAAACGTAAAAAAGTGTCGAATCCTTCACGAGCACCACTTTCCCCCGCTTGCCAATAAATTTCATGTTGTTGGCAAAGCTTCTGAATCTGAACTAGCACTTTCTCAATAGGCTGCTGTTCATAATCAAAAACTGTTTCGGGTATAACTATTTGCTCTTTTACCGGTTGGATTAGAGAATAGCCGCGTGCAGCTTTGCTCAATGAAGAGAGATTTAAGCCATCAATATCTGCAAGTTTTTTTGCCAAATTTAATACATCAGCGACAAAACCTTGTTTTAATTCCAGCTCAAATTCTTGAATAGGTAGTTCTTGTGAACCCGCAGAGATCACACCTTGATCAAAAACAACCTCAATTTCGCTATCTTCAAACCTAATTAACCACTTTTCACGCATAAAATTGGTGCTAAAAAGAATGTCTAGATTTGATTGTAATTGCTGAATATCTGTACCTTCAGGCCAGATTTCTGGAGGGAATTTAGCTAAATCAAGTTCAGGTGAATCAATATCAATATTGTATTCAGGTCTCTGATGTAACCCGCCCAATACCTGACCTGCTGTTTTTATGGTCATTTCATAATGTCCATCGCAGCCCCGAATACGCAGTCCCATATCCCACTGGCGCAGTAAACGTTCTTTAGTATCGAAATAGATATTGGTTAATTGTTTTGGTTCTACGTGTTGATAAGACAGTGCTGATAAATTCTGGCGCACTGCATCAATAGCAACGGTTTGAGCCGCCAATTTAAGTTCAACCTCTATATGGCTCATACATATCCTTATTTAATCATTTCTCTACAGACATATTACCTTATTCATAGTGAAGTGAGGAAGCAAAGCCGCAAACTGATCTTCATGCAGAGAATGATGTGCAAATGACAATTCATACAATATGTTAATGTTCACTGAAACATCTTCAATCCAACTACAGCGCTAGCAGTGTTGCATATATGAGCAAAAATTCTATAACATGAAATTATTTCAGCTATTTATGTCAAAAAATGCAAAGAATCTTGCGTTAGATAGTGAGTTCAGATAGTTCTCATTCAGGTTTAACGTTTGCACACTCAAACTTAACTCTTTACTATTATTTGACTACGCGCTTATTTCATTCACTATCACTCATAAAAAGTAGACGTCATGCGAAAAATACCATTACTTATTTCCGTCATCGGCCTAAGCCTATCCGTCAGTTCATTTGCCGCTGAAAAACGCTATGTATCTGATGAATTATCAACCTATGTACATAGTGGCCCTGGTGCAAAATATCGTATTGTCGGCACTCTCAATGCTGGTGAAGAAGTAGAACTGCTCACAACAGATGGCAACTACGCACAAATTAAAGATGAACGCGGGCGTACAGTTTGGCTGCCAACTGAACAACTCAGCAAAATACCAAGTATGAAAGTGCGTATTCCTGAGCTAGAAGCTGAAAATCAAAAGTTACGTCAACAACTTGAAAATATTGATAATACATGGAATACCCGTACAGCTGATATGCAAAAACGTGTTGCTGACAATGACAACATCGTCAATCAGCTCAAAGCTGAAAACGAAAAATTAAAAAATGAATTAATTAAATCAGGTAAAAAACTCGAAATTGCAGAAGTTAACCTTGATGATCGCCGACGTGAATTGATTTTACAATGGTTTATGTATGGTGGTGGCGTGGCAGGTGCAGGTCTGATCTTTGGTCTAATCCTACCTCATATTATTCCTCGCCGTAAAAAACGTAATAATGGTTGGATGAACTAAGGTTACTCATAATGAAAACATATCTGGTTGGTGGTGCTGTACGTGATGAACTTCTTGGTTTACCGGTTTCTGATAAGGATTTTCTCGTCGTTGGTGCCACACCAGAAGTGATGTTACAACAAGGCTACCAACAGGTTGGTAAAGATTTCCCTGTATTTTTGCATCCCAAAACCCACGAAGAATATGCATTAGCAAGAACAGAACGTAAAACAGGTGCTGGCTATGTTGGCTTTAGTTGCTATTTTGCCCCAGATGTCACTCTTGAAGATGACCTACTCCGTCGAGATCTCACCATCAATGCCATTGCAAAAGATCTTCAAGGTCAACTGTTCGATCCCTATCATGGTATTGATGACCTCAATAATCGAGTGCTAAGACATGTTTCCGATGCCTTTGCTGAAGATCCTTTGCGGGTTTTACGAGTTGCACGTTTTGCAGCTCGTTTTGCTTCACTAGGTTTCCAGATTGCACCTGAAACATTAACCTTAATGCGTGCCATCAGCGAATCGGGCGAATTAAGTTACTTAACCCCAGAACGCATTTGGGTTGAGACAGAAAAAGCACTAATGTCAGATTCTCCGCAGGTCTATTTTGAAGTTTTACGCCAATGTGGGGCATTAGCTGCACTTTTCCCCGAAATTGATCACTTATTTGGTGTTCCAGCGCCTGCAAAATGGCACCCTGAAATTGATACTGGCATTCATACCATAATGGTATTGCGCATGGCGGCAACACTTTCAGCAGATATTGATGTTCGCTTTGCTGCGCTATGCCATGATGTAGGCAAAGGCTTAACACCAAAAGCGTTTTGGCCAAGCCATCCGAATCATGGAGAAGCGGGTGTTCCATTGATTGAAAACTTATGTGATCGCTTAAAAGTACCTAATCATATTCGCGAATTAGCGCGGTTATCTGCACGTTTTCATGACAAAGTTCATGTTATCAATAGATGTCATGCAACTGAAATAGTGCAACTTTTTGATAGCCTTGATAGTTGGCGTAAACCGGAACGGATTATGCAGCTGAGCTTAATTAGTGAAGCGGATGCTCGAGGACGCGCTGGGCTTGAACAACAAGCTTACCCACAAGGTGAGTTTTTACGTCAAGCTTTTGCTATTGCTCAAACTGTTAATGTAAAACCAATTGTTGAACAAGGTTTTCAAGGAGCGCAAATCCGCGAAGAGCTAACTCGGCAACGAATTGAAAACTTGGAACAGTGGCGGCAACAGCAAACTATTCTACCTGTTACCGCATAATTAATTACTCGTTCTATCGACAATTAATTGGTTTTAGAGCCTCTTTCAATAATAACGCCAACTTGTGAGGCTCTTGCAACTGCGCCGGGTTTAGCGACTTTAATCCTCACCCAAGGGCAAGCAAAACGATTTAATAATAACTGTGCAACTTCCTCAGCCACGCGTTCAACTAACGCAAATTTATTTTGACTGACATACGTAATTATCGCTTGGCTCACTTGTGAATAATCAAGACAATGATGAACGTCATCACTCATTGCAGCGCGTTTATTGTCCCAACCCATCTCAATATCAAAAACAAGTTTTTGCTCAATTTCTTGTTCCCAGTCATATACACCAATTGTGGTGATAACTGATAATTGCTCAATAAATACGATATCCATCACGTCATTTTCTCGTTTGTGTGCTGAATTGATACCACTCCAAGGAAAATATGCGTATTATCCAGAGAGTGAACTAAATTATGAATAAATCTCTTAATATGATTTAAGTTATGTAACACTTAAACTATATTGGGTAACGCGTTAACCATTTTGGAGTGAGTTATGAGTGCAACTGCGCTTGGCATGATAATCTTTGCCTACCTCTGCGGCTCAGTTTCGAGTGCAATATTGATTTGCCGCCTAGCAAGGCTGCCTGACCCTCGTCAACATGGCTCTGGTAATCCTGGAGCAACCAATGTGCTACGCGTTGGTGGTAAAGCAGCTGCCGCTGCTGTGCTCATTTGTGACGTCCTAAAAGGGATGATCCCAGTATGGTTAGCTTATTACTTAAAAGTCCCACCATTCTATCTTGGCTTCGTCGCGATTGCAGCTTGTCTCGGCCATATTTATCCCATTTTCTTCCGTTTTAAAGGTGGTAAAGGTGTTGCCACAGCCTTTGGTGCTATTGCTGCAATTGGTTGGGATCTTTCTGGATTGATTGCAGGAACATGGTTATTAACTGTGTTACTCAGTGGTTATTCTTCACTTGGCGCAATTGTCAGTGCCTTACTTGCACCATTCTATGTCTGGTGGTTTAAACCTGAATTTACCTTCCCAGTTGCCATGTTATCTTGTCTAGTGCTTGTACGGCATCACGCGAATATTCAGCGATTATGGCGTGGTCAAGAAAGTCGAATTTGGCAAAAACTGAGAAATAAAAAGAAAAAGACACCCAAAGAGGTTGCTCAAGAAGCAAAAGAACAAGAATTAGATGATTAATTGAATGATTTCGTGACGAGTCACGAAATCATTTTTTTATCTTATGAACTACTTTTTCAGCGCGGGTAATTCAGCTAATGGCCAACGCGGTCGCACAGTCACACTAAGGTCTGCGCTTGCGCCACCTTTCAAACGAATCAAACCTGCCAACGCAATCATTGCACCATTATCAGTACAAAATTCAGGGCGAGCATAAAAAACTTCACCGCCACGTTTTGTCAGCATATCATCCATTTTAGCGCGTAGTGTGCGATTAGCACTGACGCCACCAGCCATAACTAAACGCTTAAAGCCCGTCTGCTCTAGTGCGCGTTTGCACTTAATCGCCAAAGTATCCACCACTGCATCTTCAAATGCACGGGCTATATCAGCACGAGTTTGGTCATCATCGGCATTTTCGCGGATCGTATTTGCAGCAAACGTTTTCAGGCCTGAAAAACTGAAGTCAAGGCCGGGTCTATCTGTCATTGGGCGAGGGAAAGTAAACCGTCCAGCAACACCTTGTTGAGCCATACGTGATAAAACAGGTCCCCCAGGATAATCTAATCCAAGTAATTTAGCTGTTTTATCAAAGGCTTCACCTGCGGCATCATCAATTGATTCGCCCAATAATTCATATTCACCAATACCTGTCACACTAATTAGCTGGGTATGTCCACCAGAAACCAATAAGGCAACAAATGGGAATTCAGGGCTTTTATCTTCGAGCATAGGAGCAAGTAAATGGCCTTCCATATGATGGACGGCAATGGCTGGCACCTCCCATGCAAACGCAAGAGCACGCCCTACGGTTGCTCCAACCATCAATGCGCCAACAAGTCCAGGCCCTGCGGTATAAGCAACAGCATCAATATCTGTACTTGTCAGATTGGCTTCTTTCAGCGCAGCCTGAATTAATGGAACCGTTTTGCGAATATGATCGCGAGAAGCCAGTTCAGGAACAACACCACCGTAATCAGCGTGCAGTTTGATCTGGCTATATAATTGATTTGCTAATAGACCGGCTTTGTCATCATAGATTGCGATCCCGGTTTCATCGCAGGATGTTTCGATACCTAAAACGCGCATTGCAATACCCTTGTTTGTTGCATGCTGCAAAGTCTATCATTAAATTCAATCCATCGTATAATTTATGATGCCAAAAGGCTGACTTTTCCTATTGTATAGTCTATAATCAGCACCCTGTAATAAATTTCGTGTGGCTAATTTTCATTATTACTTAATTTTATTCATTATTTCTTTCGAAAAAATAATGGGAATAGGTAATCTTGGGTGTTTCAATTTTATACGGCACTTTACAAACCCGTACTCATTGAAGTAAAATTCCGCACCATTTTAAATGAAGGCTGGTTAATTAAGCCAGCAACAACCCGATTTCTATTGAGGTGAGAGGCACATGCCGGTAATTAAAGTACGTGAAAACGAGCCATTCGACGTTGCACTACGTCGTTTCAAACGTTCCTGTGAAAAAGCAGGAGTCTTAGCTGAAGTTCGCCGTCGTGAGTTTTATGAAAAACCAACGACTGAGCGTAAACGCGCTAAAGCATCTGCTGTTAAGCGTCACGCTAAGAAACTGGCTCGCGAAAACGCACGCCGTACTCGTCTGTACTAATTGATAACGGTACCTACCGTAATCAACGCAGACAGTATTAGTAGCAGTTAAAGGCCGTGCTTTCCAGAGGGAAGCGCGGCTTATTATCGTTCATCAACAGGCGAAAAGAGGCTTATGGCTGGACGAATTCCGCGCTCATTTATCAATGATTTATTAGCGAGAACCGACATCATCGATTTAGTCGATGCAAAAGTCCCGTTAAAAAAACAGGGTAAGAATCATCACGCGTGCTGTCCGTTCCATAACGAAAAAACACCTTCTTTCACGGTGAATAGTGAAAGGCAGTTTTATTACTGCTTTGGCTGTGGTGCCCATGGCAATGCTATCGATTTTTTAATGAATTACGACAAACTGGATTTTGTCGAAGCCATTGAAGAATTATCAGCGCTGCATGGTCTTGATGTTCCTTATGAAACAGGAAGCAGTACAAGCCAAATAGAACTTCATCAACGCCAAAATTTGTATCAGTTGATGGAAAAAATTAATGTGTTTTACTATGCTGCCTTAAGTCATCCAACTGCTAAGCAAGCGAATGATTATTTAAGCCAACGTGGTTTAACTGCCGAAATTATTGAGCACTTTTCTATCGGTTTTGCGCCAGCAGGCTGGGATAATTTACTCAAAAAATTTGCAGTAAGCGCTGAAAGTCGCAAACAGCTGAATGATGCTGGTATGTTAGTGACTAATGATAATGGTCGAACCTATGACCGATTCAGGGAACGTATAATGTTTCCGATTCGTGACCGTCGTGGTCGCGTTATCGCTTTTGGTGGACGAGTATTAGGAGATGCATTACCTAAATATCTCAACTCACCTGAAACAGATATTTTTCATAAAGGCCGCCAATTATTTGGCCTGTATGAAGCAACACAAAATAGCAGTGAGTTAGCAAAATTACTCGTTGTTGAAGGTTATATGGATGTGGTCGCACTTGCCCAATACGGGATCCGCTATGCGGTTGCTTCTCTCGGCACATCCACAACCTCAGAGCATATTCAATTGCTCTTCCGCTCAACTGATACTGTAATTTGTTGCTATGATGGTGACCGTGCAGGTAGAGAAGCCGCATGGAGAGCACTTGAAACAGCTCTGCCGTATTTAACTGATGGCCGCCAATTACGTTTTATGTTTTTACCTGATGGAGAAGATCCAGATTCTTTAGTCCGCAAAGAAGGTAAAGAGGCATTTGAAGCTCGAATGAATGATGCCCAACCATTGTCGACATTTCTATTTGAATCATTAGTGCCTCAGGTTGATTTAAAAATTCAAGAAGGACGCGCGAAATTTAGTAAACTCGCCATCCCATTGATAAAACAAATACCCGGTGAAACTTTGCGCCTGTATATGGCACAAGAGTTAGGAAATTTTATAGGAATACCGGATATTTCTCAGGTTCTTGCTATGATAGATAGAGAGAACACTGAATCGGTTAGTTACCAAGCACCAAAATTAAAACCAACCACAATGCGAATATTGATCGCGTTGTTGGTACAAAACCCGAATTTTTCGGAGTACGTGCCCTCATTAGAGGGAATAGCCCATATCCAAATGCCGGGACTTCCGCTGTTTCAGGAATTGGTTAATATTTGCCAATCAACCCCGGGAATGACGACAGGGCAGTTGCTTGAGTTGTATCGCGATAATAAATTTGCAGATCAACTTGAAAAACTAGCAACATGGAACGATATAGAAATAGATGAGATAGCTGAAAAAACATTTAAAGACGCTTTAAATCATTTATTTAATAGTGCGCTCGATAAGCGTTTCGACTATTTAATAGCGAAAGAACGAACTGAAGGGCTGACCCCCGAGGAGCGCGCAGAAGTTCGGCTAATCACGCTTTCACGCGTGAAGTAAAATTCAAGAATACAAAACGGCTTAAGTGCCGATTATCCAAGGCAAATGCCTGTAATTGCTACGAATTTATTAAAGGGGCGTAGCATATAATAAAAATCCCCTATGTTCTTGTTGGCCGTTTGTTTCGCCGACCGACACCAATCTAAATACTCAGAAGTGTGGATACCGTCTTATGGAGCAAAACCCGCAGTCGCAGCTGAAGCTACTCGTAACCAAGGGTAAAGAGCAAGGTTACTTAACCTATGCTGAGGTCAACGACCATCTGCCGGAAGATATCGTCGATTCAGATCAGATTGAAGATATCATCCAAATGATTAATGACATGGGCATCCAGGTCATGGAAGAAGCACCTGACGCCGATGATTTAATACTGGCTGAAACTTCATCTGACACGGACGAAGATGCAGCAGAAGCGGCAGCACAGGTTCTGTCAAGTGTTGAAAGTGAAATAGGTCGTACAACTGACCCAGTGCGTATGTATATGCGTGAAATGGGGACAGTTGAGCTTCTCACCCGTGAAGGTGAGATAGATATTGCAAAACGTATTGAAGATGGTATTAACCAAGTTCAGTGCTCTGTTGCAGAGTATCCTGAAGCCATCACATATCTTCTCGAACAGTATGACAAAGTCGAAGCAGGCGAAAGCCGCTTATCTGACTTGATTACTGGCTTTGTCGATCCTAATGCTGAAGAAGATTTAGCGCCGACAGCAACTCACATCGGTTCTGAACTTCCACAGGAAGAGTTAGATAAAGATGATGACGAAGAAGATGAAGACGAAGACGGCGATGACAGCGATAGCGATGATGATAACAGCATCGATCCTGAATTAGCCCGTGAAAAATTCAGTGAATTACGTGAGCAATACGAGAAAACTCGTCAGCACATCAAACAATTTGGTCGCAGTAATGCCCAAACTGTTCTTGCTATTGAAGAATTGTCAGAAGTTTTCAAACAATTCCGTTTAGTACCAAAACAGTTTGACTATCTGGTCAACAACATGCGTGAAATGATGGATCGCGTTCGCTTACAAGAACGTACCATTATGAAATTCTGTGTTGAACAGTGCAAAATGCCAAAGAAAAACTTCATTACTTTATTTAGCGGCAATGAAACCAGCGAAACTTGGTTAACCGCAGCAAAAGCAATGAACAAGCCGTGGTCTGAAAAACTTCTTGAAGTTGAAGAAGAGATCCTACGTTGTCTGCAAAGATTGCGCCAAATTGAAGAAGAAACTGGCCTAACAATTGAGCAGGTTAAAGATATCAACCGTCGTATGTCTATCGGTGAAGCGAAAGCTCGTCGTGCGAAAAAAGAGATGGTTGAAGCAAACTTACGTCTGGTTATTTCAATTGCGAAAAAATATACCAACCGCGGCTTGCAATTCCTTGATCTGATCCAAGAAGGTAACATTGGTTTGATGAAAGCGGTTGATAAATTTGAATATCGCCGTGGTTATAAATTCTCAACTTATGCAACTTGGTGGATACGTCAGGCAATCACCCGTTCTATCGCGGATCAGGCTCGCACCATTCGTATTCCGGTGCATATGATTGAAACAATCAACAAGCTAAACCGTATTTCTCGTCAAATGTTACAAGAAATGGGTCGCGAACCGTCACCAGAAGAGTTAGCAGAACGCATGCTGATGCCGGAAGATAAAATCCGTAAAGTGCTGAAGATTGCTAAAGAACCTATCTCTATGGAAACGCCAATCGGTGATGATGAAGATTCACATCTCGGTGATTTCATTGAAGATACGACGTTAGAGTTGCCTTTAGACTCAGCAACTTCAGAAAGTTTGCGCTCAGCAACTCATGAAGTGTTAGCGGGCCTAACTGCGCGTGAAGCAAAAGTGCTACGTATGCGTTTTGGTATTGATATGAATACAGACCATACATTAGAAGAAGTTGGTAAACAGTTTGATGTTACGCGTGAGCGTATTCGTCAGATTGAAGCCAAAGCACTGCGTAAATTGCGTCACCCAAGCCGCTCAGAAGTTCTACGTAGCTTCCTAGACGAATAATAAGTTTCTATATTATTGACTAAAACACCTGCCTCGGCAGGTGTTTTTATTTGGGAATAACCAAAAAGCAAGCGGTTATAAAATTTCTACAATCCCTTTTTGTCCATCAACCCTAACCCGCTGACCATTTTGTAAGGTCGTCATGATGCGACGTATTCCCATTACAGCAGGTAAACCAAGCTCCCGCGCAGTCACTGCACCATGAGATAAAGGTCCACCACTTTCTGTTATTACCCCACTTGCACGATAGAAAAGTGCTGTCCAAGCCGGATTCGTTGTTCGAGCAACTAAAATTGCACCTTGTGGGAATTGCGCAAAATCTTCTGCACCGTGAACAAGGAATACTTCACCTTCAATAACACCTGCACTACCCGCTAGGCCTTTCAATGAGGAGCTGTTAAAATCATCTTCATCTGCTGATTCACCATAAATCCATTGTGGTGGTGTCGCTTTGGCTTTTTCATAAGCCAATTTATTCGCATAAATATGTTTGCGTAACTCGCTAAATGCTTCTGTACTTTCATTCGCAATAGTATTAGCAAGTTGTTGTTCTTTTGAAAAATAGATATCTGAAGCTTCATCCAACACACCGCGGATCACCAATCGTTCACCAAGTGCTTTTAATCCTCGACGCATTGGCAAAGCAAGGCGTGTCGTTTGGTAATGTTCTAAATCATCTAATGCCGTATAAACACGAGCCAGCCTGATCAGCTCTTGCATAAAATATCGCAGCTCTTCTGGTGCTTGAGCAATGATATTAAATTCAATTTTTGATTGATTGATTTTTTTACTCAGCAATTCACCACGTTGGCCATCATCCTCAAGATCACTCATTACTCTAATTTGGGTCAGCACAATATGCGGCGCATCCAACCATGTTGGGTGATAAGCATCAAAATCTAATTCACGGTGACCATGATTTGTGAGAAATACAGTTAGCTGATTAAAAAATTCAGGATGATGCAATTCTAATGTTGGCATAATAGAATCTACGTCAATATTAGTTAATAATGCTTGTAAAGCCGTATCATTACGCACATCGCGTGACAGTAGCCAAAGCTCATGATTGACCTGTCCTGTTTTCGTTTCAGATAATGCTATTAAGCTATCAAGGGTTTCATGTGCTTTTTGCTCATCTCCTTGGAAAAACATTTTTAACAATGCAACTAAAGCGGCATAAAGCGATCGTTGTGTCAGTGAGATCGCAATATTAGGCAAGAAATAATCTGATCCTAATTTATTGATCCGTTGAACATAATCCCACAATTCTTTTAGGCTTTTCTCTTGAAGAGGCTCGTGATAAAGACCGCCGATCCCAATCAAATATTTATCAAGATCACGCATCCAAGTGATCGGCAATTCTTGCACCCACGCAAATTTATTCGCAATTTCAGGTAACGACGCTAATAACGTAGGTAAATCATTCATCATCGAAGTAGGCAATTTATTATGGTAAAGCTCAACTGCATTTTGATTACCATAAATATAGTAATCTTGCATACCAAACCATTTACCACTAAATGATGGTAATCCCATTAAATTCAAACTGTAATTAAGAGATGCATGAAAACCCGCTTCACACATATCCCAAGTTAATGGCGTGATTGGGTTTGGAAAACGCTCCGCAGATTCATCGCGCGTCCAAACTGGCGCTATCTGAGTGACATTTCGTGATTGTAGCAACCATAATTTATCTGCATGGAATGCCCATTCAATATCTTGGGGAAAATCAAAGTAGCATTCAGCTTGGATCGCCAATTCAGCAATCTTGCGACATTGTTCCGCACTTAAACTGCTTTGCCCCTTTTGTTCATCAGATAAAGCAACAACCTGTGTCGCAGTTTCTGTCATCACAATTGCATTGTGCTTTTCTGCTAGCTCTTGTTGTACGACTTGTAAGGTTTCGCGATCAACTTGATATTCATCAATTGGCTCTTCACCACCGACCACGGTTTCACCCAAGCCAAATGCTGAATTAATTAATACGGTAGATAAGCTGCCGCGCACAGGATCAACAGAGAAAGCAACACCTGCTGTTTCATTAATACGAACATCAACCATTCTTTGTAAGACAATTGCCATAGAAGCTTGTGTGTGAGGCAGTTGTAAATGTTGACGATATAACATGACGTGGATATGCCACAATGAAGCATAACATTGGCGAATAGCATCATGTAAAGATGCCGTATCTCTAACGCCGAGGATAGTATCATGCTGCCCTGCAAATGCAGCTCCCGGCATATCTTCTAACGTTCCGGATGATCGAACAGCGAGCGGAGTCTGGGTTAATTGCGCTTTTTGTAAAAATGTGGCGAGTTGATCGGTTAATTTTTCGGGTAAAGCTGCGGATAAAATGAGTTGACGAATAGCCTCACTCGCCTCTTGCTGATTAGCAACATGCTGTTTTAATAATTCATTAATTTGCGGTAATAATGGTGCAATAAAGATTTTATAAGCTGCACAAGATAGGACGAGGCCATCTGGAACAGGTAGAGCCTGAATTGTTTTAGCTAAACTTGCTCCTTTACCACCACTGATAGCAATATCAGCTGCTGTTGGATCATTAAGATGATAAATCAGTTCCATTTGTAACCTTCTCTTTTTTAAAGGTGAAATACAGGACAAAAAATGCGAGAACAGCCCCAATGACAACATCAATGCCGTAATGGTAATGCAAATATACCGTTGCTAGGATCAAACCTGCTGCTAACGGCATTAAACAATACGCTGTCCGTCGATAACCTGTTAAGAATACAAAACCAACAATGTACAATGTAATTCCGGTATGTAAGCTTGGGAAAACATCCATGCCCGTTATCCCTTTATCAACAGCTTCTGTAAGTAATGAGATCATTGCGCCATGGTCTACGGGATAAGCAAATACTTCGGGAAAAGCGGCATAGGGGCCTGCTGCTGGCAGAGAAAAATAACCAATAAATCCCCAAAAATACATCAACATGAGGCCAAAAAAGTAACGTTGAGCAAGCAACTTATTGCGTTGTAAAAAGAAAAATAGCGCGCTAATGATAATCAGAAAATAGAAGCTAAAATAGCAAAATGCCACGACTTCACTTAACCAAGGTGCTTGTATATTTATCGCCCATTCCGGCAAACTTTTTCCAAACCAGATCAAAGAGTCAGACTGAAATAAAACCTGATCAGCACTCCAAGTGTAATAATGAATACGGATTGCTTTGAACAGTGGGAAAATTGACCAGCAGGCAATTAATTGTAGTAATCCAAACCAATAAAAGCGGGATATCTGCTGCTTTTTTGATAAGCCAACTGCCAGCATAATAACCCAGAAAATCCCTCCCGCGATCACAGCAGGTAATAAGGTTGCCATTAATCCAGCTTGAAAAACACCTACGGTTCCTAGCCCCCAAATAAGTAACAGCTCCGCAGTAAATAAACCGTTAAATCGACTAGTTAGCATGGTACTGAGCCTTTATATTGAATAATTTTATAACCAATAAATGCACTAATTAGGCTAGTAATAATCACACTCGGCCATAGAAAAGCGCAAACAATCAGGAAAGGTAACCATATCAGAGCGGCTAACCCACCCGCAAAAATCTTAAAAAAACTGACCGTATTGCGGGCATCGGCAAAACGAGCCGCTATTGCAGACGCTAAAAAGATGGGTAGAAAAATAAACATAAGACAAAAACCTAGCCAACGCCAAGCTAGGCTATTTAACTGAGATTTTGTTTTGGGTTGAATTTCTTGATACATTTCAGGCTGTTGTTGATAACGTAAAAAAGCCTGCGCATATGACTCGCCATTCATAAAGGATTGGTAAGCATATTGCTGGGCTTCTTCAAAAGTCTTTTCATCAGGACAGTTAACCGAAACTTCATCAAGTGACTGACTAATTTGGTGAAAGATCCTTTTTTCCCATTCTCTATCTGTTTCATCACTGTTTTTATTCGTGATAGAGAGAGGTGCACCTACATAAATTTCAGCATAACTCGCAAATCGATCGGGCATTGTGTAAAAAAGCCCTACGGGGATCACATTAAATTCAACTTGTTGTTCAAGCAACAAGCGAATGATCCTTGCTCCTCCACGTTGATATGGCAGAGGTTTATAGCCCCATTCACTACTTCCTTCAGGAAAGAGAAACAGATCCCCACCTTTAGTGATATGCGCCATACCAGCTTCTACGGGATCGTCAAAAGTACTTGATTTTATACCTAATCTCTCTTTATCTTTTTTACGCACCACAGGAATGCCCGTGAAATAAAGGCGCATTAATGGGCTATTTAATAATTGTATTGAGGCTAGTGATTGCCCTAATGGCGCCACCTTCAAACTAAGATAACCATCAAAAGCACTATTGCGGTGGCTACATAAAAATAATGTCGGTTTTCCGTTTGATAAAATAGGAAGATGTCCAACAAGTGTACAATATGGATAATAAATCTGACGAATGATAGAAGAAATCCGTTGGTAATAAGTTGATAATGGCTGACCAGCCGCCACAATAGCTGTTTTACTATCCTGAGACATAAGCTTATTGACCTCAATTTCATAGAAATGGCAATTTTTGTCTATATTATTTAGCCATCTTTATCGATATAAATTCATAAATTGTACCAATGCTACGATGCATACCTTTGGCGTAATGTCGCAATATCAAGGGCTAAGCTGCGTAAATTTGGCATATAGCTGACAAGTGCGCGATGCGTTTTAGCTTGATTGATAAATACATACTCTTCCCCAAATGGCTGAGGTTCTCCATCCCGCACAATCGCTTTTTCCCAACCCATTAATAAGCCATCAAGGGGTAGATGGTCATCCCCTTTCGTCAGTGCCATATCAATCAAGTTAGGAATATCAGATGCGGTAAGATATAAACGCCCTTGGTCATAAATGGCGCGTTTCACTGTAATATGGTTATCACTGATAAACCACGTTTGTGGCACAGCTTGCTCTGCTACAGTTCGTGTTGATACGCGCTCGGCAAAGGTTTTTGCGCTGAACAAATTCTCGGCCAGTTGATCCCGAACTCGCCGTTGCTGGTCTGATAATTTCTTGACACCCATTCGATACGGCCCTAAATGAAAAGCTTTCCAACACTCTTCGTCATAAATATCAAAATCAGTAATTAAATTACCTTGTTTATCAATTAATTGTGGAAAACATGGCAGTAATTGATAGGCACTTGGGCAGCTGGCAATTTCATCAGCCGTAAATCCATGGAAAAGCCGTCCACCTGCATAATAACCAGACTGCATTAAAGCAAGTGATTGAAAAGTGCCTTGCCAAGGTGGGCCGAATGCATACCATTTAGCAATAGATTGACGAATTTCTGGGCTAGCTGATTGCAAATAATAACGGATAGCACAGTTAGAGGCGGAATGCGCAATTAACAAAAATTTTTGCTGCTCACCATACAGATATTTGATGCGGCGAATTTCCGTATCAAGTAACTCGGCTAATTGACGATGATCTGCACGCCAATCATGACCTAAGAAAAATAAATCAACACCATCACGATAACCCAATGATTTTTCTAATACTAATTTTAATGGTGCTGTAATTAAATTATCGTATAACTTAGGGATCACAGGAAAATAATGTAATTGATTGGCACCAATTTGGCTTGGAGAATGATGATATTCGTAATCATTCTTACGAATTAAGCTTTTATAATCGCCCCAAATCAGTGTTTTTTTCTGTCGGTCATATAACTGACTGCCCATAATTCCTGGCAAATAAATAATCGGTAAATTGAGCTTAGTATTCTTTAGTTCTGTATTGCGAAGCTGCTTGGCAATTTTTTTAGCTTGCAGCATTGCTAATCCCCAGTTTAAGGGCATAAGCCATAACCTCTTATAGGTAAAATGGGCAATAAAATTTTTTATAAAATCTAATCTGTTAATCTGCAATATATATAATCAATTGAATTATAAAAGGAGATATTTCTCAATCTAATTTATGACTAAATAAACAGTCAAAATAGATGAGAACAAAGGCAGGAAATCACAATCGAGAAAAAAGAGGATTTGAGAACAATGTAAAACATCCCAACCCTCTTTTAAGAAAAATTTTAATTAAAAAATCATAATGTTATTTTACTTTTCGATTATTTATCATTAGAAGTAAAGTACAACCAACCATTACAGCGCCGCCCAACATAGCTAAATTAAAGCCTGATGTGAAAGCCGAACGTACTGCATCAATAATATACGGTTGTGAAATTAATAGATCATGGTTAATTAAGGCGTTAATTTCTTGTCTCGGTAATATGGCGACTAATTTTTCATTTTGATTTAATTGGTCAATTGCGCGGTGAGTCATCAAAGTGCCTAATAGAGCAATCCCCAATGTCATACCTGTTTGGCGCAAAGCATTCATTACTGCGGAAGCAATACCGGAATAGGCTTTATCTACACTTCCCATAACTAATGCACCAATGGCTGGCGTTGCCATTCCCATTCCCATCCCAAGTACAAATAATATAAGAGCAATTTTTAGATAAGCTGTTTCAGACCCAACTGTACCTAGGAAAATAGAAGCAATAGCGATAAGTAAAAAACCAATAATCATTATGTTACGAACACTAAGATAACGAGATAGTTTACCAAAAGAGAATGAAAATATGGCCATGGCAAGAAATTCAGGTGCCATACGTAATCCTGCTTCAAAAGCTCCCCAGCCTTGCCCTTTTTGCAGAAAAAGTGCAATGAAAAAGACATTGCTATAAGTTGCAAATCCCAAAGCAAAAGAAGCCATATTGTATTGGAAGAAAAAACGGTTTGTTTTAAACAGAAATAAGGGGAAAAGTGGACGAGTAACTTTTATTTCAACAATAATAAAGCAGACAAATGCAATTAGGCTTACTAATATTCCACTCATTGTTATGGCACTAGTCCAACCATATTCACCCGCTTCTATTAGAGCGAATGTCATTCCCCCTAATGCTAAAATACTCAATATTTGTCCTAGAGGATCAAAGGCTGCTTTTTCAGGATCAGCACTTTCATCAATTCCAAGCCAGCCTAATAATAAAGTTAGTAAACCCAAAGGAATATTAATCAAAAATATTGTCGGCCAACTTAACATATCAACTAAAAAACCACCTAGAATCGGTCCAATAATTAATGATAGTGCACTGACCGCTGACCAAATGCCGATAATTTTAATTCTTTCAAGATCATTCGAGAAAGCTTGGGTAATAATAGATAACGCACCGGGAATTAAGGCCGCCGCGGCAATCCCTTGAATAATCCTTCCCGTAATTAATATATTAGCCGTTTCAGCATAAGCACAAATCGCAGATCCTAATGTAAAAATACCAATCCCCAACAACCAAATTTTCTTTCGCCCATAGCGGTCACTAATCGGCCCTACTGATAAAATTAATGCCGATAAACATAAAGCATAAGCGTCAATAATCCACTGCAACATGCTCATATCAGCATTGAGATCTTGCTGCATCGCAGGTAAGGCAACATTGACAATACTAATATCTAATGTCGCCATAAAAGTGCCTAAACAAACAGCTGAGATTAAAAAGAGACGTTTCATATCACTGCCTTTATATTCAATATTTGCTTTATCATAAATTATGACCGACCGACGGTCAATTAAAATGATAATGAATATCATTACTAAATATTGTTATTGTATGAAGAAGACCCTAATAGACCAAAAGATAATTAAATAACAGATAAATTAATGAGTTAGATTATAAGTATAAAACGAAAAGAAGACGCACAAGTAATTAGTAGCTAGGGAAAAGAAATTATTGAAAGGGCTGCAACAAAGTGTATCTGCCAATCATAAAAAATAAGATGCCCATTATTAAAACAAGCATCTTATTATCAAAGGCTTCAATCTATTACTGCTAATTTATTTTTTTGAAGCAAGGTAATCTTGCAAAGTACCTTCAGGCTTTTTCTTACAGAATTCAACAATTTGAGGGACTTCAGCAACACTTTGCTCAGTTAAAGCAACATAATCGCCACCTTTGAATTGCGTTTCTTGGTTGGTGACCCATAATGCAACTGGCGCCCAGCTTTGTGGGTTCAGGTTAATAAATTCCTGGCAAGACATTTTTTCAGGTGTCACAGCAGTGGAATCAGCCGCCATTGCATTGAATGAGAAAGCCGCAGCTGCTGCTAATAGGCTAGAAATAACAATCTTTTTCATTTATAAACCTCTTATGTGTAAAAATAATACATAACTATGTGGCACTTTATTTTTATCACAAACTTATTAAAGATTATACAATCTTATTATGAAGGTCTTTTTAAAGGGCATTAACTATCTATAAAAGATAAATATCCTAAGTTATATGAAATTATTTTCAACTCCATATATGGGTAATTAAAAAATAACTATTATTCAAAATAATATATTAAAATGATATTTCAGCTCTATCTAATAATGATTATTTAAAAATAATGATAAATGACTATTACGAGATAGATCAGAAGGTTGTGATGATCCCTATAACACATCATCCTCTTTTTCATTATCAGGTGCTATATATTGTTATCATATGATTTATTTAAATCGCTTCTCCATTAATTACCTGAACGTTAGATATAATTCTTAATATGGAGATTATGATGTCAATGATCACGTATTTATAGGTCAAATTGGAGATTTAGCATACGACCTGATTAACGTATTAAATAAAGAAGCTAAGAAAGATATTATTGGCACCGAAACTATTTTTGGCTTGGCAGAAACGAGTAAACTATATTGAAAAGAGCTAAATTGAAAAAAGCTAAAAAGGGCCAGTACATAAATGTCTACAGGAAGTAATAGCAAATCTCTGTCGCCATTGATTTTTTAGATACAAAAAAGCCACTTGCTAAGAAGTGGCTTAATGTGCTGATTTAACAGCTAAAATTTGGTGGCCCCTGCTGGACTTGAACCAGCGACCAATCGATTATGAGTTTCTTGTGTGAAAGTTACCTAAAAATACTTTTCTTATAATTTCAACCATTTAACTCATTCGCCATATACCCTACATTACTTAGAAATACCCCTAATTACCGTTCTAGGGTATCCTATAGGTATCCTAGTACAAAACCAAACGATTTCTAGGATACCTTAGTTTATTGGTCTGGGGGTTTAATGGAATCATTCAAATTCACCAAAAGTAAAATAGAGACTATTCCCCCTGCCCCTCAAGGTAAGCAGGTTGAATATGCTGACACTGTAGTAAATGGCCTACGGTTAAGAGTTGGCGCCAGCGGCATTAAAAGCTTCTGCGTTTCTCGTAAACGTAAAGGTAAGTTCATTCGCGCTACCCTAGGCCGTTTTCCTGAACTTACAGTAGACAATGCCAGAGCCAAAGCCTTAGAGGTGCTTGGCGAAGTTGCTATAACTGGTATCAACCCTAACGAGGCTGAACGAACCAAACAAAAGCTATCCATAACATTGAGACAAGCCCTAAATGATTACATTTCTAATAGGGGGCATAGGCTCAAGGAAAAAACCGCTAAACAATACACCTCTACACTTACTAATTTTTCTGGTGATTGGCTTGATAACCAAATAGCCAGCATTACCCGTGAAAGGGTCGAACTTCGCCATAAAGCAATTACAGAAGGTACTGTTTGGTTTGGTGTTGATAAAAGCACATTACGCTCTGGTGTTGGTGTAGGTAGCTCTGCCCAAGCTGATTTATGGGGACGTGCTCTTAGGGCTGTATGTCGGTTCGCTCATGATCATTATCGTGACGAGGAAGGTAATACCATATTACCCGATCCCCCTACAAAAGTTCTCAGTTCTAAGCGTCAATGGCATGGTTTAACCAGAAAAACAGAACGTATCAGAAATCATGATTTAGGTCGCTGGCTGGTGGCTGTTGATTCTGTTAGGGCTAAAGGGGTAGATAACCTCGATACAATGGCTATATCAGTTTGTGACGCGCTTAAAGTTGCTTTATTTACAGGGTTAAGGCGTTCTGAAATATTTGGCCTGAAATGGGATAGAGTTAATTTAGCCGGTAGATATTTTTGGATTGATAAAACCAAGAACGGAGATCCATTAGAGCTACCAATTACTGATACCCTGCTTGAAGTTTTCAGAAATCAACTAAAATCACGCTATGAAAATAGTTTATTTGTATTTCCTAATGCCCAAGGTAAGCTACGGTTTTAATAATACGTTAAGTCTGATCCGTAATGCGTTAAGTAGCCAAATATTAACCACTACCGTAAATTCGGCAGTGAATATTTATCAGCGGATTACTGGCAATAAAAAAGGTAGCACTGCGAATGCTACCTCTTTAAACAACAACTTTATAAATCATTGTACAAATGATGATAGCGATAATAACGCAAATTTATTCAATATCCTAGTTCAGCGAGGATTGATTGTTAATTATTCGCCTAATTGCTTAGTTTTACGTTTCTCTGATTTAAGTTTTTTCTCACAAGCATCGATAACCCATGCTGAAAAGTTGGAATTTTCACGTTCTACACTTGAGTCAATTTCTTCAAGTAATTCATGTGGAAAGCGGATATTTTTCAGTTGTGATTTTTTATTTATGTTCCCTGTAGACATATATTCATGTTCCATTGCTTTTATTTATGTATACACACTTTATAGCAAAAAACAGAAAATAAAAAGCCTTGACTTGTCTACACACTATAATTTAATGTGTCTACACACCTTGATTGATTCAAGTGATAAATATAGCAACGCCCCGAAGTGCGCTAACACTACCGAGGCGTTTAACCACAATGTTATACGAGGTAACACTATGGCTATGTATAAGTCTACCCAAACTCATCCTAAATTCCTATGGCGTTTTTTCTCATGCCAGCAATTTAAATATTTCTTGGTTGAGGCAACTAACGAACAAGAAGCCCGTTCTATGCTTCCTGATTCCCCTTGTCTTTTCTCCGCTCGTATTCGTCAGGGGGTGACTCATGGCTAAGCAAGTTATCAAAAGAATGGGGGAACATCCTCAATTTCAAGCCCTGAGAGACAGAGTTAGCCAAATTGCAGCCATTTTAACCGCTATTGAATACGGTGCTGATGATTGCATGTGTGTTGCTGAGATTGCACAGGCAATAGCTGGCTGTAATGTCCTGTTAGGTAATGCAACTGAAAAACTGGAATTGCTTGATGAACTGGAGGTGAACCATGCGTAACCCTCAACCTAATGAGTTCTACACTCATCAAAATGGCGACACGGTGAAAGTGTTATCGGTGCAATTTAACCGCATCACCTTTATTCGCGTGGGGTATTTCTGCCCTGTCGTTATGTCTGCAAACCAGTTCAGCAAAGAATACACCTATTCAGGGAGGGCTTAATAATGGCTGATATTTATGACGCAGTGATCCGTAATGACCTACATAATCTCAATACCGATGAATTAAAGGAAGTAATGGCTAATTCAGAGGAAGCCTCACAAGGTTTAACATTGGCATTAAGAACAATAGGGAAACTTACATTCCACGCTTTAAATGATGAAGAGTTCAGCGATGAAGAAGCGAAAGAACATCTTAGTGGGTTAAGTGATTTATTGATGTATTTACCTCGAATTATTAACGGCATTCAGCAGAACGCCACCACTGCAAAATTTGAATTAAACCGTAGAGAGGGATAAGCCATGATCAGCAAATTACAATTTAACCAATTATCTGAACGTGTTAATCAGTATGAAATGCGCTTATCCGAACTGGAGCAAGCTATTTCGGCTATCTGCTCAATGAAAATCCGAACGATTGCCAGACCGCTTTTCAATTTAAGCGTACCTTAATGCGTCATTGTTTATTAAATGGGAATGCTTATGCAGTGATCACTTGGGGTAAAGACGGACAGCCAAAAGCTATACACCCTTATCCACCCAGTGCGGTAGTCATTAATCGATTAGGCGAGCATCGATACAGCTACACCATTACCGAACCCTATAGCGGCAAGGCAAAAACCTATCTGCAGGAAGAAATCTTACATTTACGCTATGCCACAGACGACGGCTTTTTAGGTCGCTCCCCTGTCACTATTTGCCGTGAAACATTGGGTTTAGGGTTAGCCCAACAACGTCACGGGGCTAGCATCATGAAAGATGGCATGATGGCATCGGGGATCATTAAATCGGGTGAGTGGCTTGATAGCATCAAGGGAGCTAAGGCATTAGAAGCCCTTGAGCGTTATAAAGGGGCACGAAACGCAGGTAAGACCCCGATTCTTGAGGGTGGAATGGAATATGAGCAGCTAGGCATGAGTAACCAAGATGCGGAATGGTTAGCTTCAAGGCGTTTCACTATTGAAGATATCGCCCGCATGTTCAATATCAGCCCCATCTTTTTACAAGAATATTCAAACAGTACCTACAGCAATTTTAGTGAGGCTAGTCGCGCTTTGCTCACTATCACTATGCGCCCGTGGTTAGCTAACTTTGAGCAACAAATTAAATCTGCCTTGTTACTCACGTCACCTGTACCAAATGTGCGCTATCAGGTGGAATTTGACACGGCTGATTTACTCCGTGCTAACCCTACAGAGCGTTTTAGAAGTTATGAGACCGCGATTAAATCCGGTGTGATGTGTCCGAATGAAGCCCGTGAGCGCGAGGGGTTGCCACCGCGTGAGGGTGGGGATGAGTTTAGTCAGGCTTGGAAGCAAACGGTCGAAGTTAAAAAAGAGTCTGATGAGGTGAAAGAGTGAAAGTAGGACGATTAAGGCATCACATCACGATCCAAAGGGCAGAGCTTACTGAAATGCCGTCAGGCTCTTATATCACTACGTGGGTAAATGTCGCCACGGTTTCAGCAGAAGTGAAGGCGATCAGTGGGCGTGAGTTAATGGCATCAGGCATGGAAATGAACGAAGCAACCGTGCGTATCTGGTTACGTTACCGTGCCGATATTACAACTGCTCACCGGATTGTTTATCACAAGTTAAATACGGTTGGCGATAAATTCGGCATTGTGGCGGTTATCCCTGATACAAAACACACCCTATTAGAACTGCTTTGTAAGGGAGGGGTATTTAATGAGTAAGCCCGAAATCACGTTAGAGGAAATGAAGCAACATTGCCGTATCGATGATGATTACGATGATGCCATATTAACCGTGTATGCCGATGCCGCGCTGGAAGTTTGCCAACAACATATCGGTAAACGATTTGATGATGGATTGTCGTTCACTCCGGCGATCAAGGTGGGCTGTTTAATGTATATCAGTTTGCTTTATGAGAACCGTGAGATGGTGGGTAGTTATGGATTAAAAGAAGTGCCCCTCACTATTGATTCTCTATGGTCAACCTATCGAGATGTGGGAGTGTACTAAATGGCGTGGCAACCATTAAAGCGTTGTAGCTATCAGGGCTGTAAGCAGCGTGTGAAGTCTGGTCGATGTGATGAGCACAAAAGGGAAGCCAGACGATTACAAGATAGTCGTCGAGGTTCAAGGCGTGAGCGTGGTTATACGCCAACATGGGATAAGTACCGATTACGCTATCTCAAGCTACATCCGTTATGTGTGCATTGCCTCAAGCGTGGTGTGTATACCCCAGCAACCATTGTTGACCATATTATCCCGATTGATGGCGGTAGTGATGTGTTGTTCTGGCCTGATTTCAATCATCAAGCGTTATGTCAAAGTTGTCACTCAAGAAAAACGGTGACGAGTGATCCAGACACTAAGCAGAAGCGCAAGAATGGTGAGTATCGAAAGTTAGAGGAAAAGGCAGCACACCGTAATGATTGGGTACATGAGTATAATCAAAATGCGTGAAGATGAGATAAATCAGTTAGTTAAAGGGCTTCTCAAGCACAGTGAACCGTACCGAACACGACAACAGAAAGCCTCTGTAACGCCCACAGCGAGGCGAAAAACACAACGCGATAAGGAGCTAATGGAATGCTTCCGCAATCGTTAGAGAGGTGCATAGAGGGGGGGGGGAGTCAAAAAAGACAAACGCCCAACCTCGTGGCACCAAGCGCCCCCTCAAATTTTTATGCACGACAATTTTTTCAATAGCAGTAACTTCAAGGAAAACAATAAATTATGGCAAGAGCACCGAAACCCCCTGTTTATCTCAATGAAATCGCAGCCCAGCAATGGAAAGCCCGAGCCAAACAACTTGCCGAACGTGGCGATCTGACCCCTGCCGATTGGAGCAACCTTGAGTTGTATTGTGTCAACTATGGTATCTACCGAAAAGCGGTTGAAGATATTGAGCTACGGGGCTTTGCCGTCGAAGGCTCTCGCGGGGCTGCCACCAGTAACCCCTCATTAAAAGCCAAGGCAGATGCGGAAAAAATCATGATTAAAATGTCCTCGCTGTTAGGCTTTGACCCTGTTTCACGCCGTAGAAATCCGATTGAAACCGAGGAAGAGGACGAATTAGATCGCCTATGAACGCATGGGAACAATACGCTGAGGACATTAAAAGCGGTAAAATTGCCGCCTGTAAGCGCGTAAAACAGGCGGTTGAACGCTACTATAGTGACCTGAATAACCCACTTTACACCTTTGATAATGAGGTTGTGACGCGTTTTATCGGGTTCTCTCGTGCCTGTCCGCACGTTAAAGGGCACTTGCGAGGTAAGCCGATAGAGCTTGAACCGTGGCAGCAATTTGCCTTTGCTAATCTTCTTGGTTTCAAGGTGGTTGCTACGGGGCGCAGAAAGTACCGCAGTGCTTATATTCAAGTTCCCCGTAAAAATGCCAAATCTACCGTAGCCGCGATTCTGGCCAATTGGTTTTTGGTGATGGAAAACGGGCAGCAAGATATTTACACCGCAGCCGTGAGCCGAGATCAGGCGCGTATTGTGTTTGATGATGCGCGTCAAATGTGCCTGTTATCCAAGCCCCTGAAAAAACGGGTGACGATACAGCAACATAAAGTCATTAACCCAAAGCGAAACAGTCTCTTAAAGCCCCTTGCAGCAAAGGCGGCAACCATTGAGGGAACCAACCCCAGTTTATCGATTGTCGATGAATATCATTTGCACCCCGATAATGCGGTCTACTCTGCTCTTGAACTAGGGATGGGGGCACGTCCCGAGGGGATTTTGTTTGCGATCACCACCTCGGGTAGTAACGTTGTTTCAGCCTGTAAGCAGCACTATGATTATTGCTGCCAAATTCTTGACGGTGAAGAACAAAACGAATCTTTATTTGCCTTGATTTATGAGCTGGATGATGAAAGCGAAATTGATGATGAACGCCTGTGGATCAAAGCAAATCCTAATCTAAATGTATCGGTTGATGGTGACGCACTGCATGACACGATACAAAAGGCGCGTGGCATACCTTCACAATGGACGGAAATGTTAACCAAACGCTTTAATATCTGGTGTCAAGGTGAAACCCCGTGGATGGGTGAAGGTGCATGGTTAGCCTGTAAAATGGACTATGCCGAAACTGACCTTAAAGGCTTGGAGTGTTACGCAGGCATGGATTTATCTTCTACGGGTGACATTACTAGCGTTTGCTATACCTTCCCCGTTGATAATGAATTGTTGTTACTGACTCGCCATTATATCCCCGAAGCCCAGCTACAGAACCCTGCCAATAAGAACAGGGCTATTTATCGTCAATGGGTTAAATCAGGTTGGCTACGAACTACACCAGGAGATTGCATTGATTATGATCGCATTCGTGACGATGTGCTCAGAGATAGCCAAGTTTTTGATATCAAACTCACAGGCTTTGATACATGGAACGCCACCCACTTAAGAACCCAGCTACAAGGAGCAGGGCTAGACGTTGAGCCATTCCCTCAAACCTACATGAAATTTAGCCCTGTAGCGAAATCCGCCGAGGTATTCGTTAACCGTAAAATCATCCGTCACAATGGCGATCCAGTGCTTGCGTGGGCAATGGCTAACGTGGTGATGGAAACAGACGCGAACGCCAATATTAAGCCGAATAAAAAGAAATCCGCTAATAAGATTGACCCTGCTATTGCGTTCTTAATGAGTTTTGGTACATGGCAGATAGAGCATGAAGACTTTGCTTTCAATTTAACAGGTGAACAAAAAGAACGTTTAGCCTCCTTTGATGGAGTGTAACTAATTGATTTTTCTTATGACTCAAATTTAAAGCATCAATCATGATAAAGAAAAACGTAAAATTGAACCCCATAGCGACTGTCACCGGAATAGTGACAAAAAACCCTCAGCGAGTTGTTACAACTACCGATAAAGTGATGGCTTCAATGATGATTGAAGTGCAGAGTGAGCAACGCAGCAATTACCCTATGAAGATAACAGGTTTTGATGAACGGGCATTGAGTTTGATGTTATGCCGAAAGGGGCAAACAGTTACGATTACTGGAAGATCTTCCTACTGGCATGGGTACCAGTTAGTTATGCAAGATATTAGCTTACCCTAACACATTCACCCTCAATAAAATCTTCCCCATTATCTTCATACTTAACAAGGTTACATTGCCCTGGTAAACCGTATCGGCTAACAACGCAACGAACACCAGGGGAATCACCAGAACCTTGAGTCCGATTTTGACGCCTTTCATAGCTTGATACTTTTTCTAATAACCCGTCAGAAACCATGCTATCTAGCGTTCTACGCGCTGATTCAACAATACTTTTCTTATCAAAAGAATCCATACCATTAAGCATGTAAGCAACCCCAGCAACGTCAAAAGGTGGTCTGCCTATTTCACTAGTCACCCATTCGAGGTTATCAGCCTCAAATAAATTCATTATTTCTTTTTTACGTTTAGTCATTCTCATTTGTGTAATTCCTTATTGTGGGTGACATCTATCCTACAATAAGGAATCAAAACAACAACATCTAAATCAGCATTAATTTATTATTATGGCAGCTTAATTTTTGTCGATGACTTAACTAACATATCAACTCTTATCCTTGTTAAATCTTCCCCTTCAACACTTCCTGAATCGAGAGTTAGATCGCCAAACAAATAAGCATTAATACCACTGGCAACAGGAATGATTGATATCTTTTTTTCTTTCTTTAAACAGTTAATAGCCTTAGTTAGCCTCTTGTTATCAACATCAAACCTATATATTAATAACTCGTCAGAAATAACGATTGGTCTAGCCATGAATGAACATTTGCAATTCATGAAAAAAGAATAGACTTGCCCAGCTAAGGAATCTTTCTTCTCAATAGAATTAACGTCATCAGCCTCATCAATGATTGTGTTACACAATGAGATACACTCATTACAAATATAAACACTTGGGCCGGCGATTAACTTACTGACCTGATCGGTAGACTTACCACAAAATGAACAATACGGAAGTTTAGACATATGATGATCCCCTTTTTGCTTGAAATTTATCAGTGAATAACAAACAACATTGAGATTATTCTCAATGGGCTAATCCTCATTAATACCTTTTATTACCGCTCGCTGGTATCCTATAGGTATCCTAGTAAAAGAAAAGGAGTCACGCTATTAACGTAACTCCTTGAAAAATTTGGTGGCCCCTACTGGACTTGAACCAGTGACCAATCGATTATGAGTCGACTGCTCTAACCAACTGAGCTAAGGGGCCAAAGTGGGTGCGATTATACGTGTAGTTTTAGTTCAGGTCTAGTCTTTCAAAACCGTATGCTTATTTTCTATTCAACATACATTCATATGGTTATGGTTCATGCTACTTCATTGTACTTATCAATAATTATTGGATTTGAGCAACTGATAGCGACCAATGAAGAAATGCCAGCAAACCTCTAAAATATCATTTCAAGATGAATTATTGCCTTTTACCTCTTATTGAAGGTAAATAACCTTCATAAAAAACTAACAAACTTAGCTTCTTCAACACCAATCACAATTCAATCTAATTTATTGATATAAAACAATAATTATTAACTATGGCATAGTAAGCTATAATCATGAAATGATTAACAACAGAGGCATTGATAATGAAAAAAGTGCGTGCAGTTCAATATGGTTGCGGAAAAATGGGTAAATTTTTAATTCGCTACTTACAAGAACACGGAGCTGAGGTTGTTGCTGCTTTTGATATTAATGAACAAGTCATTGGCAAAGATATTGGTGAAATATCAGGTACTGCATTGACTGGCGTTAAAGTTCAACCGCTTAGCGAAGCTGAAGCGACTCTTCAACGTTTAAAACCAGATGTTGGCGTTATCGCAACATTAAGTACAATGGCTGATTTGAATGATGCATTCTCTCTATTTGCTCGTAATGGGATCAATGCAATTTCTACCGGTGAAGAAGCACTATATCCTTGGAATTCATCTCCAGAAATCACACAAAAGCTCGATGAAATTGCTAAAGAGAATAATTGTACATTAGCAGGCAGTGGCTATCCGGATATGTATTGGGGTGTATTAATAGATACTTTAGCAGGCTCAATGCACAAACTGACCAAAATCAAAGGTTCTAGTTGTTATAACGTTGAAGATTATGGTATTGCATTGGCAAAAGGTCATGGCGCAGGTCTTTCTGTTGCTGAATTTGATGAGCAAATTGGCAATTACAATGATTTACCTTATGCTGAAATTTCGCAAAAAATAGAAAGCGGTGAATATGCACCACCTTATATGTGGACTCAAAATGGTTGGTTAGCTAGCCGCTTAGGTCTGACCATTACCAGCCAAACTCAACGTTGCGTACCACAAATTGCAGCCGCAGATATCTATTCAGATACGCTGAAAATGACTGTTAAAAAAGGCGATGTTTTAGGTTTATCAGCCGTTGTGATTACTGAAACAGCGGAAGGTATCACTTTAGAAACTGAATGTATCGGTAAAATACTTACAGCGGATGAATGTGATAAAAATAGCTGGCAATTTATTGGTGAACCAAACACAGCGATTGAGGTTAATAATCCCGCGACAGTTGAATTAACGTGTGCCAATTTAGTCAATCGCATACCTGCATTGATAAATAGCCCCGCAGGATTTATAACAACTGAAAAAATGCCAAATAATGTCTACATGACAAAACCAATGCACGAATATATTTAAACAATATATTTGTAATTGACTAAAAAAATCTGCGTGGATGAGTGAAATAAATGATCCACGCAGAGATTTAATGCATAGATTAACAACAGTTATCTAGGTTTAATCATCTGCCATTCTAAATGCTGTTTTACAGCAGGCCATTCTACGGCAATTATACTGTAAACACAGGAATCTCTTAGCTCTCCAGTGCGCGTGTAGACATGGCTTCTCAATACGCCATCAAGTTTGGCACCTAATCTTTCAATTGCTCTGCGACTTTGCTGATTTAAAAAATGCGTTCTAAATTCAACCGCAACACATGATAAAGTATCAAAAGCATGGCTAAGTAGTAGAAATTTAGCTTCCGTATTAATTACCGATCTTTGTGCTTCCTGACCATACCATGTCGCACCGATTTCAATTCGCCTTGTTTGATGATCAATACGAAAATAATTGGTCATTCCAATAGCATTACCCGTGCGTTTATCAATAACAACAAAAGGAAGCATCTCCTTTTTTTCAAATAGCCCTAAACGCCTATCAATTTCTTTTGCTAAATTTTCAGGTTCAGGAACAGAGGCATACCATAATTTATGCAGTTCATCTCTTTGAATAATTTCAGATAATTGTTGATCATATTGATGTGATAATAACTCAAGACGAACGTGCTTACCTTCAAGTTCAATCGCTTGGCAAATTTCTTTCATGACTAGGTTCCCATTTATAAATTCAAGCACACTCGTAATCTATCTTTGATAAAAACCGTTCTACATCACATTTGTTCTACACGTTAATAATAATAAAAAAACTATTTTGAATAACTTTCTCTTAAAACGATTCCATTCACAAAAAAACCCATGATAAATGTCACAAATTTTTAACATTTATTTCCTATCCCATCTCACTGTAAGCTACAGTTAACTCATCTGACCTGTTAATAAACCCTTAGGGAGAAAAACATGAGCCACTTCCCACATCTTTTTACTCCACTTGATTTGGGGCATACCATTTTAAAAAATCGGATATTAATGGGTTCTATGCATACCGGGCTTGAAGAGCATCCCGAAGGAAGTCAACGTCTAGCCAACTTCTATCAGCTACGAGCACAAAATGGGGTTAGCTTAATTATCACAGGTGGGATTTCACCGAATAAAGAAGGCGCATTGACTGAGCATGGCGCAATTCTCAATCACCCTGAACAGTTACCTTTTCATCAAGAAATCACCCAAGCTGTACATAATGCTGACGGTAAAATAGCCTTACAAATATTACATGCGGGTCGTTATAGCATGCATCCACAATTGGTTGCTCCAAGTCCTATTCAGGCTGAGATAAACCCATTTGTACCTAAAGCATTAACACTTGAGCAGATCAATAGCACAATTAACGATTTTGTTCAGACAGCCCGACTAGCACAACAAGCTGGCTATGATGGCGTTGAAATAATGGGTTCAGAAGGCTATCTTATCAACCAATTTATTGCGAAAAGAACAAATCACCGGACAGATAATTGGGGTGGCAGTTACCTTAACCGTATCCGCTTTCCAATTGAAATCGTAAGTAAAATTCGTAAAGCTGTTGGAAAAAATTTTATTATTATCTATCGGCTCTCCATGTTGGATTTAGTCGATGAAGGATCTACATGGGAAGAAATTGAATACTTAGCGAAAAAAATTGAACAAGCCGGTGCTAGTATGATTAATACGGGCATAGGCTGGCATGAAGCACGCGTTCCCACCATTGCAACCCAAGTCCCGCGTAGTGCTTTTAGCTGGGTAACTCAAAAATTGATGGGGAAAATTAATATTCCCCTGATCACAACAAACCGTATTAACGACCCTTTTGTAGCTGAACGCATTCTTGAACAAAATCAAGCTGATATGGTTTCAATGGCGCGACCTTTTCTTGCAGATGAAGCCTTTGTGAGTAAAGCACAAAAAAATAGAGCGGATGAAATCAACACATGCATTGGCTGTAATCAAGCTTGTTTAGATCTTATCTTTAAAGGAAAACTCGCAACTTGCCTTGTTAATCCTCGAGCAGCCAGAGAACTCGATTATCCAGATAAACCCGCAGAACAAATTAAAACAGTGGCAATTGTTGGTGCAGGTCCCGCAGGGCTAGCTTGCGCAACTTATGCAGCTAGACGCGGACATAAAGTCACGTTATTTGAAAAATCAAATCAAATAGGTGGTCAATTTAATCTTGCAAAGCAGATCCCTGGAAAAGAAGAGTTTCATGAAACGATCCGCTATTTTTGTCGACAACTTGAAATCTTAAATGTTGATGTTCGGCTTGAACACCACGCAAGCACAGATGATCTAATTGGTTTTGATGATGTCATTATTGCAACTGGGGTTATACCAAGAGTGATCAACCTAGAGGGCCAAGATCATAAAAAAGTCTTATCTTATATTGATGTACTCACAGGAAAAAATATTGTCGGCCATTCAGCTGCGATCATTGGTGCTGGCGGAATTGGCTTTGACATTGCGGAATTCCTTAGCCAAAAAGGTCAAAGTCATAGCTTAAATACGTCTTTATTCAACAAAGAATGGAATATTGATACTAAAATTCACTCAGCGGGTGGATTACTAAAAACAGCAAAAACCGTCATACAGCCTGAAAGACAGCTTTATTTACTACAAAGAAAGAATAGTAAAGTCGGTTCAGGACTTGGTAAAACAACAGGTTGGGTACATCGGTTATCATTAATCAAACGTGGTGTACATATGCTAAATAGCGTTGAATATATGCGCGTTGATGATGAAGGATTGCATATTCGCCATCAAGATAAACAATATTGCTTACCCGTGGATCATGTGATCTTGTGTGCAGGTCAAGAACCTTACCGGCCACTAAAAGAGAGCCTTGCAGAACAAGGGATACAAGCTCATGTCATTGGTGGGGCTGATGTTGCCGCAGAATTGGATGCAAGAAGAGCAATTGAACAAGGAATGAAATTAGCTTATCAATTATAATGAAGACTCAGCTATATTTTTATTTATGTTCAATAAGCTAAAATAACTCACCAGCAATGTGAGGCTTCCCTTATTATAGGAAAGCCTCATGCTAAAACAAAATAGCGAATTAATCCGTGTGCATTTTACCCTTTCGTTTCATTGCGTTTGTTAACAATTGCATTAATTAACAATGTCAGCACTAAAATAGAAGCGATAACCCCCAATGAGATAGCTGTTGGAATATGGTAAACATCCATTAATAGCATCTTCACACCAATAAAAGTCAAAATGACAGCTAATCCATATTTCAGCATAGAGAATTTCTCAGCAACACCCGCTAATAAAAAGTACATCGCGCGGAGTCCCAAAATCGCAAACAAGTTAGATGTTAATACGATAAATGGGTCTGTCGTCACAGCAAAAATAGCGGGAATACTGTCAACGGCAAAAATAATGTCACTAATTTCGACAAGTATTAAAACTAAGATTAATGGCGTCGCTAAAAGTACACCATTTCGCTCAATAAAAAACTTCTCACCATGCAATTCATCCGTCATGCGAATGTGAGAACGTATCCACTTTACTAATGGCTTATCCGTAATTGGTGAATCATCTTCTTTCGCAAAAGCCATTTTAAGCCCCGTGAACAGAAGAAACAGCCCAAAAATATATAAAATCCAGCTAAATTGTGAGACTAACCAACTACCCGCAAAAATCATGATGGTTCGCAATATAATTGCGCCAAGCACACCATAAACTAAAACACGTCGCTGCAAACTTGCCGGAATAGAAAAATAGCTAAATAGCATCAACCACACAAAAACATTATCAATCGCTAAGGCTTTTTCGAGCAAATAGCCCGTTAAAAAAGTGATAGTTTGGTTATTAGCAAAATGAGCATCAACTGCATCATTAAAATACCACCACAAACCACCCGCAAAGATAAGAGAAAGCGTCACCCATATCAGGCTCCACACTGCGGCTTGTTTCATCGACATAGCCTGCTCTTTATGTTTCCCCTGCCAAAACAGGTCAACAAGCAGCATAATAACAATCACAACAGCAAAACTTCCCCATAAAATGGGATTACCAACAGAATGCATAATAATTCCTTAAAACAAAAAGCGGCTGACATCTCAGAAGACATCAGCCGCTTAATATTGTTAACCTCAAGTGACTACCTTTGGTTGTAAATAATGAGCAAACCTCGCCTTCTTTCTGGCAAGGTCTCACTTACAACACAAATAACCTGACGTTCGGAAATTGTGGTGCTCGGCTACCGGGTACAATATGCACCGTAATGACGATAAACCGACAAGAAGAAGTTACTCCCCTTTGCTATGCGCCTAAGATAAAACGAATTGTCTGAAAATGCAATCCTATCAATATGAATCTATTCATTTAATATCAATGAATACAGATATTCCAGCTAGCATTTTTATTTAAAAATAACATAAATTCTAGTTAATCATAACGAAAAAGCCATAACTTAAAGAATACAACTTCTCATACTGCTATTTTTCTCTTTGATATCTCTATGGAATAAGATGATTTACCGAGCTATTTACACAAAATTTAAACATGAATTCACCTTAAAACTTAAATGAATCCTAAAGATAAAAGGAAAATTTACTGTTTAGTTATTTTCTGTTTTGTTAAAGTGGGTAGGAGTTACACTAACGGCTTGAGGAAAGCAGCTTTTTCTTCAGGTATTCGCTTAATCCATTTATCCCTACCCAACAACAAGGTTGTTGCTGTTATTGCCGTTTAGGAAACATTAATGGAATTAGTTAAAGAACTATTTTTTGCCCTTTGGCATCAAGACTATGTAACCCTATCCAACCCTGCGTTGGTTTGGGCAATATATGGCATGCTATTTGCGATCCTTTTTCTTGAAAATGGAGTGCTTCCCGCTGCATTTCTTCCTGGTGATAGTTTATTGATCCTTGTTGGTGTTCTTATCGCCAAAGATGCACTTGATTATCCAATGACCATTATCATTTTAACTGCTGGCGCAAGCTTAGGTTGCTGGGTTGGCTATATTCAAGGTCGTTGGCTCGGTAATACAAAACTCGTTAAAGGCTGGTTAGCGCATTTACCTGAACACTATCACCAACGCGCGCATGGTTTATTTCATCGCCACGGGTTAGCAGCTTTATTAATCGGGCGTTTTCTTGCATTTGTCAGAACATTACTGCCGACGATTGCGGGGCTAGCAGGCTTACAAAATGGTCGCTTTCAAATATTTAACTGGCTAAGTGGCCTACTTTGGGTACTCATTCTCACCGCTATTGGTTATGGATTTGGTAAAAGCCCAATATTCCAACAATATGAACACCAAATTATGAACGCCTTGATGCTAATTCCTGTTGGTTTGCTTATTATCGGGCTTATTGGCAGCATCGCTGTTGTTATTAAGAAAAAATTATCTACCAAAAATTAATTTATTGGGAGGCTTTAGTATGCCTCCCTTTAATCAATCCTAGCCTTTCTCCTGACTGACTTCGTTACCATTCGTCATAAAATTCATATCACACTTTATTCTGTTGGATAGTGACGTTTTTTTACAAAATTAATCAATAAATACTCAATTCTTCGTTGCACTTACGGCAAAAATCGCTATTGTTAATACTGCTAACTAATTTTTTCTATTCATCGGAGGTTCCACTATGTCATTGAACAATTCCTCAGAAGAACTACGCGCAGAACTGAAATCTTTAGCTGATTCTCTTGAAGCTGTGCTAAACGATACAGGGAACAAATCAAAAGAAGAAGTTGAAAGCTTAAAGCACAAAGCGAAAGAAGCACTTTCTTCTTCTCGCGCTAAATTGAGCCAAGCAGGTGAAAAAATCACTGAGCAAACAAAAGAAATAGCAGGCCGTGCAGATAATTATGTCCATCAAAACCCATGGACCGGTATCGGTATTGGTGCAGCTGTAGGTGTCGTCCTCGGCGTACTGCTCTCTAAACGTTAATCTGTATGGAACAACAAGAGCGTCAGGGCCCCGGCAAAGGGGTCCTTAATACCCTGCAACGAATCGCTAGTATTGCAGTAGAAATAGTTGAGACTCGGATCCAGCTCATTGCCGTAGAATTAGAAGAAGAAAAACATTCTCTTATTCAATTAATTTTAATGGCAGGGCTCACCTTACTATTTACTGCATTTGGTCTTATGTGTCTTCTCGGCCTTATTTTTTGGTCCGTTGACCCAGTTTATCGCTATCAAGCCCTAGCAATTACGACTGCTGTTTTAATATTGCTAGCCATTATTGGTGCTATTTGGACATTAAGAAAAGCCAAGCGATCAACGTTATTGGGTGCCACACGAGAGCAACTAAAACGCGATTCAAAAGCCTTAATGGATTCAAATAATGAACGGGAATAAGCGCCAATCATTAATTGATAGGAAACAGTTCTTAATCAACAAAATTGAACAGCAACGCCATGAATTAGCGAATGCATCTAATGATTGGTTAAAGGTAACAGAGCCTTATGATCGCTCTTGGCAATTTATTGTCTCCTTAAAACCGTTTTTTGTTGCAGCAACGGGGCTGATTTCTCTTTATACTCTCCGTCATCCTAAGAGTGTATTTTCATTAGGGAAAAAGGCATTTTCCGCTTGGGGCATTGCACGTTCCATTCAACGCACTATTAAGACAAATAAGTAATAACTCTCTTTTATCATAGCGTTAGCTCATACTTAAGTTAGCAATGATAAGCTATACAAATCACCGCATTATCAAGATAAAACCTGACATATATGCTATCTCAGGTTTTATTTTTTATTACTTCAATTTCATATAGTCAATTTTTTTGATTATCTTTGTGAATAAGCTTTGCTTTTTATTGAACATCTAATTTATTACTATAACCACATCAACTTATTCTAACCATTTAATGCTAAAAATTACTTTTTATTGTGATTTTTATTGCACAATTTAATCGTCGCTAACAGGATTAGCCGGAGGATCTTCATGAAAAATTTAGAAAGTAGCGTAATTTTACTTGCTCGTATTATGATGCCAATACTTTTTATTGTGGCAGGTTATGGCAAATTAGGTGATGCCTATGCAGGAACGCAACAATATATGCAAGCAATGGGTGTTCCAGGATTTTTACTTCCTCTCACCATTTTATTAGAACTTGGTGGTGGATTAGCGGTGTTATTTGGTTTATTAACCCGAACTGTTGCCATCTTTACGGCTGTATTCACTGTATTAACAGCGCTACTGTTCCATACTAATTTTAGTGTTGATCCAAATAGCTTAATGTTCATGAAAAACTTAACAATTGCTGGCGGATTTTTATTATTGGCAGTAACAGGTCCTGGTAAATTCAGTATCGACCACCTGCTCAATAAAAAATGGTAACACTAGAGTTTCATTCATTACCCTCTAATTTATTATCTTTATAATCGTGTTAAACGACTGCTTCCTCGCCCAATGGGCGAGGCTTTTTTATTTATAGCGCTTAATTAAATATAACTTTTAGCTAAATATAACTATTCATTGAATATCAACTTGGTCATTGTCATTAAAAATCACGCAAAACAAGATAGAGCAAAGTTATTTGGCAAATAACCTTGGAATTTCACGCAAGCACCAAGATTTAGCTTCTCCCATGCTATCCCTTCGCCACGCCATGATGATGTTTGTTTGGTGACTATATTCTGGACCTACCACTCTTAATCGGCCATCACGAATATCTTGTTCAATCATATTGTATGGCATCGTTGCCACACCAAGTCCTGCCAATAACGCACGTCGTTTATCTTCAATGCTTGAGACGGTTAATCTTTGTTGTTTATCCAACAATTGAACCGTAATAACGGGTCGTTCTCGCGCAGTATCAGCAACGGCAATCCCTCTATATTTAACGCGAGTAGTATCAGATAAAGGCTCAGGTTCTTGATGAATAGGATGCTCTGGGCTAGCAACATAAACATGGTTGATGCTATACAATGATTTTGAATTTATTTCAGAAGATGAGCGAAAATGCATATCTGGAGCAATCACAATATCCGCTTTTCCCGATTCTAACCTTTCCCAAGCGCCCGCCAGCACCTCAGTCAATATTGATAATTGAGTGCCTGATTTAGTTGCTAATTTTTCAACTAATGGGAAAAGCGTGTAAGCTGGAACTAATGCTTCACACACAATCGTTAAATGCGTTTCCCACCCCTTAGCTAACGCCTCGGCGTCAGATGTGAGCTTGTCTGCGGCTTCAAGTAATATCCGACCACGCTCTAATAACATTCTGCCGACATTTGTAAACTTGGTTCGATGACCTGATCGATCAAAGAGGATCACATCAAGTTCTTCCTCTAACTTTTGCATTGTATAACTTAATGCTGATGGCACACGACCCAGCTCATCAGCGGCTGCGGCAAAGCTACCTCGTCTATCAATTGCATCCATTACCCTTAATGATTCCAAGGTTAATGCTCTCTCTTTGCTCATCTTTGATACTCTTTCAGGAAATTTGAATAATGCAAACAGATTAACTGGCTAACAATTCGACGTCCACCTATTTATTATAACAGTATAAATTTGTCTGTTTTTGTCGACTTTTGTTTAGCGAAGGAGGGTTAACCATTATGATGACATTGAGACCCGTTAACCACTGTGGAAAAGCAGATTATGGCTGGTTACAAGCACGCTATTCATTTTCTTTCAGTCACTATTTTGACCCGGATTTTATGGGCTTTAAAACATTAAGAGTTCTCAACCAAGAAATTATTGCACCCGAAAGTGCCTTTCAGCCAAAGACATTTCCACATGTTGATATTCTCAACCTTGTTCTACAAGGAAGCGCAGAATATCGTGATAGCTCAGGGAATAAAATTGAAGTCCATGAAGGTGAATGCATTCGTTTCTCACCTCGCCCCGACTTGAGCTATAGCGAGCATAATATTTGTTCACACAAGCCATTAACGCGTTTGCAATTATGGTTAAATGCTTGTCCACAACAAGAGTATTACCCAGCTCAAAAAATGAAACTACCAGCTGACAGTAATCAGCTAATTGCTTCACCCGATGGTGAAAATAATAGTTTACAACTACGCCAAAATATTTGGATCACTCAACTGAACATTACACCGGAAGAGACGCAACGTATTCATTTACGTGGCGAGAATGCTTACCTACAATCAATCCATGGCGAAGCGATAATAACGGCAAATCATGGAGAAACCCTCAAATCTGGCTGTAATGATGGCATCATTATCCAAAATGAGAAAAAACTTGAGATTAGCTCGCCAACAGGTTTACGGGCGTTATTGATTGATATTAGTGAATAAACAGCAAAATTCATTAACTGATTCTATAAACTCAGGGATATTAAAATATCTAGCACTTTGTTTGTTAGCCAGAAATTTAATATCCCAGTCAAACTAAATTCTTAAAACAGCCCTAAATTTGCGAACAGAACCGCAAATTTCACATCTACTATGCCCTATATATTGACCACTCTATGATAGAGTCGAATCCGCTTAATATTAAGTTATGTTCCATTTTTTCCAAAACCAGATCCTTTTGCATATACAAGAGAATATCTGTTATGGTCATTATGTTTTTGTTTTTTGGTCAAAAAAGGTGTGTTTGTGGCTTTATTCACTCAACAGCGGCTTAATCAAATTTTCGCAAGTATCTTCGATGAAGTCATTCCTCAAGATGAGCTAGCAAAACGTTTTTCTGTATCAACCAGAACTATTCGTTCAGATATCAATGAGATTAATGCGCTAATTCAAAATCATAGTGCTCATATTATTTATGAACGTGGGCAAGGTTATCGCCTAAAAATTGAGGATGAAGAGCGTTTTGCAAAATTGACTCAGCAAAATAAAGAGGAAAGTCGCATTCCGCGTACAGGCAAAGAGCGTGTTGATGCCTTACTTTTAAAGCTATTGATGCTTTCCTTACCCGTTAAGCTGGATGATATTGCCGAAGAGTGGTTTATCAGCCGTGGCACATTGCAACAAGATATGGCGATTGTCCGAGAACATCTGCAAAAATACCAAATCTTGCTGGAAAGTATTCCACACCAAGGAATACGCCTAAATGGCAATGAATGGGCAATTCGTGCTTGTATGACCGAAACACTTTGGCGGCGTTTTTCACAACAAATTAATCAAGATTTATCCGCATTTAAACCTGATTGCTTAGATAACCTCGATTTAACGTATATTGATAAAGTTCTTTATAATAGTATGAATCGATTCGATATTCGCTTAAGTAATGAAGGCCACCTTTATCTTGTATTCAACTGCGCGGTCACTATTTTACGTATTACCAGAGGGCATGAACTCACTTCAGCAATCAATAGCCATGATAGTGAAGATGCGTTACGAAAAGCCTGTGATGAGATATCAAAAGGGTTAATCTATTTTCTGGGAAGTGACCTTTCTACAGCAGAACAAAGTTACCTGCATGACCAAATTATTGCCCAACGCATTAGTAACCAAAATGAGTCCCAGCAAAAAAGTGATGGGCATATTGAGTTAGTTGAATATATTCTTAATTATATTAATGAATTATATAATTATGACCTACGTGATGACGAAAAGCTCAAAAAAGATCTCAGTACTCACATTGCCGCTTTAATGACACGGCTTCAATACCATATCATTACAGCAAATCCATTACTCAGTGATATAAAACAGTATTATCCTTTTGCCTATGACGTCACTCTCAGCGCATTAACTAGCGCGAGCAAAAAATTATTACCACATCCAATTAATGAAGATGAACTAGGTTATCTTGCTGTTCATATTGGCGTTAGCTTAGAAAGAAATTATGGTGCAGGCTCCATTCGCCAAACCGAGGTTCTTGTTGTCACTGATGCGGGGAATTCAACATTTCGAGTTGTCGAATCAAAAATCATGCGCGAATTTCCTCAGTTAAAATTTAACCGGGGGTTAACCTTACAAGAGTATGAATCCCTTGATAAAGTGGAAGAGAATTTTGTCATTACCACCGTACGAATTTCTGAAAAAAACAAACCAGTTATTAAGATTGCACCTTTCCCAACGCCTTATCAATTAGAGCAAGTTGGCCGTTTAGCAATGGTAGACCAAACCCGTCCGTATATTATTGAACGCTTCTTTGATGAACGTTATTTCATGGTCATTAATGACAAAATTACCCAAGAAGAATTATTTCAAACCGTGTGCCAAAAATTACAACAAGACGGTTATGTCACCTCTGATTTTTATCCCTCTTTGCAGGAGAGAGAATCAATTGTCTCAACATTATTGGGAGAAGGAATTGCTCTACCACACTCCTTGGGTCTACTCGCCAACAAAACGGTAGTCGTCACCATTGTTGCCCCAAAAGGCATTGAATGGAATAAAGAGACCAAAGAGAATGCTTATATCATTTTCCTACTTGCCATCAGTAAAGCGGACTATGAAGAAGCCATGGCTATCTATGATTTATTTGTAACGTTCGTGAAAGAAAAAACGACCCGCAGGCTAGTTACAGTCAAAAATTTCAATGAATTCCAAGTAATAGCGAAAGATAGCTTGGCACGTATTCTTTGACATGCACACGTGACCGTTGAACGGTCACGATTTTTTTCATAATAATTCAGGTATCAAAACAGATAATTTAATCCGTCATAAATTTAGTACTCAAAAACCAGTTATCTTCCACTTGTTTTCGGAAAAGTTGTCATAACAATATTTAGCGTGATCATAGCCGCAATTCTATCTATTTCTTTTGTGATATAAATCGCGTTACTACGTTGTTGAAGATGAGTGGAAATATCCAAACCTTCCCATTTCCACTTATAATTTCCACTTCCACAAGTAAATCTCTATTTTTTCCGGTTAACACTGAATTCTAGTAATTCATTGAATTAAAATAAATTCATTGTCAACGCATCTGAAAAAATAGCTATTTTCGAGTGCGATACATCGCTAAATTTCCATTTTATTTCCAATTTGCATAAATATTACTCACACAAATCCAGATCACCCTTCCAATTTATTTCCACTTCTAAGTGGAAATTCAATATCTGCAAAAGCTATCAATAAACCACTAAGGTATTAAGCAAGAAAGGAACAAAGCAATTTCATTACATTATTAGCTTGGATCTTAAACCCTTATGAGTAAATCCGTTGCCATTTTCAAGATGTCTGAAGATAACCTCGACATCAATGAAGTCACACAACAACTATTGACCATCATTAGTGATTGGTTACAGCTAGAAGGTTGTTACACCACAGAAGTACAACAACAGATGTTGGAATCTCACCTTCGAGCCATGGTAGCTAGAGCTAAAACAGGTGAATCTTTACCCGAAGTTGATATCAGCCTGTTTGATGAAATATCTGACCACTCAATTGCTTTGTCGCAACGTGTTGTCGATGCCCTTCCTGGGTTAGAGCCAGAAGAGGCCTATTTGCTCTCAGTTCACTTTGAAGTTATCCGTTCTAATGATTAATTTTGGAGAATATTACTATGAAACAAGTCGTAATCGCTATTGGAGATCGTTTAGGTAAAGGGCAAAAAGTCGCAGCAGGTATTGAGACTGCTGGCGGCAAAGCCATTGTTATTCCCGGTGTGGCTGCTGATATGAAACTTGGTGACATCATGAATGCAGAACACGCTAACCTTGGGATCTCATTTTGTGGTAGCGGAGGCGCTGGTGCCATCACAGCACAAACAAAATATGGCTATAAAGCTCGCTATGGCATGCGCTCTATTGAAGAAGGCGAAACTGCAATTGCTGACGGCTGCACCGTACTCGGTTTTGGTTTTATGGATAAAGAAGAATTAGGTGAGCGTTTAGTCAAAGCTTATCTCAAAAAATACGGCGACGCGTAATGAAAAAGTCTATCGAAACGGTTGTGCGTGTCTCAGGTCAAGGTGACAGCAAGCAAAAAGCAATAGCTGATGCCTTGAACTCGATTCAACGCACCGTATTAAAAGAAAGCAATGACATTATCCTGCGAATTGAACCCAAGGATGTTGCCGTTGTAAGTGCACACTCGCGTTCACGCATAGAAAAATTTCTGTTTATTTTTCTTCCTCGCAAACGTGAACATTTCAGAGTCGTACTCGACGTTTCGTTAGATGTCACCTTACTTTCTGTCAACGACATAGACTTTACAGAACAATAAAAACAATCAGGTTTGGAGGCATTTCCATGAGTGAAACTGCATCTTTCTTAGAAATTTTGGGTATGTCCCTCATTATAGGCGCCCTTTGTGGCTTTGGCCTTGGTGCAGGTGCAGCCCGAATGTTCCATGCCCCTACCGTTCAAGGTATGGGGGCATTTCGTACTCTCGGGGAATTAAACGCATGTGAAGGTGACCCCGCCTCTCACTTCTCTTTCGGTTTAGGCTTTTTCTTCAACGCATGGGCATCTTCCGTTGCGGCTGGGGCATTTACACAAGATGTTGACCATCGAATTATCCCTAACTGGGGTGCGGCTGCATTATTAGCAAAAAATCGCAATGTTGCAGAAACATTATATAACCCGAAAAAAATGGCGATTGCCTGTGCCATTATTGGCGCGGCTGTTGTGGCATTTTTAAATACCACCGCATCAGCAGTGCCGGCATCATTACAAACAACAGCGATTAACGTCCTTGTGCCTGCTGCCAACCTGCTGGTCAATACTGTGATGCCCGTTATTTTCTGGTTAGCCGCGATGGATGCAGGCCGCCGCTCAGGTTTTTGGGCAACACTTTTTGGCGGTTGTGCACAACTTATCATGGGTAATGCTATTCCGGGTTTAGTCCTCGGTATTCTTATCGGTAAAGGCGTTGATGATAACGGCTGGAACCGTATCACCCGCACAATGATGATTACCGTCGTATTACTATTTGTTCTAAGTGGCTTCTTCCGCGAATTTGACCTGAAGATGATCACATCTTTCCATCTCGATAAGCCTGTATGGCTTGAGTACATCCACGGACTGCTGAGCGGGAAATAATCATGACAACTGAAATCAACAAACAAGACTTTTGGTATGCAGAATGGTCCTTCCCTATCTTTGTAGGTTTGCTATCAGCAGGGATCTTTGCCGGTACACATATGTACGTCGTCTATGGATTTGGCGCATTTAACGAAGTTGCCTTTGTCGCCATGTTACGGGCCGGTCTTGATACTGGCGTTTATGGCGCAGTTGCCGCATTCGGCGCCAGTTTCTTATTTGCACGGATAATTGAAGGATCACTCGTTGGTATCTTAGATATTGGTGGTGCGCTACAAACGGGGATTGGTTTAGGCGTTCCCGCTCTATTTCTTGCCGCAGGTTGGGATATTTTAGTCACAAACTTCTGGCTCTCACTGGTTACCGGTTTAGTTTTAGGTGTTGCGATCGGATTACTGATTGTCTTTGCCCGTAAGTTTACTATTGCTCAAGCCAACTCGACCTTTGGTGCAGATGTCATGATGGGCGCGGGTAACACTTCCGGTCGATTCTTAGGCCCATTAATTATTCTTGCTGCAATGACAGCTTCAATTCCTATTGGGATTGGCTCGCTCATTGGTTCTCTTATCTTTTATGTCTGGCAAAAGCCTGTTGCTGGTGGGGCTATTTTAGGTGCAATGCTGTTCGGCTACTTCTTCCCTATCGTCGCCTAGCAACAAGATAACAAAGAAGGTAATTATGTACTCTTTAATCATCAAACAAGGTAAATGTATCGATGGAAAACTTATCGATATTCTTATCAAAGATGGAAAAATAGTCGCGGCAGGCCCTGAACAGGCCTGCAATCAACAAGCTGAAAAATGGATTGATCTCGAAGGAAAAACTTATGTTAGTGCAGGATGGATTGATTCCCATGCGCACTGTTTCGCTGAATCACCAATCTATTTTGATGACCCTGACTTAGCAGGCGCAGCAGGAGGTGTCACTTCTCTTGTTGATGCTGGAAGTGTTGGCGCAGATGATATCGACAAGTTTTATCAATTAACCCAAAAATCGCAAACCAATGTTTTCTCACTATTAAACATCTCACGTATTGGCATTATTGCTCAAAATGAGTTGTCTGATATGAATAATATCGACGAGACTTGTTTCCAAAAATCAATTGAGCGCCATACAGGCTTTATTGTTGGGATGAAAGCACGAATGAGTAAGAGTGTAGTAGGTGAAAATGGCATTGCTCCTTTGATTAAAGCCAAAGAGATGCAAAAGAAACATCATTTACCGCTGATGGTACATATTGGCAATAATCCACCTAATATTGATGAAATTGCCGATCTTCTGACCCGTGGTGACATTATTACTCATTGCTTTAATGGCAAGCCAAATCGCATTCTTGATCATGAGGGTAATTTAAAACCCTCTATCGCGCGTGCGCTAGCCCGTGGTGTCATCTTAGATGTTGGACATGGTGGTGAAAGTTTTAGCTTTAAAGTTGCTGAGCAAGCCATGCGAATTGGTACTTACCCCGATATTATTAGCTCTGATATTTATCACCGCAACCGCGTCAATGGCCCCGTTTATAGCCTAGCATTTGTGATGACTAAATTCTTATGTATGGGCTTTAGCGCTGAAAAAATTCTTCGTTGTGTCACTGAAAAAGCAGCAGATTTACTCGCGCTTCCGGCAAAAGGTTATCTAAAACCGGGTTTTGATGCTGACATTACATTATTTGATCTCAAAGAAGAACAAACAGAACTCACTGATGCTGAAGGTGAAAAACGTATCGGTACACAGCGCTTTATCCCTATCGCCGCAATTATTGGTGGAAAACATATCATTCCAGCTGAAGGTGAAACTGAACATGCAATCAATTTATGAAAAATATGATTTAAAACATGTTATTAATGCTTCTGGGCGCATGACGATACTGGGTGTTTCTACGCCAACACCCGAAGTGATTGAACGTGTTGCTTATGGATTAAATCACTATTTTGAAATTAAAGATTTAGTGAATAAGACTGGCGCTTACATTGCCAAATTATTAAATGTTGAAGATGCTGTCGTCGTTTCCTGCGCCTCAGCAGGTATAGCCCAAGCTGTAGCAGCGGTTATTACGCGTGATGATGATGATTTACTGTTAAATCTACATACCTCATCAAAAAGTATTCCTCGTGAAATTGTATTACCAAAAGGACATAACGTTAACTTCGGGGCACCTGTCGATACGATGGTGACATTAGGTGGCGGCACAGTTATTGAAGCAGGCTTTGCAAATGAATGCACAAGTGCACAGCTCAGTGCCAAAATTACGCCACAAACCGTCGCAATTCTCTACATTAAATCACACCATACTGTCCAAAAAAGTATGCTAAGTGTCAGAGAAGCCGCAGAAGTTGCACGTAAACATAATGTTCCTTTAATTGTTGATGCCGCAGCTGAAGAGGATTTAACGCGTTATTATCAAGACGGTGCAGATTTGGTTATTTATAGTGGAGCCAAAGCGATAGAAGGCCCCACCAGCGGTTTAGTTCTTGGTAAGAAACAATATGTTGAATGGGTTAAGCGCCAAAGCCAAGGCATTGGCCGCGCCATGAAAGTCGGAAAAGAAGGCATTTTAGGTTTAACGTTAGCCATTGAACAATATTTAATGGCAACCAAAGAAACCGGCGCAGAAATGGTTAATCGATTAACGCCTTTTATTGAAAAGCTCAATGCTATTCCGGCTATTTCTGCCCATATTGTTTGGGATGCCGCTGGACGAGATATTGCTCGCGCTGAAATTAGCTTTGATGAAAAAGCGATTGGCAAAACCACCCACCAAATTATCAATGAATTAAAACAAGGGGATACTGCGATTTATTTTCGTGAATACAAAGCCAATGAGGGCAAAGTCGAAGCCGATATCCGCAGTGTCAATAATGAACAGCTTGATGTCATTGCTGAACGAATCCAATTGTTAGTTGAAGGAATTTAATATGACGTTATCTCCAAATTTTTATCATCAACGCGTTTGCTTAAATGTATTAGCAGGCAGCCACAAAAACGCGAAAGATATTTATGAAGCAGCGGAAACTTATGTTGTCGTAGGTGTGCTATCAAAAAACTACCCAGATTTAGACAGCGCAATTGCTGATATGCGAATTTATGCACAAGAAACACATAATGCATTATCTGTTGGGCTTGGAGCTGGCGATCCGAATCAATCAACCATGGTGTCGTTAATTTCTAAGGAGCTTCAGCCACAACATGTCAACCAAGTGTTTACTGGTGCTCCAATTAGCCGTGCATTACTTGGACAAAATGAAACATTTGTAAATGCACTCGTTTCACCAAGCGGCACTGTTGGTATGGTTAAAATATCAACGGGTCCATTAAGCTCTCAAGCGCCTGATGGAATTGTGCCTATTGAAACGGCAATTATGATGTTAAAAGATATGGGAGCAAGCTCGATTAAATTCTTTAATATGAAAGGCCTTGCACATATTGAAGAATATAAAGCAGTTGCAGAAGCCTGTGCTAAATTTGATTTTTCTCTTGAGCCTACGGGCGGCATTGACCTAGAGAATTTTTCACAAATATTACAAATCGCACTGGATGCTGGCGTGAAGAAAATCATTCCGCATATTTACAGCTCGATTATTGATAAAGACAGTGGCGAAACACGCCCTGATGATGTGCGAAAACTATTAAGTATGGTTAAACAAGCATTAGCGTAATTATAATTTAGTCGAGCTGTATTTAGGTTTGCTCATGGTGGGAATGTATTCATCCCACCATGTAACAGAAAAATGTGCTAGCGACTTTCCTGTATTCCCGTCATATAATTCCATTTATAAATCACTTCTTTATTCTTTCTGTCATAGATGCTGAAGTCTACATTCTCAACTTCACCAATTAATTTGCCATTTTCAACACTCACTCGCATATAAATTTTTCCGCCAAAACTGAGATCGAATCGACGACTGTTTTTTATCTCTTCTATTTTTTTGACTAATTCAGGGGAATTTACTGGAAAGCCACAAAATATCAAATAAATCTGCTTGATTTTTTATCAATGATTTAAATTGGTACAGAAGAAAATCATAGAATAGATAGGTTACTGATAAAAATTAACTAAGAAATTGATTTTTTCTAAATAGTTCGAGGTGGGGCAAGGCGGCAAAACGAGGATTGTCCTAAAAGCAGACATCATTATTGCTTGAAGTATAAGAACTAAATTTTATTAAAATTTATAGAATTGACTAAAACCTCACAAACATTTTTATTAAAAAAAGATAAAAGAAACATAGCAGTCAGTTTTAAAACTGATTTTTTCTAAATAGTTCGAGGTGGGACAAGGCGGCAAAACGAGGACATCCCTAGGAGCATACACAAGTATGTGACTAGGGTGGCAGAGTGAAGCCAACGCAGTCACAGCTTGAAATATGACGAAAAAATTGGAGTCGGCCGATAAGCCGGGTTCTGTCTTGGACAACCATTCATCTAGGCCAGCACTTGCGCACTGGCTCCAGCAACCTACCCGGGTTCAATGCGGGCCGCACCATATGAACCCCTATTTGGTCTTGCTCCGGGTGGAGTTTACCGTGCCACGAACTGTTGCCAGTCGCGCGGTGCGCTCTTACCGCACCCTTTCACCCTTACCTGTGCCTGTAAACAGGCCATCGGCGGTTTGCTCTCTGTTGCACTTGTCGTAGGCTCGCGCCTCCCAGACGTTATCTGGCACCCTGCCCTATGGAGCCCGGACTTTCCTCCCCTCTACCCGTCTCCCGAAGGGACTACGATAAAGCAGCGGTTGTCTGGCCAACTCCGCCGCGGATTATAGGAGCTTTAGCGTGTTTTGTATAGCGCTTTTATCCTAACTGAACAAGATAAACACTATACATCAATCCGTTAGCATCAATATCTGCACAAATAATGATATGCTTTCTATTGTTCAAGCATTAACTTATATAATCTATTTTTCTTCAGACCATATATTTCTGCTGCAATTGCAGCCGCTTTTTTAGGTGGTAACTCTTTTTGTAAAAGATTCAGCGTACGAATAACATCAGGTGAAATCTCATCCTCATCAATATTCGCTTTATAACCTTCAACAATTAATACCATCTCACCGCGATGGCGGTTCTCATCTTCCTTTACCCATGCTAACAATTCACCTACAGGGCGCCCTTCAATTGACTCCCAAGTTTTTGTCAGCTCACGAGCCAATACAACATGGCGATGAGGACCCCAAACTTCAACCATATCAGCTAAGCTATCTAACAACCTATGAGTCGACTCATAAAAAATAAGTGTACGCGGTTCTTGCTCCAGCGCTTGCAAAACATCTTTACGTCCTTTACTTTTGGCAGGTAAAAAACCTTCATAACAGAAGCGGTCAGAAGGCAAACCCGCAGCACTTAAGGCTGTGATCGCAGCACAAGCCCCGGGTAATGGAACAACGCGAATGCCTGCTTCACGGCAACGAGTGACTAAATGATAACCAGGATCATTAATTAAAGGTGTACCTGCATCAGAAACTAATGCGATACTATCACCCTGCTGAAGTCGGCTAATTAATTGATCTGCCTTCTGCTGTTCATTATGATCATGTAAAGCAAACATGCGTGCATTAATGGCAAAGTTTTGCAAAAGCATTCCTGAATGCCGAGTATCTTCTGCCGCGACAAGGTCAACATGTTTAAGAACATCCAGCGCACGTTGCGTGATATCGCCCATATTACCGATAGGGGTCGGCACGATATACAGCGTGGATGCCGTAACCACTGCTTGATTAGGTTGATTCATTGTTTCATCCGAATAGCCGGTTTAAAATTAAGCAACTGAAAATACACCACTGGATACAGTATGCGTCCTTCAATTTTATTGTATGTAAAAAAGGGTTAATCTACACAGCAATGCTTTCTGCTGTTGTATTGTCTGGTTGTCAGCTTAAAGAGGCTAACAAAGCACCCATAACCTCTATGACACCTGAAGCGGCTAACGCTGAGATCAGTCGTTATCAATCCATCATTGATAATGCACAAGGTAAACCTTCTATTGAAATGCTTCGTGCTTATATTAACCAAGAACCTTTATTAACCGAGCCAACAGCACATCAGGCAAACATTGATGGTTTATGGTTGATGTTAACACAAATGACGCCTGATCAGGTTCAAGGAATTGGTGCAGACGAAAATACCTTAGCAGGTTGGGTCGATTTACTGGATATCTACCTCAACAACCGTGATGACCATGAAACACTAATGGCTGGTATTAATGACTGGAAACTTCGTTACGCTAATCATCCGGCATCCAAAACGTTACCAAGTCAATTAACCCAAGTCCAAACACCAATTGGAAAAAATCCACGTATTGCGCTATTTTTGCCACTGAGTGGTCAAGGTAAGGTATTTGGAGAAGCTATCCAGCAAGGATTTATGGATGCACAAAAAGGCTTACCACAAGCGCCAATATCTCAAGCGCAAGTTACCTCATCACCAGAAGCGACAACAAATAGCAGTAGTGATATTTTAGACCAAATTTATGCTGAAGTTGCTGCGACAACAGGCAATACAGCAGCAGCTAATAATAATGAAGGTGAAGTGGCGAATACTGCATCACTGAATATTGCTGCAACACCAACAAATACTCAGCCAGTCAAAGTCTTTGATACCACAGGCAAACAAATCCCGCAATTGCTACAACAAGCACAAAATGAAGGATTTAACTTGGTTGTGGGCCCATTGTTAAAAGCTGACGTACAGACGATTGCACAAATCGGTTCACCAATTAGCGTACTTGCGCTAAATGAACTCGATTCAGATAAATTACAACCTCGCGCAAATCTGTGCTACTTCTCTTTGTCTCCTGAAGATGAAGCTAAAAATGCGGCCGCACAAATGATGGCAGAAGGAAAAAGTTCTCCACTGATCTTAATTCCATCAAATGCTTATGGTGAGCGTATAGCCAAAGCTTTTGCACAAGAGTGGCAATCTAAAGGTGGTTCAACTGTCCTCAAACAATCTTTTGGTTCTGTCGCATCATTAAAAGAATCGATTAACCACGGCGCAGGTATTCGCATGACGGGAACACCTGTCATCATGAATACTGCTTTAGCCGCAAAATCAATCGATGGGCAAGATTATCCAACGCTGACTCAACCTGAGCCAAGCGAATCCACAGGTTCGATTGATGCGGTTTACATTGTTGCCACACGCGATGAGTTAACGCTTATTAAACCAATGATTGAAATGGCAATTAGTACGCGTCAACGTCCAGCACTTTATGCAAGCTCTCGTAGTAACCAAGCTGGAAATGGGGCAGATTACCGTTTTGAAATGGAAGGTGTTAAGTTTAGCGAAATTCCATTATTAGCAGGTGCAAACAATAACTTACGTAAGCAAGCACAACAAAAAGTGAATAATGATTATTCACTATTCCGTTTGTATGCCATGGGCATTGATGCTTGGTCATTAGCCAATAATTACGACCAGTTACAACAAAATTCACAGTTTCATCTACAAGGTGCTTCTGGCTCATTAAGTGTAAAAGAAAACTGTGTAATTTATCGCGACCTACCTTGGTTGCAATTTAATCAAGGACAAATCAAACTAGCAAAATAATTTTGCGCAATTTTCAGACAAGGATGTCATGAAAACGATAAAAAAACGTTAAAATGGTTAGTTGGTCAGTACTATGAACATCAAGCACTGGCTTTCTTGCAGCAACAAGGATTAACTCTTATTGAGCGCAATGCCCGAAATCGCCATGGTGAAATTGATTTGATTATGCGCGATGGTACAGGTTGGGTATTTGTTGAAGTTCGTTTTCGCCAAAGTAAACAATATGGCGGAGCATTATTATCTGTTGATAGATGTAAACGTAGAAAGCTTATCGCGACCGCAAGATATTGGCTCGCCGAAAAACAAGAAAGCTTCGAGACTACCGCATGTCGTTTTGATATCTGCGCAATTACGGGTAACCAATTTGAATGGATACAAAATGCCTTTAACGATAGTGAACATGTTGGCTAATTTCACAGGAAAATAAGCAAGTGCTGGATAGAATTAAAGTCTGTTTCACAGAAAGTATTCAAACACAGATAGCAGCGGCTGAAGCTCTGCCGGATGCTATATCACGCGCAGCAATGATGATGGTTCAATCATTACTCAACGGCAATAAAATTTTATGCTGTGGTAATGGTGCATCTGCGGCAACAGCACAACGCTTTGCAACCAGTATGATCCATCGATTTGAAACCGAGCGCCCTAGCCTCCCTGCTCTTGCACTGAATACTGATAACGTGATTTTAACTGCTATTACAGGCAGTAAGCAGCCCGAAGAAATTTATGCTAAGCAGGTTAGAGCATTAGGTCAGCATGGTGATGTGCTTATGGCTATCTCAGCTCATGGTAATAGCAGTGATATTATCAAAGCGGTCGAGGCAGCTGTAACTCGGGATATGACCATTGTTGCACTCACTGGATATGATGGTGGAGAGCTTGCGGGCCTTTTAGGGCCACAAGATGTTGAAATCCGTATTCCATCTCAACGTAGTGTGAGAATTCAAGAAGTTCACCTACTTACTGTAAATTGTCTTTGTGACCTCATTGATAATACACTTTTCCCTCATCAGGACGATTAAGGAGCAAAAATGCGATTACTTCCCCTAGTTGCCATATTATTTAGCATGACAATGCTACAAGGCTGTATCGGTGCCGCAGTAGTCGGTTCAGCGGCTGTTGCCACTAAAAGTGCAACAGATCCACGCTCAGTTGGTCAGCAAGTTGATGATGGAACACTTGAAGCACGTGTCAGCGGTCAGCTCAATAAAGATAAAGATATTACAGGTAAAGCACGCATTATCGCGACAGCTTATAAAGGTAATGTCTTACTGACGGGTCAAAGCCCTGATATGTCGTGGGCAGAACGCGCTAAGCAGATAGCAGCAAATGTTGATGGAACAAATGCGGTCTATAATGAAGTGCGCCAAGGTGAGCCGGTTGATTTAGGAACTGCCTCAAACGATACTTGGCTGACAACGAAAATAAAATCCAAGATCCTCACAAGTGATAGTGTGAAATCATCAAATGTAAAAGTGATCACTGAAAATGGTGAAGTTTTCTTGTTAGGTGTTTTAACGAAACAAGAAGCGGATGCTGCGGCTAAAATAGCAAGTGAAACAGATGGCGTCCGTCGTGTCACGACCGCTTTTACCTATCTCAATTAATCATAAACAATAATATATCAGTATAAATAAGCTGATCATGGATAGATATTCATGACCAGCTTATTTTTTAGGCCCTACATTGTTAATTTTCAGATAATTCTTACCGCCTAAAAGATGCATTTGCTTAAGGATCCAAGCCTGCCTTTTCAAAACATAAGAAGATGGTGATTTTACACTATAGAGATGAGGATTTGGTAAAACAGCTGCTAATAATGCAGCTTCTTGCATAGTTAATTGATTTGCTGATTTTTTAAAGAATAATTTTGATGCCTCTTCTACCCCAAAAACCCCATCACCAAACTCAACTATATTTAAATAAACAGTAAGTATCCTTGTTTTTGACCATGCAACTTCCATAATAGGTGTAATCATGGTTTCCAACCCTTTCCTAAACCAACTTCTTCCATCCCATAACCATAAGTTTTTTACTGTTTGTTGAGAAATGGTCGAAGCGCCTCTGACTGTACTTTTTGGATGTAAATTATGTTTAAAAGCTTTCTCAATTGCTTCAATATCAAAACCCCAATGATGAGGAAAATTTTGATCCTCAGCAGCGATTACAGCTAAATATAGGTAGGGAGAAATGTGACTTTCATCAACCCATTCCGATCTTGATACATAAGAAAAATTAAAGTTTAACCAGGAGGAAATTTGTCTTTCTACCATAACGGAAGAAAAGGGTACCGGTATATACTTAAACACGATAAGGGTGCTTACCCAAAAAATGATAAGTAAAAATAAAAATCTCTTTAACCAGTACCCTATGTGAAAAAGCATCATTCTCATTTAGATAATCATGCCATTTCTAATACTTTCTCAACAAGCTTATTAATTCCAACTTCAGCCTCTGAAATTGAATTTGCCAGCATATAAGCAGGTGTAGTGATAACTTTATTGGCATGATCAACTACAATATCATCAACAGTACAGGTTATATGTCTTCCGCCCATTTTTTCTATCTCAGCAATGATTTTTTCATCATTCCCAATAGTTAGCTCTACTGAAGTATTTAATAGCTTAGGAAGCATAACCGGAGCAATACATATCAGCCCTAACGGCTTTTTTTGCTGGTACATTTGTTGTACTAAACTTAATAGTTCTTTATTAATTTCACAGTCACTACCTTTTTCAGCAAAATTACATAAATTTTTAGCCGCACCAAATCCACCAGGAATAATTAATCCATCCAGCTTATTCGCATCAGCTGATGATAAAGGCGCTATTTTACCACGTGAAATACGTGAAGCCTCTTCCATTTGGTTACGATACTCTGCTTTTTCCTCTCCAGTAATATGATTAATTACAGAAGGTTGATTATCATCAGGAGCAAAAAAATGAACTTCAGCATTATTTTTACTCAAAGATAGCATAGTTAACACTGATTCATGGATCTCACTTCCATCAAAAACACCACATCCACTTAAAATAACCGCAATTGATTTCATATCTTCCTCTATTTGTAGTAAATTAAGCCCTAACGGAAAAAGGGAATAAACATAAATCTTCATCACAGATTTTAATGATTCTTGTAACAAAATCGCTAATATTTGGTATCTTGATGTTACTCCCTTAAGCGATAAATATTTCTAAAGGTCTGCCCAGAACTAATCTTATAGGTGGATCAACGATTTCCCTGGTGTTGGCGCAGTATTCGCGCACCCCAACTTCGGTTGGGGTTATTTTTTTGTGCGGCCATCAACATAGTTTCTCAAAGTTTCTATATCTGATTTCCAATCCTGTTTTAATTCATCAACCCATTCTTGAACATTATCCCACCAAGCTGGCAAATCTGGTGATTGAATCTGTTGCGCTATTTTTTGGATATTCTTCAAACCGATAGAACCTGCAGCACCTTTAATTTTATGTGCCTCTTCAACAATGCCTTTTTGGTCTTTTGCAATCATATTCGAATCTAAAATTGCTAAATATCCCGGGATCATTTTCTCAAAAACATCAAGACCATTATAAATTAGATTAGGACCAACCAGCTCTAAGTACTGCTCTAACATGTCACAATCTAATACCGATTCATTAATATCATCAACAACATGGGCTTCCTTTTGTACATGTTCATGTACATTTTCCCCCCAGAACTGCTCTATCATTTGCGTTAATGCCGGCACAGCTAATGGTTTACTTAATACGCCATCCATTCCAGCGTCGAAATACTCTTTTTTATCCTTCAATACATTTGCTGTCAGTGCGATTAAAGGCGGTAGGTCATCTTTGCTATATTGAGCATTAAGTTGGCGGGCAATATCCATTCCCGTCATATCAGGAAGCTGAATATCCAATAATATTAAGTCATATTCCCCCGGTGCAAACATGGAAAGCGCATCTTTACCATTCATTGCCACATCAACTGTATTACCTAAATTCTCAAGAACAGAACGGGCAACCACGACATTCAATTCAATGTCTTCCACCAAAAGAATATGGAGTGCCGGTAATGGATAATCCTCTTCACTTTCTTCTGTATCACAAATCTCTTCTTCGATGACAGGCGCATTAATGGAAAGCGTAAATGTAGAACCTTTTCCAATCTCACTGTTTACTTGAATATCCCCTCCCATGTTTTGTGCTAACCGGCGAGATACCGCTAGACCAATTCCAGTCCCCGTAGCAGGCCTGCCCCCTGCACTATCGGTAACTTGATAATACATGGCAAAGATTTTATCTAATTCATCTTTAGGAATACCAATTCCGCTATCTTGCACACTGAAAAATAGTTGATCATTTTTTTCACTCCAGATGCGTAATTTGACCTCACCTTGCTGTGTAAACTTGACCGCATTACCAATCAAATTCCATAAAATCTGCCGTAAGCGAGTACCATCAGTTAATATTTTCGCAGGTAAATCTACTTTAGCATCCATGACAAATTTTAGGCCTTTTGGCTGAACCAAAAGGCCACTTAAATTTTCTAAGTCACTAATAAATTCTGAAAGGATGACGGGCTGATTATCAATTTGAACTTTACGACGTTCAATTTTATCCATTTCAATCACATCATTAAAAATATTACCTAACGTGATGGCACTGACATGAATGGTTTTAAGATAACTGGTTTGTTCGTTGGTTAATTCAGTATCGAGTAAAATACGACTTAAACCAACAATGCCATTAAGCGGCGTACGCAGCTCATGGCTAATTGTTGAGATAAAGGTCGTCTTATCCCTACTTGCATTCTCTAACGCCTCTTGATAACGCTTACGCTCCGTAATATCGCGACCAAAGCCCATAAGCCCATGTCGTTTTCCTACACGATCATAAAAAGGAACTTTGCGTAATTCGAAACATGCTTTGCGTCCATCAGGATAAACTAGCCATTGTTCATAAGTTAGGGAGACATTGTGGCGAAAAACTTTTTCGTCTGTTTCCAATACTTTAGAGGCTATTTCAACATCATAAATATCTAATGGTGTTAACCCAACCAACTGTTTTTCACTTTTTCCAGTCAGTAATTCCATGGCTCTATTACAGCCAGAAAATTCATTATTTTCATTGCGGTAGTAGACTAAATCAGGTGAAGCATCTAAAAAAGAACGTAATAAGGTAGATTGCTGTTCAAGCTCAATTTGAGTCTGCTCACGATATTTCATTTCCTGTTTGAGTTGTTCTAATAATTCGAGGTGAGCACGTTCCGCTTTTTCTCTTTCAATAATTTCTTGATTAAGCTGTTCAATATTTCCTTGCAACTGCGTATTTAGCTCAGAATCACGTTTACGCATAACTTCTAATTTATCAACCATGCGGGAAAGTCGCTGGCGTGATTCTTCAAGTTGTTCAACGACAACAGACAAGAAATAAACCGCTAAAGGCGTAATAATCAAACCAAAGAAAATAGAGCCAACCATATCAAGGCTATCAACTTGACCACGTAACACAATGGTCACAGCCATTTGCATAATCATTGCTAACACAACTAACGCGGCAGCTAACAGTAAAGAAAACCTGACTAGCCCGAGTTTCATCATTAAGTCGACATAATATTGCGCAAGACCACGAAGAACTTTCATAACCACCCCTTAAATTGATCCTCCTTGAATCATATATCAAATAAGGTAACTCCGTTTGATTGTTGATAAAAAATATCAATTCAACTCACGAATACAACAAAAACAATCATTGATAATTAATATGGTTATTGGACGTTTAAAATAGGCAAAATACTCATTTAGGTTATTTATTCTAAAGACAATAAAAAATTAATCGATTGATTTTATTGAATATAATAATATTGAAATGATGATAAAACTTAAGATTAAAAGCATCATAAGCATTTATCATGACAATACCTGAGTTATTAATTTTACAAAATATTTCAAAACAGAATATATCACTACAAATAGTAGTGTTAATTAGACTATCAATTTAACTTATGCAGGGTAACCAAAAGAGTCGCAAGATGAAATTTATCATTGGCAGTGATGTGTATCACATTATATTCAAAACTTAGACTCACATCACAAAAGTATTTTCGTTAATATTTTCTTTGTTAATCAATAAAATAACGTTATTTTATATTGCAAATAATGTCATTTTTGCCTTATTTGACCTAGAAACAGAATATCGCTAATTTAAAACCTTACCGTGTACCGCTTTCTCTTCTGACAACGAATACATAATTTACCAACTCTAAACAGACTGTATCTTCATAAAAAATGGAACACAGCGATTTACCGACGCTGCTATTTTGTGTGCTCGTCAGATAGGTCACGGGAACAATGAGCAAAGATTAATGGATAAGCAAATGTAGCAATGTAGCGTGAAAAAATAATGATCATGATTCTCCTATAAATAGCACGCTACGACGAGCAACGCCCACAGCTAACACCACTGTAGCGTGAAAATCATAACATTATCTCCTATGGATTTCGCGTTACAGCAAGGCGGCAATTATTTGAATCTCTAGGAGCGTAGATAACTACGTGACTAAAGCGAAAATAAGCAGCCAACACCACTGTAGCGTGAAAATCATAACACTATCTTCTATGGATTTCGCGTTACAGCAAGGCGGCAAGTATTTGAATCTCTAGGAGCGTAGATAACTACGTGACTAGAGTGAAAATAAGCAGCCAACACCGCTGTAGCGTGAAAGACGACGAAGATAATAACGGAGAAGATTATATGCTATACAACAGGAAATTAGAAAAAGACAACTGTGGCTTTGGTCTTATCGCCCATATTGAAGGGGAACCAAGCCATAAAATTGTCAGAACCGCTATTCATGCACTTGCGCGTATGCAACATCGTGGCGCGATACTCGCGGATGGCAAAACAGGTGACGGCTGTGGATTACTGCTACAAAAACCTGACCGTTTTTTTCAACTCGTCGCAAAAGAGAATGATTGGCGTCTTGCCCGTAATTATGCCGTCGGTATGATATTTTTGAGCCAAGATGAAACAATTGCTGCGCAGTGCCGCAGTATTATTGAAGAAGAACTCCTTGAAGAAACGCTCGCCATTGTGGGTTGGCGAAAAGTACCAGTTAACCACGATATATTAGGCAGTATCGCGCTATCCAGCTTACCACAAATCGAGCAATTATTTATTAATGCGCCAGCAGGCTGGCGACCTCGCGACCTCGAACGTCGCCTATTCGTTGCTCGTCGTCGTATAGAAAAACGCATTAGTGATAGTGATTTTTATATTTGTAGCCTCTCAAACCTTGTCACCATTTATAAAGGCTTGTGTATGGCGGCAGACCTTCCGCGCTTTTTCCCTGATCTTGCTGATCTGCGTATGGAATCCGCTATTTGCTTATTCCATCAACGTTTTTCTACTAATACCGTTCCTCGTTGGCCACTTGCTCAACCTTTTCGCTATTTAGCGCATAATGGTGAAATCAATACAATTACCGGAAACCGTCAATGGGCAAGAGCCCGTGCTTATAAGTTTCGTACACCATTAATTCCTGATCTACAATCCGCTGCGCCTTTTGTTAATGAAACAGGTTCAGACTCTAGCTCTCTCGATAATATGCTAGAACTCCTTCTTAATGGCGGAATGGATTTAGTACGAGCTATCCGCTTATTAGTGCCACCAGCTTGGCAAAACAATCCTGATATGAGTGAAGATCTCAAAGCATTTTTTGATTTTAACTCAATGCATATGGAACCTTGGGATGGCCCAGCAGGCCTTGTGATGTCAGATGGTCGCTATGCAGCGTGTAATCTGGATAGAAATGGATTACGCCCTGCTCGTTATGTCATCACAAAAGATAAACTCATTACCTGCGCTTCTGAAATTGGAATTTGGGATTACCAGCCAGATGAAGTTGTTGAAAAAGGGCGTGTTGGCCCGGGTGAATTACTGCTTATTGATACCCAAGAAGGGCGAATTTTACATAGTGCTGAAACTGATAATGACTTGAAAAGTCGCCATCCTTACAAATCTTGGCTGGAAAAGAATGTTATTCGCTTAACACCATTTGAAGAAATGGACAATTGTGTTCAAGAACAAGCACAGCGCACAATGGATAACCAAACACTTGCTATCTATCAAAAGCAATTTGCTTATAGCAGTGAAGAACTTGAGCAAGTTATCCGTGTGTTAGGTGAAAATGGGCAAGAAGCAACTGGGTCAATGGGTGATGATACGCCATTTGCCGTTCTATCATCACGCCCACGAATTTTATATGATTATTTTCGCCAGTTATTTGCACAAGTCACAAATCCGCCTATTGATCCACTAAGAGAAGCTCATGTGATGTCATTAGCGACCTGTATTGGCCGTGAAATGAATGTCTTTTGTGAAGCGGAAGGGCAAGCTCACCGACTCAGTTTCAAATCCCCTGTTTTGTTATATTCTGATTTTCAGCAATTATGTGAACAAGATAGCCGCTACTACAAAGTTGAAACTCTCGACATTACCTATCAACCCGCAGCCCATTCACTAAAACAAGCGATTGAAAATCTCTGCCTAACAGCTCAACAAAAAGTGATTGATGGCGCTGTCATATTAATATTATCTGATCGCCAAATTTCCCCTGAGCGCTTACCTATTCCTGCGGCTATGGCTGTAGGTGCTGTTCAACACTGCTTAGTTGAAAATAATTTGCGTTGTGATGCAAACCTAATAATTGAAACTGCCAGTGCAAGAGATCCTCACCATTTTGCTGTTTTACTTGGCTTCGGTGCAACAGCTATCTACCCTTATTTGGCTTATGAATCAATTGCTGCAATGGCAGAAAGTGATTTATTTGATAAACCATTAGCCAATGTATTACTGAACTATCGTAATGGGATCAACAAAGGTCTCTACAAAATCATGTCAAAAATGGGGATTTCTACCATTGCTTCTTACCGTTGTGCTGAGCTCTTTGAAGCGGTGGGATTACATGAAGAAGTCACACAATTATGTTTTAATGGTGTTGTCAGCCGAGTTGGTGGAGCCGACTTTAGTGATTTTGAATTAGACCTGTTTAACTTATCGCGTAAAGCTTGGTTACCTCGTTTATCAATTGACCAAGGCGGCCTACTCAAATATACCCATAATGGCGAATTTCATGCCTATAATCCTGATGTTGTCAAAACGCTTCAACAAGCAGTGCACAGCGGTGATTATGCAGATTATTTAAAATATGCTCAGCTCGTTAACCATCGCCCAGTTACCACCTTTCGCGATTTATTGGCACTAAAAGCGACTGATAACGCCATTGATTTGTCTGATGTAGAATCAGAGGAAGCCCTATTTTCTCGCTTTGATACTGCGGCAATGTCTATCGGCGCGCTTAGTCCTGAAGCTCATGAAGCCTTAGCTATCGCCATGAATACATTAGGTGGTTTCTCTAATTCCGGTGAAGGTGGAGAAGATCCTGCTCGTTATGGTACACAAAAACGCTCTCGAATTAAGCAAGTTGCTTCTGGCCGTTTTGGTGTCACACCTGCCTATCTTGTTAATGCTGATGTCATTCAAATTAAGGTTGCTCAGGGTGCAAAACCAGGTGAAGGTGGCCAACTTCCGGGAGATAAAGTCACACCTTACATTGCAAGATTACGTTACTCCGTTCCGGGCGTGACTTTAATTTCACCACCACCTCATCATGATATCTATTCAATTGAAGATCTCGCACAACTTATTTTTGACCTTAAGCAAGTCAATCCGAACGCCCTTATCTCGGTTAAATTAGTTTCTGAACCGGGTGTAGGCACCATTGCAACTGGTGTCGCAAAAGCTTATGCCGATTTAATTACAGTGGCGGGATATGATGGTGGAACAGGTGCGAGTCCGATTTCTTCTGTTAAATATGCGGGGTGCCCATGGGAGTTGGGATTAGTTGAAACTCAGCAAGCATTAGTTGCCAATGGATTACGTCATAAAATCCGTTTACAGACAGATGGTGGTTTAAAAACAGGGCTAGATATCATTAAAGCCGCCATATTAGGTGCTGAAAGTTTTGGTTTTGGAACTGGGCCAATGGTTGCACTTGGCTGTAAATATTTACGAATTTGCCATCTCAATAACTGTGCAACAGGCGTTGCAACTCAAGATGACACACTGAGAAACCATCATTATCATGGCTTACCTGAGCGAGTTATTAACTATTTTCGCTTTATCGCGCGAGAAACACGTGAATTGATGGCTGCTCTTGGTGTGACTAAGCTCACGGACCTAATTGGTCGCACTGATTTACTTGAAATCATTGAAGGTAAAACCGCTAAACAAAATAGACTCAACTTAAACAGTTTACTGGAAACTAGTGAGCCACATGTTGATGCCGCTGTTTTTTGTACAGAAACCAATCCGCCATTTGATAAAGGATTGCTCAATCAACGTATTTTACAAGATGTAGAACCCTATTTAGCCCAAAAACAGTCTAAAACCTTCTACTATGACATCATGAACACTGACCGTTCTGTCGGCGCAGCACTATCGGGTGAAATAGCTCGCCGCTATGGCGATCAAGGTTTTGCTGCCTCACCTTTACAACTCTGCTTTACAGGTACAGCAGGACAAAGTTTTGGTGTTTGGAATGCAGGAGGTGTTGAATTAATCTTAACGGGTGATGCAAACGATTATGTGGGTAAAGGTATGGCTGGCGGTATTATCGCCATTCGTCCACCAGTAGGATCTTTCTTTGAGACTCATAAAACCACGATTGCTGGCAACACCTGCCTTTATGGCGCAACTGGCGGTAAACTTTATGCAGCAGGTTTAGCAGGAGAGCGTTTTGCCGTACGTAATTCAGGTGCAACCGCGGTCATTGAAGGCATTGGCGATAATGGTTGCGAATATATGACAGGCGGAATTGTCTGTGTGCTAGGAAAAACAGGCATTAACTTTGGTGCAGGAATGACAGGTGGATTCGCTTACGTTCTTGATGATGAAGAGATATTTTCTCGACGCGTCAATAATGAAATGGTTGAGTTACTTTCGGTGAATGACTTACCCATTCATGCCGAACACTTACGGGGCCTGATTACTGAACACCTTCATTTCACCCATTCACCGCGTGCAGAAGATATATTAGCAAATTGGCACTATTGGCTTAGTCGCTTTACACTGGTTAAACCAAAATCAAGTGATGTTAACGCACTATTAGGCCATCGTAGCCGTTCAGCAGCTGAATTACGCGTTCAAGCGCAGTAAGGAGAGGAAAAATGAGCCAGAATGTTTATCAATTCATCGACTTACAACGTGTTGATCCGCCTAAAAAAGCATTAAATATTCGTAAAATTGAATTTATTGAGATCTATGAACCTTTTAGTGGAGCTCAAGCGCAAACACAGGCAGATCGCTGTCTTTCATGTGGTAACCCTTACTGTGAATGGAAATGCCCTGTTCATAATTATATTCCTAATTGGCTAAAACTTGCCAATGAAGGGCGCATCATTGAAGCGGCTGAATTATCTCATCAAACAAATAGTTTGCCTGAAGTGTGTGGACGCGTTTGCCCACAAGATCGCTTATGTGAAGGTGCTTGTACACTAAATGATGATTTTGGTGCTGTCACTATCGGTAATATTGAGCGTTATATCAATGATACTGCATTCGCTATGGGCTGGCGTCCCGACCTTTCGCATGTCACGCCAACAAATAAACGCGTTGCTATTATTGGTGCAGGCCCTGCTGGGCTTGCCTGTGCGGATGTATTAGCGCGTAATGGAGTCGCAGCAACTGTATATGATAAGCACCCTGAAATTGGGGGATTACTGACTTTTGGTATTCCCGCTTTCAAGTTAGAAAAAGAGATCATGTCGCGACGTAGGGAAATTTTTACCTCAATGGGAATTGAGTTCAAACTCAATACTCAAATTGGTAAAGATATACCACTACAAAAACTGATTGATGAATATGATGCTGTGTTTCTTGGAACTGGTACTTATCAATCCACAAAAGGGCAACTTGTCAATGAAGATGCCGCTGGCGTTTATGATGCGCTTCCTTATCTCATTGCCAATACTCGACAAATTATGGGTTTTGATGAAGACTCGCAAATGCCTTATGTGCAGCTAAAAAATCAACGCGTGGTTGTACTCGGTGGTGGTGATACTGCAATGGATTGTGTTCGCACAGCAATTCGCCAAGGTGCAACACAAGTTAGCTGCGCATATCGACGTGATGAAGCAAATATGCCCGGTTCACCAAGAGAAGTGAAAAATGCACGTGAAGAAGGGGCTGAATTTCTTTTTAATTTACAGCCAATAAGTATTGAGATAGACCAACAAGGCAAAGTTTGTGGTATCAAAGTTGTCAAAACGCAAATCACTACTGGGCACAATGGTCGAGCGCAAGTTGAACCCATCGCAGGCTCTGAGCATTTGTTACCTGCGGATGCCGTCATAACAGCATTTGGCTTCCGTCCTCACGCTATGCCATGGCTCGATGAGCACAATGTTCAACTCGATACTCAAGGTCGGATCATTGCAGATAGTGAAGGTGTTTTAGCTTATCAAACCTCCAATCCTAAAATATTTGCAGGTGGAGATATTGTGAGAGGGTCAGATTTAGTGGTCACCGCCATTGCAGAAGGACGTAAAGCAGCCGATGGCATACTCTGCTTTATGGGCGTTTAAGTACTTTATGGATGTTTAATATCGTTCAACCACAGGGGGAGCAATCCCTCTGTCAGATGATGAGCAGAACAAGATAAACCTTGTTTTCCCTCACTTTGCATTCATAGAAATACATCCATTACTATTTTTAAGCTATAACCCATACCACAAAACAAAGAACCCAAACCATCAAAAATGATTTGGGTTCCAGAACATAATTAATGCATCAATCTAAGTGGATTATTTAATAACCCGAAGAGACGGACGCCCTTTAGGTGGGGGCGTTGGCTCATCATCTGATGGAGATGACTCATCATGTGTCGGTTCTGACTCATGAACTAATGAAATGCCTTCAGAAGAACTGTCTTCTTCAACATGGGTATGGCCTGTGAGTTGCTCTTCATAAGCCGCTTCAGGTTCAAACATCATCCCTGCACCATTTTCACGAGAATAAACTGCAATGATTGCCGCCATAGGAACATATACTTGGCGAGGAACTCCGCCAAACCTAGCATTAAAAGTGACTTCATCATTGCTGATGGCAAAATTACCAACAGCACGAGGCGCCACATTCAAGACGATTTGACCATCACGAGCGAATTCCATTGGTACATTAACATTCGGCGCTGTGACATCAACAACCAAATGCGGTGTCATGTCATTATCAAGCAGCCACTCGTAATGAGCCCGTAATAAATAGGGGCGCCGCGGTGTCATTGGCGTCATTTCCATCATGCTACTTAACCTCGTGCAGACAGACGCATTTCGCGTTCTAATTCTGTCATTGATGCTAAGAATGCATCGCGCTCAAAAACACGTTGCATATACATTTGCAGATGTTTGCTGCTTGATGGCTTCAATTCAATACCAAGAACAGGTAAACGCCATAGCAGCGGAGCCAAATAGCAATCAACTAAGCTAAATTCATCACTCATAAAGAATGGGCATTCAGCAAATATAGGTGAAATTGCAATCAGTTCTTCAGCAAGTTGACGACGTGCGTGATCAGCTTCCTGCGCAGTTCCTCTTTCAATTTTATACATCAATGAATACCAATCTTTTTCAATACGATGCATTAATTGACGGCTAGTCGCACGAGCAACAGGGTAAACAGGCATTAATGGCGGATGAGGAAAACGCTCATCAAGATATTCCATAATGATATGTGGGTCATACAAAGTAAGATCGCGATCAACCAGTGTTGGCACACTCTGGTATGGGTTCAAATCTATCAGATCTTGAGGCAGATGACCTTGTTCAACATTCTCAATTTCAACGCTAACCCCTTTTTCAGCCAGAACAATACGAACTTGATGGCTAAAAATATTGGTTGGGCTTGAAAATAATGTCATTACCGAACGTTTGTTAGGAGCGACAGCCATTAAAACCTCCAAATTGCATAAAAATGAGATAAACTGTAGTTTGTATTTTAATAACTACGAAATACCCATTTTAAATTTCCCAATGCCAAAGCTTTCATGTATCCATATTGAAAGCCAGCACAACCCTCTCGTACTGTATATTCTGTTATGAGTATTCAAATCACATAGAAGCTGATGCTCTTAGAGATCCATCCAGACTATTTTTAATGACATCGCCTGAACTTAGAGGATGCTTACACACAACTCGAATTATTTTGAATATAAAGCGAGAAATAAGAAAATAAAAAGTAGTCGCATATTCTAACAGATTTTGCACAACTTAGGGTGGGAATGATGAAAAAATCACAACTAAATATTAATCCAGACAAATTACGATTAATTTTACAGATAAAAACATTATCTAAGGCATTAAAATAGAATAAAAACCTTGAAGTTAACTCTAATCTTGTTGGCTAATAATTTGCATTATGAATAATAAAAGCTGCATAAAGTTGATAATATTTTATTCAAAAATAAAAAATAGAAATGAAATATAGATATTAAACAATTAATAAGTCGATCTAAATAATAAAAAACCCGCCAATAAGACGGGTTTTTTCATCAATTTTATGCCCAAAAGGCAATAAATTAACGTTTGGAGAACTGTGGACGACGACGTGCTTTACGTAGACCAACTTTCTTACGCTCAACAGAACGCGCATCGCGGGTAACAAAACCAGCTTTACGTAGATCTGAACGAAGAGTTTCGTCATAAGCCATCAGTGCACGAGTAATACCGTGACGGATTGCGCCAGCCTGACCTGAAATACCACCACCTTTAACAGTGATGTACAGATCCAATTTTTCCAACATTTCAACCAATTCCAGCGGTTGACGAACGACCATGCGCGCAGTTTCGCGACCAAAGTACTGTTCTAGTGTACGCTGATTGATTGTGATGTTACCGCTACCCGGCTTAATAAAGACACGAGCAGATGAGCTTTTGCGGCGACCAGTGCCGTAGTATTGATTTTCAGCCATTGCTTATAATCCCGATTAAATGTCAAGAACTTGCGGTTGTTGTGCCGCGTGGTTGTGCTCATTACCTGCGTAAACTTTCAGTTTACGGTACATTGCACGACCCAGAGGCCCTTTTGGCAACATGCCTTTAACCGCGATTTCAATCACACGCTCAGGACTGCGAGCAATCATCTCTTCGAAAGTCGCTTGCTTAATTCCACCTACATGGCCTGTGTGGCGATAATAGATTTTGTCTTCGCGTTTATTGCCGGTAACAGCAACTTTTTCTGCGTTCAGAACGATGATGTAATCACCAGTATCCACGTGCGGAGTATATTCCGCTTTATGCTTCCCGCGCAGACGGAGAGCAATTTCAGTTGCAAGACGGCCTAAAGTTTTGCCATCTGCATCAACAACGTACCAGTCGCGTTTTACGGTTTCTGGTTTAGCTGTAAAAGTTTTCATTAAAACTTACCCAATATTGAAGTTACACGTTGGTGAACACTCATGTTCATAAACTTACTGAGGCTCACACGACTCTTGTCCAGCAAACCTACCCCTTCGAGCAGCCTAGCCGGCATTATGTGATATTTTTTGGGAAATAAAAAACATCACTGTAACGTGGGGTCGCAAGATTATAGAGAAGTCAGCAATAAAAATCGACCCCAAAAACAATTTTTTTCTATCTTAATAAATTTCGCAGGTAATTATGCTCATAAAACAAGCAAATTACTTTGACTTATTTTACGCTAAGTGAGGTATTTTTAAATACTCTTCACTTTGCATTTCCTGTAAGCGAGATAGGCAGCGCTGATATTCAAAAGCCAATAATGTTCCTTGATACAAGGATTCCATCGGGACTTGAGCATTAATAATGAGCTTTACCTTACGTTCATAAAACTCATCAATTAAAGCAAGAAAACGTCGTGCTGCATTCTCTTCTTTCACGCCTAACTCAGGTACATCGTATAGCAAAACGGTGTGATAACAATTAGAAAGATAAATATAATCATTCTGGCTACGCGGCTCTTCACATAACGTTTTGAAGCTAATCGCTAAAACACCTTCAGCAGAACGAATTGCCTGCATTTTGCGATGATTCACCTCAAGAATTGGGTTTTGTTCCCCACTTTTCCCCGCTAGCTTCACAAAGGTTTCGTCAAGATGTTTGCGGCTTTCATCATTAATGGGCGATAGAAAAAGATGGGCTTGTGTGAGTGTGCGTAAGCGGTAATCAACGCCCGCATCAACATTCATAATGTCACAATACTTCTTAATTTGCTCAATGGCGGGTAAAAAACGCGCCCTTTGTAAGCCATTGCGATATAAGTCGTCAGGAATAATATTTGAGGTCGCAACTAAGGTGATCCCGCGTGCAAATAGCCCTTCAAGAAGTGTACCTAAAATCATAGCATCAGTGATATCGGAGACAAAAAACTCATCAAAACATAAGATATCCGTCTGTTTTTTAAATTCATCCGCAATAATATCTAAAGGATTTTCATGACCTTGTAATGCCATTAAGTCCTCTTGTACCTTTTTCATAAAGCGATGAAAGTGAAGACGTAACTTTCTATCTCCAGGCAAACTATCGTAGAACATATCCATAAGCCAAGTTTTACCGCGGCCAACTCCCCCCCACATATACAGTCCGCGAACAGGTTGTATATCTGTCGTCGTATTTTTGCCAAATAGGCGACTTAAACGTGTTTTAAGGCCGCGAGTCTGTGCTGTTTGTTCATTCTTTGAAGCATCAATCAATTGCTGATAAATTTCATCCAAACGTGCAACCGCACGTTTTTGTACATCATCAGGCTGATAGTTACCTTCAGCAAGCGCCTGTTGGTAACGCAGAGTTGGGGTCATCGGAGACATTAACTGAATAATCCTTAAAAATTCTTTTTTTTTAATGTGATACAATAAACACCGTACTGATTAGAGTCAGTGATTATCCATTATAATTCTCATTGCAAAGCTGTTAAAAATACTTAATCGGAATTGGAAATATTGCTTTTATCTGCCATTTTCATACATTAACAAGTCGATATTCGTCATACTTAACGTTACCATATAACTATAACATACCACTTAAGGTTACTATCCAAATCACGATAACTTTACGTACCCTAAGGATAGTTTTGCTTGATGCTTACAGGCAACTTGAATTATTTTAGGTATAGTTATAGCTAACTAAGCTTAATTTCTATTTCTTTAATGCGAACACTGATGTAAAACGAAGGAGTCAGCATGACCTGGGAGTATGCACTAATCGGATTAGTTATTGGTTTCATTATCGGCGCATTAGTTGTCCGTTATGGAAACCCAAAACTTCGCCAACAAAAAACAGCACAAGCTGAATTGGATAAAAAAAATATAGAATTAGAGGAATACCGCAAAGAGCTTGTTGGTCATTTTGCTCGCAGTGCTGAGTTGCTGGATAATATGGCGCGTGATTATCGTCAACTATATCAACATATGGCACAAAGCTCCTCTGAACTGATGCCTGATATGCCTGCGCAAGATAATCCATTTAATTATCGCTTAACTGAATCCGAAGCTGATAATGACCAAGCTCCAGTCAAAATGCCACCAAGAGATTACTCTGAAGGCGCTTCTGGGTTATTTCGCCCTGTAGATGATAAAGAGAAGTAATTATCTCAATTTGATTCACCAGTAACGATAAGTCTCTGCTTACTGGTGGATTATTAATTTACGCGCGATCGTTATTTTCAATATGTAGAAAAATCAGAATAAAATGTGTTTTTTATCCTAAAATCATGTTAATTCCTGACCTTAATCCTCATTTGCTATATTGAGTCAGATATACCCGATAAATTTTTATTTCTTTTTATTTCAAAAATGTATAGAAACTAAAGCCACATTTACATTACGTGTAAATAGATGTAAAAGAATGGATATTCACTACCTGTTGCCGGAACTTTTGCGCATAATCCATAGTCATATTAATCAGTAAAATCAAATCTGATATTTAGAAATATCTTGATATCTGTAAAAACGATTACAGCCTGATCAATTTTATTCTTAAGAGAATCTACGGAATGATGAAAAGAAAAAATTTTTTCCTCACTGCAGCAGCAATGAGTCTAGGATTATCCCTTTCAGTATTACCTTCAGTCAGTGTTGCTGCTTTACCTGCTACACTGCCTGCATCATCACAAAGCCAAAATATGCCAAGTTTGGCACCTATGTTGGAAAAAGTACTGCCAGCGGTTGTTAATATTCATGTTTCTGGTACCCGAGTACAGAACCAACAAATTCCAGAAGAACTGAAATTCTTCTTTGGCCCAAATATGCCTTCTCCACAACAAAGTGTGAGACCATTTGAAGGCTTGGGTTCAGGTGTCATTATTGATGCTAAACAAGGCTACATTTTAACCAACAACCACGTTATTGATGGTGCAGATAAAATCCAAATTCAGCTAAATGACGGACGTGAAATTACTGTTAAGCTAATCGGTAAAGATGCACAGACTGATATTGCACTACTGAAAGTGTTGAATGAAAAAGATATCAAGAATCTAACCGCGGTAAACATTGCAGATTCAGACAAACTACGTGTTGGTGACTTTGCCGTTGCAGTTGGTAACCCATTTGGCTTAGGTCAAACAGCAACGTCAGGGATTATTTCTGCACTTGGTCGTAGTGGATTAAATCTTGAAGGACTCGAAAACTTCATTCAAACAGATGCATCAATTAACCGCGGTAACTCAGGTGGTGCATTGGTTAACCTAAATGGTGAATTAATTGGTATTAATACCGCAATTCTAGCGCCTGGTGGCGGGAATATCGGTATCGGTTTTGCTATCCCAAGTAATATGGCAAAAAACCTCAGTGAACAACTGATTAAACACGGTGAAGTCAAGCGCGGTATCCTAGGCATTAAAGGTACTGAAATGAATTCTGACATCGCGAAAGCATTCAATATTGATGCTCAACGTGGTGCATTTGTTAGTGAAGTACTGCCTAAATCTTCAGCTGCCAAAGCTGGAATTAAATCAGGTGACGTATTAGTTTCTGTCGATGGCAAACGCATTAATAGCTTTGCTGAGCTAAGAGCTAAAATTGGTACTAGCCAAATCGGCAAAGAGATCACTATTGGCTTAATTCGTTCAGGTAAACCAATGGATGTCAAAGTCGTTTTAGAAAATGACGAAGGCGAAGCAACTAAAGCAGAAAAACTGAGTGAGTCCTTATTAGGTGCAACATTATCGAACGCGACGGTAAGTAATACAAAAGGTGTTCAAATTGATAGCGTTACACCTAAATCACCCGCTGCTGCAATCGGCCTAATGAAAGGTGACTTGATCTTTGGTGTGAATGATACTCGCATTGAAAACATCGAGCAGTTCCGCAAAATCATTGAAGCAAAACCACCTGTTCTAGCAATGAAAGTACTCCGTGGTAGCGAAACTTTATATTTACTAATGAAAAATTAATTCGCTCACATTTTTTCGATAAAGTAAAAACAGGTACAGTACAAACTGCTGTGCCTGTTTTTTTATGGTATGCTCAAGTTTTCTATATTAACCAGCTGAATTCGATATCTTATGGTGAAAAAGCTTATCTGGGCGGCAATGCTAGGCCTATTAACCGCTATAATTATTGTTATTGCGGTTCCCTCTTTACGTCCTATTGGCTTAACAAATTTGCTCTCGGGTAAAGTAGATAGCGAACCTGTCAGCTATAATAAAGCTGTTCGTAAAGCTGCGCCTGCGGTCGTTTACGTTTATAGCAGTTCTAAAGGTAGCTTTTCTCAGTCTGGTCGAGAGCTAAAATCTCTTGGTTCTGGCGTGATCATGAGCTCTAACGGCTATATTATTACAAATAAGCATGTGGTTGATAATCCTGACCAAATTTTAGTAGCCTTACAAGATGGTTCAATATTTGATGCGTTATTAGTCGGCTCTGATAAATTAACAGATCTTGCCGTACTCAAAATAGATGCAGAAAACCTTCCAGTTATTCCAATCAATAGCTCGCGCATAACCCATGTTGGTGATGTCGTTTTGGCAATTGGTAATCCATATAATATTGGTCAAACAGTGACCCAAGGAATAATCAGCGCAACGGGGCGAGTTGGTTTAAGTTCTACCCGCCGCCAAAACTTTCTGCAAACAGATGCTTCAATCAATTCTGGAAACTCCGGAGGAGCATTAATTAATACTGAAGGTGAACTAGTTGGCATCAACACACTTTCTTTCACTGCTGGGCAAGGGGTCAGTTCAGAAGGGCTGAGTTTCACCATTCCTACCACACTTGCGACTAAAATTATGGAAAAATTGATCCGCGATGGTCGTGTTATCCGCGGCTATATCGGGATCACTGCTCGCGAATTACCTCAGATCAGAACCAATAATAATAATATCAACCAAATTCATGGATTACGCGTATTTCAAATAGCGGCAAATGGCCCCGCAGAAAAATCCGGTATATTACAAGGTGATATTATATTATCAGTTGATGGCAAAACTGCAGTATCTGCCGCTGAAACGATGGATTTAGTCGCTGAAATTCGCCCCGGCAGTAAAATTATTGTCAAAGTTTTACGCGATGGCGAAGTTAAAGATGTTGATGTTATTATTGAAGAAATACCAGATGAGCAAGTAAATTAAATTTTCTTATCACTCAATTTGGTAAAAGCGTCAGATCAAAACCTGACGCTTCTATTAAATTATCTACCTGTTAATTTCAAATTACCCTCACTCTGTATATTAATACTATTAATTAAATTAAAAATTTTTGTATTTTTATTCGGTAAACCTCTTTGATTAATTTTAAATAATGCATGTTTCTTTTCATTTTTTACAACATGCTCATTTTTTGTATTTATGGTAGAAATTCTTTGAATTTCTTTTATAAAATCTTCTTTATCTAAAATAATATACCCATAAGAATCCTCAAATTTACCAGGAACAAAATCCTCTAGTGTGAGTGGGACTTTTTTCTTAATTTCTTTTATCTCGTTTTTCTCTATATTCTCACTAGAAGTATTAGATGTTATTTTTAATAAATTATCTCTATTCGTTGTTAAGCATGGAGATACATTTTTAACATTGATATCATTAAATTTCTTTACGCCAGTATTTGGAGAAATAACTATTTTCTCTTTTCTATTATATTGATGTCGATTGAGTTCATTATTAATCACACATATAAGATCCATTTTTTCCTGTAATTTAAGGTATTCTGAATCCACATTAATTGAGTATATTTTTTTACTCAAACTAAGGTTCTTTTTTCTTACTAATGCATTCACTATTAACATTGGGATCTTATCATTTTTACCATACTTGATATTATTATCATTTATTGATTTGACTTTTTTTAGTAATCCTTTTACCGTTTTTGAAGATACATTATGATTCAAAATATTATTACGGAAATATATATTCACTTTATCCGATAAACTTATTTTTGACATTTTAAACTCACTTTTAATTTAATACTGGGTTTTATATACATATATCAAACTTAAAAATACTATTTAGTTAAATTCAACGACAACTTAGAAATATTTAACTAATTAAAGATTAAAAGATCTTTAAATTTATTAGAAGTGATTTATTATGAATAACTAAAAAAATATAAAAGATATATTTTACGTAATTTAGTTACAGTAAAAAACCTAGCTTATGAATAGCTATTAAATAATTTTTATAAATCATGAATTTCATAAAACTATGTTATTCTTAAGACCATTAGAATAAAAATGTGACAATAGTTTAAAGGACGCTACAGAATGCAAAGCCGATAAAATTGAAATGATGAAATAGTCATATTGTGAAAAGAAATAGAAACGCCTCTAGAAGCGAATATTTATCTACTCCTAGAGGTGCGAATGAAACTAATACACTTACAAAATCACCTGTGTATTCACATAATATTTAATCGTTTGAATGAACGCGCTGAATATCAGCGCCTAAAGCTCTTAACTTATCTTCAATATGCTCATAACCACGATCAATATGATAGATACGATCAACAGTTGTTGTCCCTTCCGCAATACAACCTGCAATGACGAGGCTAGCTGATGCACGTAGATCGGTTGCCATTACCTGTGCACTTGTTAGTTTTTCTACGCCATGGCAAAGAACAGTATTACTTTCAATTTCAGCGTGGGCACCCATACGGATCAATTCAGGAATATGCATGAAACGGTTTTCAAAGATTGTTTCCGTGATCATACCAGCACCTTCAGCAACTAAATTAAGTAAGCTAAATTGTGCTTGCATATCAGTTGGAAATCCTGGATGTGGAGCGGTACGTAGCGTTACCGCTTTAGGGCGTTTCCCTTGCATATCAAGGCTGATCCAATCATCACCCACTTCAATTTTAGCGCCAGCTTCGCGTAATTTAGCTAATACTGCATCCAGTGTTTCTGGTGCGGCATTATGGCAAATAACTTTACCTTTTGACACAGCAGCAGCAATAAGGAAAGTTCCCGTTTCAATACGGTCTGGAAGGACGCGATAAGTTCCACCACCTAAGCGTTCAACACCTTCAATCACAATGCGATCAGTACCAGCACCTGTAATTTTTGCGCCTAATGTATTTAAAAAATTCGCTGTATCTTCGATTTCAGGTTCTCGAGCAGCATTTTCAATTACTGTCGTACCTTCTGCAAGTGTTGCAGCAGTCATAATGGTGACTGTCGCGCCAACACTCACTTTATCCATGACAATGCACGCACCTTTTAGACGTCCATCGACACTTGCTTTAACATAACCGTCTTCTAAAACAATATTAGCGCCAAGTTGTTCAAGGCCAGAAATATGTAAATCAACAGGGCGAGCACCAATAGCACATCCACCCGGTAATGAGACTTCTCCGTGACCGAAACGAGCCACTAAAGGCGCAAGTGCCCAAATAGAAGCGCGCATTGTTTTAACAAGGTCATAAGGTGCGCAGTATTCTGTCACATTTCGCGCATCCACATAAATTGAACCATTGCGTTCAACTTTTGTTCCTAATTGATTCAATAGTTTGATTGTTGTATCAATATCTTTAAGTTCTGGAACATTTTGTATTTCTACTGGCTCTTCAGCGAGTAATGCAGCGAACAGGATTGGTAATGCAGCATTTTTTGCGCCTGATATTGTTACTTCCCCTTCCAAACGGGTCGGGCCTTTAACTAAAAATTTATCCATTCAGTGAGTCTCGCATTCAAATTTTAGATACTGTTCGCAGTTTATTAATTAAAAGCCATTTAATTTGCGATCACGGGCCCATTCTTCTGGTGTATATGCCTTAATTGATAATGCGTGAATCCGGTTATCTGCAATATATTCCATTAATGGAGCATAAATAGCTTGTTGCTGTTTGACTCGGCTCATACCATCAAACATAGCACCAACAACAATTACCTGAAAATGGCTACCATCACCATTAACAATGGCTTCATCCAGTGGTAATTTATCCATCAATACTTGTTTTATTTCGTTATTTTCCATAATTGCTCAATTCTATGATTAGTCTAAATTTACTTGCCCATATGCAAGCTATTCTGCGCGCTATTGGCAAGTAACTGTTTATATAAAATTATATAATGTAAATTAATTTAGGTATTGACTATCAACACACAAAATAATCTATATTATGATAATCAGCAAGAACCCGTAAATAATGTGCGTTAGTGACAATGTAATTGAAAATACCGATGTACTAACGATTAGGATATAAGATGTATATCCTAATGGATCCCGACCAATTCTTAAACCAAAGAAAACGCCTCTGGTGTATAAAACACACAGAGGCGCCCATTTTTTACATTAATTGACTCAATCTAACAATAATGACTTAACGCTATAAAGCTCCATTAATGTCAGCAAATTATCACTCATACCAATGATATTCAAAAAGCGCTTTTGTTCTATAAATTCGCCTTTCAAACGCACTAACATAGCAAGACCTGTTGAATCAACGTGATGTAGCCCAGAAACGTCAAGCAGCTCAACATGTTTAAGAAGGCTATCTCGCTGTTTCCAAAATGCTAACAAAGATTCTCGGTTCAAAGTACCAGTGAGTAACAATGTTGCCTCAGACTGCGTCCATGATAATGCGTGATTACTCATCAGATTATTTCTCTTCTAACGTAATGGGTGCTTTTGCATTAATTTCTAATTGTTTAGTTAGACCTGCAATGCCATCTTTACGAAGAATATCGCCCCACTCGTTTTGCTTAGTTGTAATCATACTGATCCCTTCAGCAATCATGTCGTAAGCTTGCCAGTATCCAGTTTTACTATTTTTTCGCCATTGAAAATCGAGACGAACAGGTGGTCGTCCATCTTTATCAAGGATAGTCACGCGAATGGCAACAATGTTTTTATCACCTAATGGTTGCTCTGGAGCAATTTGATATGTTTGACCATGATACATTGCCAATGCTTGACCATATACTTGCTCAAGATAAGCTTCAAAAGCCTTAAAATAGGCGTCACGTTCAGCAGGCGTTGCATTTTTATAATACGTTCCAAGAACTAATGCACCTGCATATCTGACTTGCACATAAGGCAATAATTCTTCACGCACAACTGTTCGCAAATAGTTAGGATCTTTGCGGATTAAGGTTTGTTCATTTTTAAGGCGAGTAAAGGTTTTTTCTGCTGCCTCATCCATTAATTTATATGGATTGGTTTGATCAACTGCCATCGCAAACGGTGCGATTGCTAGCATTGCTATCATCATCAAGCGCTTAAACATAATCTTTTCCCTCTAAATTCGTATGGATTGTCGAATTAATTTGTTGCAGGTTCAGCGCTACTGCCATCACCGCTTTTATATAAGAACTGTCCTATCAAATCTTCTAAAACCAGTGCTGGTTTGGTATTTTCGAGACGACTGCCATTTTTTAAAAGTTCAGTGCCAAATTCTTCATCATGCGGACCAATATTCATCGCGATATATTGCTCACCTAATAATCCGGATGTTCTAATGGATAATGAACTTGAATCTGGAATGTTGTCATATTCACTTAATAAATCAATTTTTATGTCAGGAACATAATTCTCTTTATTCAAATTAATGCTTGAAACTCGGCCAACGACCACGCCTCCAACTTTGACAGGCGAGCCGACTTTTAAACCGCCGATGTTTTCAAAAGAAGCAGAGACTGTATATGTTGACTGATTACCAATGGATTTTATATCAGCCACTTTTAAACACAGAAAAATTATTGCGGCAATCGCCAGCAACATAAAACACCCTACCCATATTTCACTTTTTTTACTTTGCATGGCTTAATTCCCAAACATCAGTGCTGTAAGTACAAAATCCAATCCTAGAACCGCTAATGATGCATGAACAACGGTTCGTGTTGTTGCTTTGCTAATACCTTCCGAAGTTGGAATGGCGTCATAACCATTAAACAAAGCTATCCATGTGACAGTTATGGCAAAGACCAGACTCTTAATAAAACAATTGACAATATCATGACGCCATTCAATTGAAGATTGCATTGATGACCAGAAAAAGCCCTCATCAATTCCTTTCCAATCAACCCCCACTAATGCGCCACCTAAAATACCAACGGCAACAAATATTAGCGATAACAATGGCATACTAATAAACCCAGCCCAGAAACGCGGAGCAATAACGCGCCGTAGCGGATCGACCGCCATCATTTCAAGACTCGATATTTGCTCTGTGGCTTTCATCAAACCAATTTCAGCTGTAAGTGCTGACCCTGCGCGGCCTGCAAACAATAAAGCCGTGACAACAGGCCCTAACTCTCGTAGCAGTGATAAAGCCACCATCATGCCTAAACTTGCTTCAGCACTAAATGTTGTCAGGACAAGATAACCCTGTAGTCCTAAAACCATACCGATAAACAAACCTGAAACGGCAATAATCAGTAATGATTGCACACCAACTGCATATAATTGTTTAACTAATAATGGCCATTGCTTAGAAAACTCTGGTTTTCCAACGATGGCACGAAACAACATATATCCTGCTCGTCCAAAGGCCGCAAAAATATCAATCCACCGACGTCCGAAGGCAGCGATTGCCTTTACTATCATCTTTTTTACCCTAATAAATCAGCCAGATAATCATTGGCGGGAAAACGGAATGGGACAGGCCCATCAGCGATGCCATCTAAAAACTGCCTAACGCGAGGATCTTGATTCTCACGCAGCTCCTCACTGGTTCCTTTTGCAATAACATGCTGCTGCGCAACAATATAAGCTTCATCCGCTATACTTAGCACTTCAGGAACATCATGTGAAACAACGACACAAGTTACACCAAGTGCTTGGTTTAGCTCGTCAATTAATTTTACCAATACCCCCATCGTGATAGGATCTTGCCCTACGAAAGGTTCATCAAACATAATTAGCTCAGGATCAAGCGCAATTGCCCGAGCTAATGCTGCTCGCCTTGCCATACCACCTGATAATTCAGAAGGCATGAGTTGAGCCGCTCCACGAAGCCCGACAGCTTCGAGTTTCATCATTACCGTTGTATGAATCAATGATTCAGGTAAGTCTGTATGCTCCCGTAATGGAAAAGCCACATTATTGAACACATCAATGTCAGTAAAAAGTGCCCCTGACTGGAATAACATGCTCATTTTTTTACGGGCTTGATATAATTTTGAACGTGATAATGCGGGAATATTATCACCATCAAACCAAATTTCCCCATGACTTGGGCGTAACTGTCCGCCAATCAAACGCAACAAGGTTGTTTTACCAATCCCAGATGGTCCCATAATCGCAGTAATTTTTCCTCTAGGAACAGTGAGGTTAATATTCTCAAATATTTTTCTATTACCGCGAGTAAAAGACATGTCACGTATTTCAATCAAGTTATCTGTCTGTGCTTGCATTAGTTATAGCTCATTTTCTCCGTTCTATTACAAACGGAAGGGTTGTTATCTACATACAACTCAAATTGTCTTGATACATATCATGTCGTCTAACACTTACCAGCAATATACTCATACTCAATCTGATAAAGTAGATGAATAGGAGTTAATCTGATATTACGACCTAATTGTTTGTAATAAAGGATAAGCTCTACTTATATTCTTGGTAACTTAGCCTCTTTGTAACTTATACTGACAACCGCATAATCTATTGTTTTTAATCTATTTTAATAATCAAAACGTCAAAATTATACCCATTTAATTCAATATAAAATTGTTTATAAGTATAACGATTAAAACAGAATATAACTTAATTTAATATAAAATATGTGGATGCGAAATTATCCATGATCATTCAAGCCAATCATAGAGTAAATTTCGCCTTTCCCTTTGTTTTATTGAAGCAACTTTATCTTAAATGTTAAAACTTGTAGGCTTCATATTACTATTTCATTGAGAATACTAAAATTTATCGTTTTTTATTTAGTTTATGATGCTAATGATAAGAAGCCGTTGATCGACTCAAATTATTGTTACACTAACAAACTAATTAAATGTCTTTGTATATGAATAATCACTGAATTAGGACAAAGCACTTACTGATAGTAAGTATTCGTTATACAATTCTGACACGCTCATCCGATTAACTAAAAAACTACGCATGGAATAGAAAATGTCAAACATCGATTTTCAGCAAGTAGGTAAAGAAGTTCTCCAGATTGAAAGTGAAAGCTTAAAAAACTTAGAACAATATATTAATGATGATTTTACTCGTGCATGTCAGAAAATTTCGGCTTGTCAGGGAAAAGTTGTTGTTATGGGAATGGGAAAATCGGGCCATATTGGACGTAAGATTGCAGCAACGCTGGCAAGCACAGGCACGCCTTCATTTTTTGTCCATCCTGGTGAAGCCAGCCATGGTGACCTAGGAATGATAACTAACCAAGATATTGTTCTGGCAATTTCAAATTCTGGTGAATCTGGTGAAATCCTTGCTTTATTACCTGTATTAAAACGTATTGGTGTTCCATTAATTTGTATGACGAACAACCCAAACAGTAATATGGGAAAATATGCTGATATCCATTTGTGCATCAAAGTTCCACGCGAAGCTTGTCCTTTAGGGCTTGCGCCTACCACCAGCACAACAGCAACACTTGTCATGGGCGATGCCCTTGCTATTGCACTTCTCACTGCAAGAGGTTTTACCCCTGAAGATTTTGCACTTTCACACCCAGGTGGCGCACTTGGGCGCAAACTTTTACTTTTAGTTCGTGATTTAATGACAGTCGGTGATGATATTCCGCATATTCCACAAACTGCAACATTACGCGAAGCTCTTATTGAGATCACTCGTAAAAAATTGGGAATGACGGTCATTTGTGATCAGCAAATGAATATCGAGGGTATTTTTACCGATGGTGACTTACGCCGTATTTTTGACATGGGGATTGACCTCAACAATGCAAAAATTGCCGATGTCATGACAGCAGGTGGTATTAGAGTAACGCCAAATATTCTTGCCGTAGAAGCGCTCAACCTTATGCAATCTAAACATGTCACTTCACTTATGGTTGCAGAAGGTAATAAACTCGTTGGTGTGCTACATATGCATGACCTTCTACAAGCTGGTGTAGTATAAACAAGGAATTATGATGCATTCCAATTATCAAAATACCTGTTATGGCCCTATTGCTAAGACAGTTTTAGAGAAAGCTGCCAAAATTAAGCTGTTAATCTGTGATGTTGATGGCGTGATGTCTGACGGGCTGATTTATATGGGTAATAATGGTGAAGAGTTAAAAGCGTTTAATGTTCGTGATGGTTATGGCATTCGCTGTTTACTTACATCTAACATTGAAGTCGCTATTATTACAGGTCGAAAAGCGAAATTACTTGAAGATAGAGCAAAGACTCTAGGCATTACATATCTTTACCAAGGTCAAAGCAATAAGCTTTTGGCGTATAACAAACTGTTAGATACACTGAAGTTAACTGAAGAAGAAACAGCATATATTGGTGATGATCTGATTGACTGGCCGGTCATGGCTAGAGTAGGACTTTCTGTTGCTGTTGCTGATGCGCATCCTTTGCTATTACCTAAAGCGGATTATGTAACGCAAATCGGTGGTGGTAAAGGTGCTGTTCGTGAACTCTGTGACCTCATACTACTGGCACAGAATAAATTAGATGAAGCTAAAGGCTTATCAATATAAAGAATAAATATACACATGAGCAACACTAAAAAATGGTTAATCATCCTGCTATCCTTGGTTGCCCTTGGTCTGATCGGTTGGAATTTAGCGGGTTATAATACTGATGAGCCGATAATCAATACCGTTGATAGCAGTCAGCCTAATTATCAGACTGATGATTCAGTGACGCTGGTCTATAATCTAACGGGGGATTTGGCCTATAAACTTGTGTCAGAAAAAATTGATAACTACACCAATGAAAAAGTGACATGGTTTACAAAACCCGTTTTAACGACTTATAACGAATCCGGTGTTCCAACTTGGATCGTAAGCTCACATAAAGCTAAGCTTACAAATGATAGAGTTCTTTATCTGTACGATGATGTGTTTGTGAGTAGTTTAAGTCCTGATTCGCAAATTCAGCGAATTACAACGCAAAGCGCTGTCATCAATCTTGTCACACAAGATGTTTCATCCGATGACAGAGTTACAATTATTGGGCAGGGGCTAAATTCTACTGGTTTAAAAATGCGTGGCAATTTGCGTAATCGAACGGCAGAATTAATCGAAGATGTTAAAACTTATTATGTTCTACAAAAAGAAGAGCAAAAAAATGAATCAAGTAAATAAAAAGCATTTTATTCAAGGAATTGTTGCCAGCGCAATTTTTGCTCTTAGCGTTCCTGCATTCGCGTTGAAAGATGACACGAAACAGCCAATGACAATTAACTCTGTTAAGCAATCTCTTGATTTAGAAAAAAACATCACAACATTTAGTGATGATGTCATTATAAAACAAGGTTCTATTGATATTCGAGCTAATAAAGTTGTCGTCACGCGCCAGAATAATAATCCTGACAAAATAATTGTAGAAGCTTATGGTAATCCTGTTACATTCTACCAATTACAAGATGACGGTAAGCCAATTAAAGGCCATTCGAATAAAGCACGTTATGAAGTTGATAAACAGCTACTGACATTAACGGGTAATGCCTATCTTGAGCAGTTAGACAGTAATATTAAAGGTGATAGGATCACCTATATGGTGCCAACACAACAAATGGAAGCTTTTAGTGATAAAGGTAAACGTGTGACAACAGTAATATTGCCATCCCAGCTACAAGAAAAAGGCCCGGCAACAAACAACGGAAAGAGTAAATAATCGTTATGGCGATATTGACCGTAGAGAATCTGGCAAAGTCATATAAAAAACGTAAGGTTGTGGAAGATGTCAGCCTTGAAGTGAGATCCGGTGAAATTGTTGGCCTGTTAGGTCCCAACGGTGCAGGAAAAACAACCACCTTTTATATGGTGGTCGGAATAGTGCAGCGAGATGCGGGTAAAATTTTAATTGATGGTGACGATATTAGTTTGTTACCACTGCACGAACGTGCCCGTCGCGGTATTGGTTATCTCCCGCAGGAAGCCTCAATTTTCCGTCGCCTTAGTGTATATAACAACTTAATGGCGGTATTAGAGATACGCGATGACTTAAATTCACAGCAGCGTAAAGAGCGTGCAGAGGAGTTGATGGAAGAGTTTAATATCACTCACCTGCGTGATAGTTTGGGTCAATCATTATCAGGTGGCGAACGCCGCCGTGTTGAAATAGCTCGCGCATTGGCAGCAAACCCTAAGTTTATTCTTTTAGATGAACCTTTTGCTGGGGTTGACCCGATATCAGTATTAGATATCAAAAAAATTATTCAGCATTTACGTGATTATGGCTTAGGCGTTTTAATTACTGACCATAATGTTCGTGAAACACTCGATGTTTGTGAAAGAGCCTATATTGTGAGCCAAGGCCACTTGATTGCATACGGTACACCTAAAATGATCCTTGAAAATGAACAAGTTAAACGTGTCTATTTAGGGGAAGGTTTCCGGTTGTAGTCATCAAGCAAATTTTTAATTGAAATAGAGATATAAGCCATTCATGAAACAAAGTTTGCAGCTCAGAATCAGTCAGCAACTCGCGATGACGCCACAATTGCAACAAGCTATCCGCTTGCTGCAATTGTCTACGCTTGAGCTACAACAAGAAGTTCAGTTAGCATTAGAAACAAACCCACTACTTGAGCTAGAAGAACTCGAATCTCAAACTGAAGCAACTAGTATTGCTGATAGTGAATCCGATAGTAGTGAAATTGATACCAAGGATGCACTTGAGAAAAGTGATATGCCTGAAGAGCTGCCTTTAGATGCTGATTGGGATGAAATTTATTCCGCAGGAACGCCCTCAGGCACCAGTAGTGACTACAGCTTTGATGAATTGCCAGTTTACCAAGGTGAAACAACCCAAACATTACAAGATTATCTCACGTGGCAAGCTGAGTTAACGCCGTTTACCGATACAGATAGAGCAATCGCGACGGCAATTATTGATTCAATTGATGACTCTGGCTATCTCACTAGCTCAATTACAGATATTCATGAAGGGATTGATAATCCAGAAATTACGTTTGAAGAAGTCATTGCGGTCTTAAAACGTATCCAGCACTTTGATCCTCTAGGGGTTGCCGCGCAAGATCTAAAAGAGTGCCTACTCATTCAATTATCTCTTTATCCTAAAGAAACAGTCGGTTTACATGAAGCTCGCATGATCATAAGCCAGCACATCGATTTACTGGCCAATCGCGATTTTCGTCAATTAAGTAAGTTAACACGCTTAAAAGAAGATGCATTAAAAATAGCTGTCGACTTAATTTTGGCTTTAAACCCAAAACCCGGTCAAACCATCAATTCAGGAGAGTCTGAATATGTCATTCCTGATGTTCTAGTGAAAAAAGTCAGCGGACACTGGCAAGTTGAATTAAATACAGATAGCATTCCTAAATTAGGTATTAATCAGCATTATGCATCTTTGATAAAAGATTCAATTAATGAAAGTGATTCACAATACATTCGTAATCATTTACAAGATGCAAAATGGTTGATAAAAAGTTTAGAGAGCCGAAACGAAACACTGCTAAAAGTGGCAAGCTGTATTGTAGAGCAGCAACAAGAATTCTTTGAATTCGGGGAAGAGCATATGAAACCGATGATCTTGGCTGATATTGCCTATCAGGTTGATATGCACGAATCCACGATTTCAAGAGTCACAACCCAAAAGTTCCTCCATAGTCCGAGAGGGATTTTTGAGTTGAAATACTTTTTCTCTAGCCACGTCAATACTGATAGCGGAGGCGAAGCCTCTTCTACTGCAATACGCGCGTTAGTGAAAAAATTGGTTGCTGCTGAAAATCCAGCAAAACCATTAAGTGACAGTAAACTGGCAAGTCTGCTAGCAGAACAAGGTATTCAAGTTGCCCGTCGTACTGTTGCTAAATATCGTGAATCGTTATCTATTCCGCCCTCAAACCAACGTAAACAATTGGTTTAACAACAAAATAAGGAAGATTATATGGAATTTCAGATCACTGGACACAATATCGACCTCACTCCTGCACTACGTGAAATCGTTGAGAAAAAACTCAAAAAACTAGAACAGTTATTTGATCGCATCAATGGTATCCAAGTTATTTTGAAAGTTGAAAAAGTTCAGCAAATTGCTGAAGCAACTGTGCAGGTTAATGGTGCAGAACTCCATGCCTCAGCGGAAGAAGATGATATGTATATTGCAATTGATCAGCTGGTAGAGAAACTATCACGCCAATTAACTAAGCATAAAGAAAAACTGAGACAACATTAATACATTAAGATACCCAAACTCATTGTTTTGGGTATCCATGTAACAAACCAGATGATGATCCCCATCATCTGGTTTTTGTAGTCCTAAGTGAATAATAAAATGAATAATGATATAGAAATTCAATTAAGTACTGTGCTATCTCGAGCCTGTACACGTAATAATCTGACCTGCACAAGTAAAAAACGGGCATTAGAGGTTATTAGTGAGTTAGCCGCTGCTGAATTAGAATTACCTGAAAATACAGTATTTGAAGCTTTATTAACCAGAGAAAAAGTTGGCACAACCGGTATTGGCGGAGGGATTGCAATCCCTCATGGTAAGCTCAGTGAAGATGAAAAGGCTAAAGCCGTCGGCGTATTCTTACATCTTGAAGAGCCAATTGCCTTTGATGCTATTGATAATCAGCCTGTTGATTTACTGTTTGCACTCTTAGTTCCAGCAGATCAGTGCAAAACTCACTTGCATACATTATCACTTATTGCCAAAAAACTGGCCGATAAGTCACTATGTAAACGTCTGAGATCAGCACAAAGCGATGATGAGTTGTACCATATCATTACTGAGTGACTTATAATTTATCCTTCATATAGTTACATGATTATAAAGTTTTTATATTATCGATATCATGATATGAATTAGCTGTACCCGAAAACGTAAACAACATATAGTCCAACTAATTATGATCTTATGATCATTGCGAAGAAACAAAAGGGAGTTAGCTCATGGTGCTGATGATTGTCAGTGGCCGTTCCGGTTCGGGAAAATCCGTTGCCTTACGTGCGCTGGAAGATATGGGTTTCTATTGTGTGGATAACCTGCCGGTTGTGCTACTTCCAGAACTGGCAGATTCACTCGCTGATCGCAATATATCTGCGGCAGTCAGCATTGATGTGCGTAATATGCCAGATAACCCAGAAATCTTTGAAGAAGCTCTCAATAGATTACCGTCGAGCTTTTCACCTCAACTACTGTTTCTGGATGCTGATCGCAACACCTTAATTCGCCGTTATAGTGATACCCGTCGCCTGCATCCTCTTTCAAGTAAAAACTTATCACTTGAAAGTGCAATTGACGAAGAAAATGAGCTGTTAGAGCCACTTAAGTCACGAGCAGATTTAGTCATAGATACATCTGAAATGTCTGTGCATGAACTTGCTGAAATGCTAAGAACGCGCTTACTTGGTAAACGTGAACGCGAACTTACCATGGTATTTGAATCTTTCGGCTTTAAGCATGGTATTCCTATTGATGCAGACTATGTTTTCGATGTGCGTTTTTTACCAAACCCACACTGGGATCCTAAATTACGTCCAATGACGGGGCTTGACCGCCCTGTGGCTGCATTTTTAGATAGACACACAGAAGTGCATAATTTTATTTATCAAACTCGTAGTTATCTTGAGCTTTGGTTGCCTATGCTGGAAACCAACAACCGTAGCTATTTAACTGTAGCAATAGGTTGTACTGGCGGTAAGCACCGTTCAGTCTATGTCGCAGAGCAACTCGCTGACTATTTTCGTTCCCGTGGCAAAAATGTGCAATCTCGCCATAGAACATTAGAAAAGCGTAAGTAATGACGCAAAAAACAACTATTACGCTAAAAAATCGGCTAGGAATGCATGCTAGACCTGCCATGCTACTTTATGAATTAGTTAAAAAATTTAACTCTAGTGTTATTTTGCGTAATAATCACAATATTGAGGCGGAGGCCGATAGCGTTATCGCAATGTTGATGTTAGACTCGGAACAAGGTAGTACTATTGATATTGAGGTCACAGGTTCTGACGAAGTTGACGCTTTATCCGCAATTATTCACCTTTTCGAAAGCGGATTTGATGAAAATTAACTTAATCAACCCTTTAACTTTGAACTAAACCTAATGTGATTTAACGCCCATATATTAGTGATAAATTGGATTATACTGGGCATCATAATATCAGTAATTTTACTAAAATTGGCTCCGAGATCGTGATGTCTCCCTTTTGATAATTTAAGAGCCCAATTTCACACAAATTCATTACAACAACACCCCCTACCTTTATGGGTGGGGGGTGTTTGCTTTGTACGTTTCTATTGGAGTATGGTATGACAAAGCCAAAGATTATTATCAATGATTTAGATGCAGAACGTCTTGATTCACTGATGGCACAGCCTGCTTATGCAGGATCTGCAATTACAGAAGCACTTAATGCTGAGTTAGATCGTGCAGATATTGTGACGCCACAAGAAATTCCTGCAAACGTCGTCACAATGAATAGTACTGTTCGTTTTCTAGATTTGATTAGCAATGAAGAGCGCACTCGTACTTTGGTCTATCCGGCCGCTTTAAAAGATAGTAACGAGCAATTATCTGTTATGGCCCCCATTGGCGCAGCTTTGCTAGGTTTACATGTCAATGATGAAATCAGTTGGGCATTACCGAATGGTGTTGAAACACGTGTTAAGGTATTAGAAATTGTTTATCAGCCAGAAGCAGCTGGCGAATATCATCGTTAATCATCAAGATGATAACAATGCCCGGTAAATCGTCATCGGGCATTGTCTATAAAATGGGTATAGAGAATTAGAAAAGCATTTAGATAAGCTGATTACTGTCCAGCAATGCTCATTTCAGGTAACAACACAGAGCCACACTGAATATTACTGCGAGTTTCAATATCATCTGCAATTGTGACCATATTACGCCACATATCTTTTAAATTACCCGCGATAGTAATTTCACTGACAGGATATTGTATCTCACCATTTTCGACCCAAAAGCCAGATGCACCTCGAGAATAATCTCCCGTAATACCGTTGACACTTTGTCCCATTAATTCAGTGACAACAAGCCCAGTACCCATTTGTTTTAGTAATGCATCGAATGAAAGACCTTGACCCGCAATACGCCAATTATGGATGCCGCCAGCATGTCCTGTACTTTGTAAGCCTAATTTGCGTGCTGAATAAGAGGTCATCAGCCATGTTTGTAATACACCATTTTCAATAATATTACGTTCAGTTGTTCTTACCCCTTCGCTGTCAAATGGTGATGAAGCTAATCCACCAATCAAGTGCGGTTGCTCATTGATAGTTAACCAATCAGGAAGAATTTGCTGCCCTAAGCTATCTAATAAAAAAGATGATTTTCGGTAAATACTACTGCCACTTATTGCCCCAACTAAATGGCCAAATAATCCAGTTGCAACTTCCGCAGCAAAAATAACAGGTGCCTTCATTGTGGGTAATTTGCGCGGAGATAAATGTGCTAATGTTCTACGTGCACACTCTTGTCCAACCCATTCTGGGGATTGTAATGAATCAAGGCTGCGTCCTATGGTATAAGCATAATTGCGCTCCATCTCTCCGTCTTGTTCTGCAATAACACAGCTCGACATTGAATAACGGCTAGAGCAATAACTCTGAAGCATCCCATGAGAGTTACCAAATACACGGATGCCATAATGCCCGTTAAAACTACCACCTTCACTATTCACAATGCGGGGATCAACACTAAGCGCCGCCATTTCGGCGCGAGAAGCCAGTTTAATCGCATCTTCTGGGGCTAATGGTGATGCTTGAAAAAGCTGTAAATCTGGTGCTTCAAAAGCTAACAAAGATTTGTCTGCTGGGCCTGCACAATCATCTTCAGAGGTATAGCGTGCAATATCGACCGCAGCTTGTACTGTGCGCTCAATCGCTTCTGGGCTTAAATCAGTAGAGGAAGCACTTCCTTTACGTTGATTATGATAAACAGTGATCCCAAGCGCACCATCACTATTGAATTCGACATTTTCAACTTCGCCTTGGCGAGTACTTACGCTGATCCCAGTGCTCTTATTCACAGCAACTTCAGCAGAATCACAACGGCTTTTGGCAAAAATCAGTGCTTGCTCAACCGCTTCTTCAAGTTTCTTACGCTGATCATTGACTTGTTCAGTTAAACTCATCTATTCAATCCAAATAAAGTGAGGTAAAAAAACCTTTTTTACACCAACTCACAAATGCTGGGTAGTCATCAGGTCTTTTTCCCAGTTACAATAGCCCAAATATACACCCAAAATAATTCGAGTTACATCTAAGCGGCAAACAAAGCTATATGCTGAGTATACATGAATATACGAACCGAGTGGTTAATAGCTGCAATAACGATACAACAAGGCGTTGGCGGAGATAATACAAAAACCTGCGACTTAACCAGTAGAATACTGTATTCTGCTCAAATACGGGTGATGAACTCTGAAATATGATGGAAAATGCTAACATTGATAACGCATTAATACATCTTTGCGTTTTGTAAAAAGGAAATCAATATGGCCAAACAGCCTGAAGATTGGCTGGATGATATCCCAGCGCCACAAGATGAAGACGAGGACGATGAAATAATTTGGGTCAGCAAAAGCGAAATTAAACGTGATGCTGAAATCCGCAAAAAACTGGGTGCCGAACTGGTTAAACTAAGTAAAAATGAACTTGAACGCATCCCATTAGATCCTCAACTTCTTGAATCAATTGAGCTTGCTCAAAAGATAAAGCGCGAAGGACGTCGTCGCCAACTACAATTTATCGGTAAATTGTTACGCGTACGTGATGTCGAGCCAATTACTGAAGCGTTGGATAAACTGAAAAATCGCCATAACCAACAAGTGGTCGTTCTTCATAAACTTGAAGATTTACGTGTCCGCCTTGTTGAAGGTGATGACAATGTCATGGAAGAGGTTGTTGCTCTATTCCCACATACTGATAGGCAACAATTAAGAACGCTTGTCCGTAATGCGAAGAAAGAGCGTGAAAGCAACAAGCCACCAAAAGCCTTCCGCCAGCTCTTCCAATTTTTGAAAGAGTTATCCGAAACGGCATAATTTATATTCCCTTAGGCTCATCAGGCCTAGGGGAATGTTAGCTCACACGTTATCATTCCAACTAATTAATATTTAAAATATATATAATTAACTGTCTTTATTAAAAAATTATTTATTAGGACGCTTTAATTTCAACTTGAAGTGTCATCACTTTCACATACGAAGGTAAAGTCATCCCCATAAATTTCATGAGCTTCATGCATCATCGCGATAAGGTCTGCAAATTCTGCCTGCTGTTCTGCCGTAATATGTGTAAATACAATGGCGACTGGAAATTCAATACCTGCACTTAGCATATCCCATAACGCATCAAGGTTTTTACCAAACCATTCTGGTAAAGAAAATTGCAGCTCAAATTGCTGATAAAAATCCTCTATCCCACTGATTTGTTGAAAATTAAAGATAACCACATTACTCATTGGTAAATGTTTCCTTTAATTAATCTGTTGAAAACTTTTATAGTGATCCTTTGTGACAAATATCATGCCATCTGAGGAGTACAGCATACGATCAGCGTTACGGTGCCCACAACGATAATTAATATCAGCTTCGAACCATTGGCGATTTGGCGCTATCGGTAATTTCTTTTCGCGATTTAAAAAACGATCACCACCAATAGCCTTACCCGGTAAGACTTCGCACAGGTTTCCTAATTTCGGATCCCAGCCAGCTTGGCGAGCATCTTTCTTACTAATATAAAAATTGGGTAATTGATGATGCTGCTGTAAATATCCAATGACATTGGCTTGTCGAGTTAGCTCATCAATCTTTTGGCTATTTTGAGTGCGAATAGCTTGTTCAGGAGGAGAAATAGGTCTTTGAGCCTGTTCTTTCTCATGTTGAGAGCCAGCATTAAAATATAAGCTTAAGGCAATCAAAACAGCCATTAGCAACATCGAAATAATGCGTTTATTCATTGTAACCTCATCATATTTCATGTCGCATTAACTGCTGCTAGCATTCTATTGCTAACAGCAATTTCTACTGACTCTTTTAACACAAACTTAAGCCGTTCCGCCTACAGTCATTTTGTCTAATTTCAATGTTGGCTGCCCGACGCCGACAGGCACACTTTGCCCGTCTTTTCCGCACACACCAACACCTTTATCAAGAGCTAAGTCATTACCAACCATAGAGATTTGTTGCATAGCTTCAATTCCGGAGCCAATCAACGTAGCACCTTTAACTGGTGAGGTAATTTTCCCATCTTCAATCAAATAAGCTTCAGATGTGGAGAAAACAAATTTACCTGAAGTTATATCAACCTGCCCACCACCAAAGTTTGGTGCATAAATGCCTTTATCAACACTGGCAATAATATCTTCAGGGGTTGATTCACCCGCAAGTAGGTAAGTATTGGTCATACGCGGCATTGGTAAATGCGCATAAGATTCGCGACGCGCATTTCCTGTTGGCACTACACCCATTAAGCGGGCATTCAGCTTATCTTGAATGTAATTTTTCAAAATACCATTTTCAATCAATACATTATATTGACCTGGAACACCTTCATCATCAATGGCTAACGAGCCACGGCGACCCGTAATTGTGCCATCATCAACGACTGTACACAGAGGAGAAGCCACTAAGTTGCCAACTTTTCCAGAAAAGACAGAGCTACCACGACGGTTAAAATCACCTTCCAAGCCATGGCCTACAGCTTCATGAAGAAGAACGCCCGGCCAGCCAGCGCCAAGTACGACAGGCATCATGCCAGCCGGCGCAGGAATTGCTGATAAATTAATTAATGCCATGCGAACAGCTTCTTTAGCATATTGCTCAGCCAGAATTTCACCTTGATGAACTTCTAAGAAATACTCATAACCATAACGGGCGCCACCACCACTTGCACCACGTTCGCGTTTACCTTCATGTTCAACAAGTACACTAACAGATAAACGAACTAATGGGCGAATATCCGCAGCCAATGTGCCATCCGTTGCAGCGACCAAAATTTGTTCATAAACCGCAGTTAAGCTTGCATTGACCTCAATAACTCGCGGATCTTGTGCTCTGGCAACTTGATCAACTCTGTGTAATAAGGCAATTTTATCTTCACGCGACAAGCTATAAAGCGGATCGGTTTCGGGGTAGAGTTTTTTATAATCAACTTCTGTCAGGATCTGAGATTGGCCATTACCTTGGTCACTCACAATGCTACGAGCCGCAATCGCACTATCCTGCAATGCTTTTAGTGAAACTTGATCAGCATAAGCAAAACCTGTTTTTTCCCCAGTTACCGCTCTTACACCAACACCTTGATCGATATTGTATGATCCATTTTTAATAATTCTATCTTCTAGTACCCAAGATTCATGATAACTAGACTGAAAAAAGAGGTCCGCATAATCAAGCTTGCGCTCAGATAATAAACCTAAAGTATCGTACAATTTTTGATGGTCAAGACCATTGGCAGCCAGCAAATGGTCGCTGACAGAAGCTAAACTCATATTGGTTACTCTTTCGTTGTTGTTTCTTTTTTAATCAATGAAGTCAATTGTGGTCTAAAGCGATTATGTTTAACCACTTTAATTTGTTCACGCATTCCCACCAAACTGTCTGTTTTGATATTCAGTACCATTGATGCAACTGCATCAACGTTCTTTTTAATCACTTTACCCCAGCCATCAACGGCTAAAGTATGCCCCCAAGTCCGGCGTGTACCATGAACCCCCACTTGAGCTGGCGCTAAAATAATGCATTGATTTTCAATTGCACGAGCGCGTAATAATGGCTCCCAGTGCGCCTTTCCGGTATATCGAGTAAATGCAGCAGGAACAGAAATAATCTCTGCACCTTGTTCACGTAATGCTTGAAATAAACCAGGGAAACGTAAATCATAACAAATGGTCATGCCTAAACGACCAACAGGCGTATCAACGACAGTAATGTGTTCACCGCGTTGATAAATAACTGATTCATTATAAGTGCCTTGCTCATCTTCAATATTGACATCAAACATATGAATTTTGTCATAACGAGTTTGAATTTGGCCTTGAGAATCAATGAGCAAACTACTGCTGGTAATACGTTCAGGATCTTCACGGCTGATCAACGGCATTGAACCAATTAATATCCACACATTATAACGTTTAGCCATGTTCATAATGGCTTCTTGTAATGGACCTTGCCCTTGTTGTTCAGCCTGTTTACGGTAAGTTGCTGCATCCGCAAACAATAATGCATTTTCAGGCGTCAATACTAGCTCAACAGTATCCGGCAACTGCTTAATTTGTTGTTCAATCTGAGCTAAATTATGCTTTGTATTTTTCCCACTGCATAACTGCAAAAGTGCAACATTGCCATTTTTCATTACCCTTGAGTCTCCTTTAGCTGACGTAATACTTCATCAATTTTCGGTTCGTCTAAACTGCCCGTCACACGATAACGTATTACGGATATTTTACTCCATATTGGCCCCAATACTTTTGATGCTGCAAAAACAGCTGCACCAACAATTGGGTTAACTGCAAATGCAGTTGCTACTCCTACTGTAGCAGATATTTCAGGCGTCACGACAGCTTCACCATCAATCTGCCTTTTCACTAAATCAATTTTGCCGCTTAAAGCAATATCCGCCATTAAGCCGTCAATATATAAATTCTTAGACGTCAAGACGCCATTATGGATTTTAGCGCTACCTTTAATGGAATCAAAATCAAAGTCATTGCTAAACGTGTCGCGAAAATCAAATTGTAAACGGCGCAAAAGAGCATCAAAACTCACTAAGCGCAATATTTGCCCTGCTTGCCCCCCGCCCATTTTAGCAATCGCACCTTTTCCCATATCTATCGCCATCTTACCATTTAAGGTCTTGAAGTCTGGTGACCAAGGAACATCTTGCCAATTTAGCTGAAACTCTATGGTATAAGGTGAATCAATGATTGGAACCAGTACCCCATAATAGGCAGCCGTTTCATCAAACTCTTTTCCTGTTAAAGAGCCGGCAATTTGTGTGCTGTTTTGCTTGCCACTTTGCCAAATCGCGTCAATTTTCAAATTAGTCGCACTGTTGGTCAGCGTTCCGCCGATTAATTCTAGCTTTTTACCATTCGGTATTATACTCGCATTTATTGTGCCAAGTTTTTGCCCTAAAACCCAACAATCCAAACAATTAACTTGCGCGTTTGGCCAATGAGTAAAATCAAATGATGAAGATGAATTTCTCTCTACAGTTTCAGTTGCAGGGAAGTCAGTAGGATTATAGTACAAATAATCAATAGTTAAGACCCACGGCTCTTTGGCATAAACTTGTAAGTTACCATTTAAATTTTTACTCGAAATTTTTATTTGTTGTTCAATTTGCTGCGAACTAAATGACAAATCAATATCATTCCAAGCTTGCCCTCCGAGAGAAAGGCTTGGCGTTCTAAGTGTTATTCGATCTGGTAACCCTATATTTGAAGAAGTATTTTCTGGATTAGCTGAAAATAGCGAATCGACTAACTTTAACCAACCGGCATCTGTAATTGCAGGAAGATTTGCAATAATAGCAGAAGATGCTGGCAAGTTTGGGGGATTTCCTTGCCATTTTTCGAATATTGCCTTCTCAAGCTGTAATTTTGGTGAACTTAAATCCCACTGAGAATTAAACCCAAGACTACGCCCAATATCGCCACCAATGACTAAGTTTTCAGTCGTTCCCTGTGCGGTCACATTGATTGAAGCCAATTCATTTAAAAGATGGTTATCAATTGCTGGCAACTGGCTTTTTAGCTGTTTTAACCCCGCTGTCACTGCCACTTTAAGTGCCGTCTTTTCCGTTGCTGAAGCAGGTAATTTTATCTCTATTTGGCTATTCCAATCACTCACACCCGTTATTTTTTGCTTTAATACTTCCGGTAATTGTGCGATTTTTGCGATATCCCATTTTCCACCTATATTCACATCCACTTGATAATCTTTAGGGTTATCTGATGTTGAAAAATCTATCGCAATTGGCTGTCCAAACCACACGCCTTGGAGTTTATTACTACTAAGGTCGCCATTATTAAATGCAAAATTCCCTGTTAATGCTTTGATTTCACTATCAATAGGTTTAATTAACAAATCATTCTTATTAAAGTAAACATGACCTTTTGCCTGTACATCTTTGCCTGATGACAATGGAATATCGAGAGCAAGGTCGCCTTTAATCATGCCACCAATTTGCAACTCTTCAAGGGCACTACCTATCGATGTTTTCATTGGTGTCATTGCAAAGTAATGTTGAATCTGAGTGCCCGTACCACTCACATTAGCATTAATTAATAATTTTTCTTCTTGGTAATCTCGGATCTTAGCACTTAAATCTGTTGCAGTTGCATCACCCAACTTGACGCTAGCTGCTTCCATTACTAGACCTGAGCGTGAAAAATCGAGATCCATATCTAAATCAAATAATGCAGGCCAATCATCTTGATATGAAAATGTGCCGTGACGAAGGGGCACATAAACTTGAAATTGCCCATCATTCTTGTCAAATGGAAATTGTTTCGGGTCGCCTTTATAAACCAATGTAGCTTCATCCACTTGCCCTGCAATTACAGCTTTTGATAAATAATCGGCTAGCTCTTGCCCCATTAATTCTTGTGGGAAATAACGCCAAGCATTACCCGCATCATCAGTGCGGATCCCCGCGAGAATACTCAGGTCAACATCATCATTTTGCTTAGATTGTAAGAAACTAAATTGGCCATTTGCCCACAAAGAAATCGCTTGAATATCTAATTCATCAGCCCATAACTTGAATTCATCTTTATTGTTTTGCCAAAAGAGTCGCCCTTTAGCCTGACTGATTTCAAAAGGGGCTTTAAACTGTGGTTCATAATCAACTTGGCTATTTTTTAAAGAAATATCAATAAGGCCGCGTTCCATATTACCAACAATCATGCCGGTAAAATGGTCAACCGAAGGGAGATCTTTCCACTTTTTCCAGCTGATATCCTGCCATTCCATATCCAACTCGGTAAAATCCCGTGAATCTGGTGTGATATCTAAAAAGAAAGTGGATAAAAGCCCTTTTGGCTGGCGATGTTGCCAATCTTGCACCGTTTCAGGGGTGAGAAATGAAAATGTCGGCAAAACCTCGCTCAATCGCTCAAGCTCGATATTTTTTGCTCTAATTCGCCAGTGATCTTTCTGGTGATATTTTGTTGATGAAGGCAGATAAAGTATGGATAAACTGCCTTTCGGCCAAATATATTCATTGGTTTTTAGCGTATCAAGTTCAGGAATATTAAATAGCCACCCATCACCTTGCCTCCTCATTCGGAGTAATAAGTCATTCACTTGCAGGTTTTGCGCTAATACACCTTCGCCCCAATTCGCTTCACCTTGGCGTAGCTGCAATAACCCATTGTCTATCCGATTGTTTTTGATCGTAACCCAAGAAGAAAGGCTAAAATCGGCATCTCGTAATCCTGTGTTTTGTCGTAACCAACGACTCAACCACGGCTGCATATCAATATTGTCAGCCTGTAGATAAACAATACCATCACTTAAAATGCCATTTTTATCTTGAATATCGAGTTTTACTTGCAAAAAGCCATGCTGTTTATTAATCGTTTCTAAGCTGACAAACCCTTGAGCACGATGCCTTTTCTGTTCATTTAGCCAAGACAATTCAGGGAGAATAAGTGTGGTTTTTTGCTCTGAGGGCGTAAGAAAGGTTAAGTGGCTATTTTTCAGGGTAAAATGACTAAATTGCTTTAAAAATAGCCCTTCAATGCTATCCCCATCAATGGATTGTTCGCCACTATCTAAATCAAATGGTTTTTTATAATCAACATCTAGCTGATAAAACGTAATATCACGAAATCGCCATTGAAATGAGAGTAATGTATCCCAAACATCGAGTTCAAACGCAATTTTGCTTGCTTGTGCATCAACATCATCATGATGAACAACCACATCAGTAAATGTCAAAACAGGGCCAAAAGATTGCCAAGCGCCTTCAATCTTGCCAATTTGCATTGATATATCAGTATTTTTTTCAATATAGCTGATAATATCTTTTCTGTAGCTGTCAATATTCGGTAAAAAGAAACGTAGCCCTGTTAATAATATTGCACAGAGCAATAACACGATAGCTGTCGCTATAAAAGCTACCCGTGGTAATCGTTTCACACGTTTCTCCTTTACGCACGCTTTACATCATAACGACATCGAATTGTTCTTGACTATATAACGATTCAGTCTGAACTTTAACTTGCTTACCCACAAAAATTTCCACTTCAGCTAAAGCATGCGATTCATCACCGGTCAATATATCAACAACGGATTGTGCTGCATAAACAAGGAATCTATCAGCATCGATACTACGGTGAACACGAACAATTTCACGTAAAATTTCATAGCAAACTGTTTCAACTGACTTCACAGTGCCTCGGCCTTGACATGTTGGGCACACATCACATAAGACATGCTCCAGACTTTCGCGTGTTCTTTTACGTGTCATTTCAACGAGGCCTAGCTGAGAAAAGCCATTGATCGTTGTTTTGACTTTATCTTTACTGAGTGCCTGCTCTAAAGATGACAAAACTCGCTGGCGATGCTCTAGATCACTCATATCAATAAAATCAATAATAATGATACCGCCTAAATTGCGTAGACGTAATTGACGAGCTATCGCTTGTGTTGCCTCAATATTAGTATTAAATATTGTTTCTTCAAGGTTACGATGGCCTACAAACGCACCGGTATTAATATCAATGGTGGTCATCGCCTCAGTTTGATCGATAATTAAATAACCACCTGATTTCAATTCAACCTTTCTATCCATTGCACGCTGAATTTCATTTTCAACATCAAACAAGTCAAAAATAGGTTGATTACCTTGATAAAGTTCCAATTTCGCTGTCATTTCAGGAACATATTCATCAACAAACTCTTGTAGTTGCTTATAGGTTTGTCGTGAATCGACACGAATTCTATCTAAAGACGCGCCCGCAAAGTCACGAATAATTCGGAACGCGAGTGATAATTCACCATAAATTTTTGTGCGAGTGACATTACGTTTTTTGCGCTCAATGACTTTTGCCCACAGACGTTTAAGAAATGCGGCATCTTGTTTGACCTCATCTTCTCCAACACCTTCAGCCGCAGTCCGGATGATAAAGCCACCATTTTCATCACAATACTGGGATACGCACTCTTTTAAACGTTCGCGCTCACTTTCACTTTCAATGCGTTGTGAAACGCCAACATGCGAGGCGCCGGGCATAAAGACAAGATAGCGAGAAGGTAATGTGATATCCGTTGTTAACCTTGCCCCTTTTGTTCCGAGAGGATCTTTCACAACTTGAACAATAAGGTCTTGCCCTTGTTTGACCAGCTCTGCAATATCGCGAACATGGAAATTTTTCTGTTCTTCGCCTGCAATACATTCTGTATGCGGCATGATATCTGATGCGTGCAAAAAGGCAGCTTTATCAAGGCCAATATCAACAAAGGCCGCCTGCATACCGGGTAACACTCGGCTCACGCGACCTTTGTAAATATTCCCTACAATGCCTCTTTTTGCTTCTCGTTCAACGTGGATCTCTTGCAAAATCCCACCATCTATATAAGCAACCCGCGTTTCAGATGGTGTAATATTTACTAATAACTCAGCTGTCATAACATCCCCCGACCATCACTTAACGCTAAAAATCGTTTAATTAATTCATCCGTTTCAACTAATGGCAAACCAACAACAGCATGATAGCTACCATTGATTCTTCTTACATAACAACCACCTTTTCCTTGGATGCCATATCCACCGGCTTTATCCATTGGTTCACCGGAACGTACATAGTCTCGTATTTCAGGTAAAGATAATTCGCGAAATGTCACATCTGTCACAATTAATGTATTCAGGGTGACATTCTTATCAGAGATTGCGACTGCTGTCATAACCTGATGTGTGTTTCCTGAAAGTTCAGCTAACATCTTTTCTGCATGATGAACATCACGAGGCTTTTCTAAGATTTGATCATTGAGCACAACAATTGTGTCGGCACCGATAACAGGGTAGTTTTCAGGCGCGATTTTGACTCCAGCTTGTGACTTATCACATGCTAAACGTTGTACATAAGAACTTGGCGTTTCTCCCTCTTGCCACTGCTCTTCCACTTCAGGACGTAAAATATCAAAGCGATAACCCAGTAATTGCAAAAGCTCTCGTCTTCTTGGTGAACCTGAAGCTAAGTAAATAAAATCCATCATGAATTTCCAAAAATAGTTATCTGACGACAAAATACCTTAACATACTGAAAATTGGCGGCGAATTTTTCTTAAAAGTAAGAATAACCAAGGCCATAGAATACCATTCACGAGGCCATTCCAGAATACTTGAGGCCGGAATAATACTTGTGATGAGACAAATTCAGCCCAGAAAACAGTCATATTGAGTATTGAGGTCAACAAGACAATAATCAGCGATTGCTGCCATAATGCCATATTTCTAAGTAATTGGTATTTATAAGAAACAAGATAACAAATAATACTGTATGCAAGGGCATGAACACCTAGGGCAGAACCTTGAATAGAGTCAACAATCAAACCCAAAATAAAGCAGGTTCCAACGCTCACCCGATGCGGCAATGCCATTACCCAGTAAATAACAATCAGTAATAACCATGATGGCCGATAGAATTCGAATTGTTCTGGCCACGGTATCACTTGTAAAATCAATGCGATAATAAAAGATAGCCAAATAATACTGCGGCCATTACCACGATATTCATCCATCTAGCTAATCCCCTTCACAATAACCACGATAATCATCCTTTATGGTTTTGGCGTCGTCATTGATGGTGGCAATGGTGGACCCTGAATTTCATTAGGGTTTGGCAATACCTGAGGAAGTACTTTCATTAAACGTTCATTCGCCGCGCGATAAACTTCTGATGGTTGTAATGGAGTAAGCGAATCATTGTCATTTCCCCATAATAAAAGCAAATAACGCAGACGTTGTAATTCCGCACTCGGCCTTGCACTAATAATGGTATAAGCACGCTGAGTATCATGTTTAACACTTGATACTACACCCACTGGATAACCTTCAGGAAAACGCCCGCCAAGACCGGATGTCACAAGAACATCACCAACACGAATATCGGTGCTTTCTGGCAATGGTGCTAACTGTAGGTCATCTGTACATCCCGAGCCTGATGCAATAACACGGATATCATTGCGAAGCACTTGTACAGGGAGAGCATGCGTCGTATCACAAATTAATAAAACACGGCTATTAAATTGGCCAACACCCACCACTTGCCCAACAACGCCTTTATCACTGATAACAGGCTGCCCTTCATAGACATTATCTTTTTCGCCTTTATCTATCACAACAAGGTCACGGTAAGGCGTATTTGAACCAGAAATCACTTGGGCAACCATCATATGTTCATCTTGACGCAATGGTGAGCCTAATAGTTCTCTTAAACGTGAATTTTCTTGTTTTAGCTGCTCAAGTAAAAGGCTGTCAGCTTTTTTCAGTAGTAATTCCTGACGCAACGCTTTATTTTCAAATTGAAGTTGTTCGCGTGAGGAAAAATTTTCGGAGACGTTATCAAGAAACTGGCGAGGGCCATTCGCCAAGAAATAGAATGGACTCACTGCCGTGTCTAAATAGTTACGGATTTTATTAAATGGCTCAAAGCGATGGTCAATCACCACTAGCGCTATCGCTACAAGAACAGCAATAAAAATACGCAACTGAAGAGATGGACCGCGCCTAAAAATCGGCTTCATGTATGGCTGTATTTCACTAAGGGGTCTGTTGACCTTTTAGGGTTAAATTTTGTTCAGAATAAACGTACTTTCATCATATAAAGAAGCTAATTACAGAACATTAGCAATATAATCTTTTAAATGAATCTAACATTATTAAACCGAACCCATAGGGCAGCTTTTACTATAAATGTCGGTAAGTATAAATGCCGATAAGTTAAGCCAGCAATGATATCGAACATAAAACACATTATGTGAATATACAGTTGCTTCATGTCGATAAGCAAGGTGAATACCTTAATAACTTATTGTAAATAACAAAATTAAAAGGCAACCTAACATTCATAGAATAAAATTAGATAAATCACTGGCTGAGTTTATCTCAGCCAGTCGGTACAATATTTAGTCTTCACTAAATAGATCGCCACCATGAATGTCGATCATTTCAAGTGCTTTACCACCGCCACGAGCAACACAGGTCAAAGGATCTTCTGCAACAATAACCGGAATGCCCGTTTCTTCCATCAGTAAACGATCGAGATTACGCAACAGAGCACCACCACCAGTCAGCACCATACCGCGTTCTGAAATATCAGAAGCAAGTTCTGGCGGACATTGTTCTAATGCCAACATTACTGCACTCACAATACCCGTCAAAGGTTCTTGAAGTGCTTCTAGAATTTCATTTGAATTCATTTTAAAGCCGCGAGGAACACCTTCAGCAAGGTTACGACCGCGAACTTCAATTTCATAAACTTCATCTGTTGGGTAAGCAGAACCAATACCATGTTTAATGCGTTCTGCTGTTGCTTCCCCAATTAATGAGCCATAATTACGACGAACATAATTAATAATAGCTTCGTCAAAACGATCACCACCAATACGAACTGATGAAGAATAAACCACACCATTTAAGGAGATAACCGCAACTTCCGTTGTCCCACCACCAATATCAACAACCATTGAACCTGTTGCTTCAGAAACTGGCAGACCAGCACCAATCGCAGCGGCCATTGGCTCTTCAATCAAGAAGACTTCACGAGCACCTGCACTGAGTGCAGATTCGCGGATTGCTTTACGCTCAACTTGCGTCGCACCAACGGGAACACAAACTAGCACCCTCGGGCTTGGACGAAGGAAGCTGTTACTGTGCACTTGTTTAATAAAATGCTGTAGCATCTTTTCAGTGAGATAAAAATCTGCAATGACGCCATCTTTCATTGGTCTTATCGCAGAAATATTACCGGGAGTACGTCCCAGCATTTGTTTAGCCTCCCCACCAACAGCGGCCACACTTTTTTGTGTGCCAGAACGGTCTTGTCTGATAGCGACAACAGAAGGTTCATTTAATTTTACGCCTTGTCCTTTGACATAGATGAGGGTATTGGCCGTACCCAAGTCAATTGACAGGTCATTAGAAAACATGCCACGAAATTTTTTAAACATAACGAAAGGGTTATCCTGCAAGCTGGGGACGAATAAAAACTCACCTACTCTACCAACCACGTGAAGCTGTCTCAAGGCGTTAATGAGCAACTTCTAAAAACGTGATTAATTTATCTCTTGTTTACAGTAAAAATACTGTCTATGCCTCTTTAAAAAACGAAGCAGATAACAACCTCTAACATAATGGACTATTGAAAATTTAACTTAAGCTATCACTTAGCCATTTTTCAATGAATAATGAATATGATTGTTATTTACTCCGTCGTCCTGCTACCTTGTGTGGACAAGTTTTTATTACAACTAGTTCAAATAATATTTGATTATTTTTTATGGTTGCTAATGAAACCATTTTTTAACTAAATACTTATCATTTTTGTACATTAATTTCATTATTCACTACTGAACTGATATGTTCAGGTTCTCTTATGAACAGAAATCTTCGTAACGCGATATTTTGCACGATAAAACTGTCTTTGTGCTAGAAAAAAATACATTTTTACAAATTAATTACAATAGTAATAGTGTGATGTTAGCTCGATAATCCTGCGTTTAATTGAGAAACAATCAATCGACTGTCTATTTAAGTCCATATACATAATATTATAAAGGTTATTAACCCATTAAACTTAAGCATGCACGAGATTAAAATTTAGGTGTAAATTTTGCTACGATAAGATAATTAATCCCAATTAGGAGAGAAGTATGAAAGCGCTCGTCCTACAGCAACAAGATGATCAACTGACATCTAAAGTCATCACGATTCCTACAGATCAATTACCCACAGGTGATGTCACTGTTGATGTTCACTGGTCAACATTAAATTATAAAGATGCATTAGCAATTAATGGCAAAGCAGGTATTGTGCGCAAATATCCGATGGTGCCTGGTATTGATTTTTCGGGAATCGTTCATCACAGTGAAGATCCTCGCTTCAGTATTGGCCAACATGTTTTACTAACAGGTTGGGGAGTGGGTGAAAATCATTGGGGTGGCTTAGCGACACAAGCTAGGGTTCCCGCAAATTACCTTACCCCATTGCCACAGCATCTCACATTACGCCAAGCAATGATTATTGGTACAGCTGGGTTTACAGCAATGCTTTGTGTCAATGCATTACAAGATGCAGGTATCACACCAGATAAAGGTGAAATACTGGTGAGTGGTGCAAGTGGCGGAGTGGGAAGTACAGCAATCCAGCTGTTATCACAGTTAGGATATGAGGTTACTGCCATTACAGGGCGAGCTGAAAATACCGAGTACCTCCAGCAAATTGGCGCAAAAAAAGTGCTTCCTAGAGCGCAATTTTCTTCACCAGCAAAACCATTAGATAAACAACTTTGGGCGGGTGCTATTGATACTGTAGGCGGAGAAGTACTTGCTAATATTTTAGCTCAAACACAATACAATGGTGCAGTTGCAGCATGTGGGCTAGCAGGCGGATTCTCATTACCCACAACAGTGATGCCTTTTATTTTGCGTAATATTCGCCTACAAGGAATTGATTCAGTCTATTACCCAGCGGAAAAACGTGCTGCTGTTTGGCAGCAGCTAGCTCAGCTATTGCCTGAATCATTTTATTCACAAGTCACATCAGAAATCACATTAGAGCAATCTAGTGAATATGCTGAAAAATTATTAAAAAATCAGATAACAGGGCGTACACTGGTTAACCTTTTGCAGTCATAACGGGCCATGTGTGCGGCACAAGAGAAAAACTTGGATTGCCGCACAATTCTAAAATAAATTCGGGTAATTTCTCTGATAAGACCAGTATTTTGCTGTCATATGCTACGAAATAATTATAATGACGTCCTTAAATAGTAAAGATTGCATATGTTTTTATGATAATAGATGACAAACCTTCAACATCAGGTTATGTTGTCGGATTATTAACATATCGTCGGAGTTAGCGACACAATGACAGAAGATATTCACATTTTACTCCTTAATGGACCAAACCTGAATATGTTGGGGACGCGAGAACCAGATAAGTATGGCCATTTCACTCTTACTGATATCGTATCAAAACTAACTGAGCAGGCGGGTCACCTAGGTGTAAGATTGAGTCATTTTCAGTCCAATGCTGAACATGAATTGATTGAAAAAATTCATAACGCTCGGGAGGACATTGATTTTATTTTAATCAATCCCGCTGCATTTACGCATACAAGTGTTGCTTTACGTGATGCACTATTAGCCGTTGCGATCCCATTTATTGAGATCCATCTGTCTAATGTGCATGCAAGAGAGCCATTTCGTCATCATTCCTATCTTTCAGATAAAGCTATCGGGGTGATTTGTGGTCTTGGTGCCGATGGTTACAGCTTTGCGTTACAGGCAGCTGTTAATCGCCTGTCGTATACACAAAATAATTCGAGTTGTAATTAAACAGGTTACTAAGAAATATGAAAAATGACTTAATCTGTCATCCTTCATATAGTTAAGTAATACTGACGCAACCCGGAATATGACGGGTATATATCAATTAAATCAAAATATAAGAGTACGGAATCATATCCATGGATATTCGTAAAATTAAAAAGCTGATCGAGCTGGTCGAAGAGTCTGGCATTTCTGAACTAGAAATTTCTGAAGGTGAAGAGTCAGTACGCATCAGTCGTATTTCAGCTGCTTCTCAGGTCATGGCGGCACCTCAACAGTTTTATTCTGCACCAGTTGCAGCCCCACAAGCTGCATTGGCAAACGCAGTTGCTCCAGCTCAGGATGCTGTAGCGGCTGTATCTGCACCAGCAATCTCTGGTCATTCAGTTCGCTCACCAATGGTTGGCACATTCTATAGAGCACCAAGCCCAGAAGCGAAGCCATTCGTCGAAATCGGACAAACTGTCAGTGTTGGTGATCCTCTTTGCATCGTCGAAGCGATGAAAATGATGAACCAAATCGAAGCAGATAAAGCAGGTGTCGTTAAAGCAATCCTGTTACAGAACGGTGATGCAGTAGAGTTTGACGAGCCGTTGGTTGTTATCGAATAACGAGGCGTTTCCATGCTGGAAAAAATTGTCATTGCTAACCGTGGCGAAATTGCACTACGAATTCTTCGTGCTTGTAAAGAATTAGGCATTAAGACTGTTGCAGTTCACTCCACGGCAGATAGTGATTTAAAACATGTGTTGCTGGCAGATGAAACTATTTGTATCGGCCCAGCAGCCTCTGCAAAAAGCTATTTGAACATTCCTGCCATTATTTCTGCGGCAGAAATATCTGGAGCTCAAGCTATTCACCCAGGATATGGTTTCCTATCTGAAAATGCTGATTTTGCAGAACAAGTTGAACGTTCAGGTTTTATTTTTATCGGCCCAAAAGCTGAAACCATCCGCCTAATGGGTGACAAAGTTTCTGCTATTGAAGCGATGAAAGCCGCTGGTGTACCTTGTGTTCCGGGTTCAGACGGTCCATTGGGCTGTGATACCGAGAAAAATAAAACAATTGCAAAACGTATTGGTTATCCTGTCATCATCAAAGCATCTGGTGGTGGTGGTGGTCGCGGTATGCGTGTTGTTCGCAACGAAAAAGATTTAGAATCATCAATTAATCTGACTCGTGCAGAAGCTAAAGCGGCTTTCAATAATGATATGGTTTACATGGAGAAATACCTTGAAAACCCACGTCATATTGAAATTCAAGTGATGGCAGATGGCCAAGGCCACGCTATTTATTTAGCTGAACGTGACTGCTCAATGCAGCGTCGCCACCAAAAAGTGGTTGAAGAAGCACCAGCAATCGGCATTACACCAGAAGTTCGCCGTAATATTGGTGAGCGCTGCGCAAATGCTTGTATTGAAATCGGTTATCGTGGTGCGGGTACTTTTGAATTTTTATATGAAAATGGTGAGTTCTACTTTATTGAGATGAACACCCGTATTCAAGTTGAGCACCCAGTCACTGAGATGATCACAGGTGTCGACCTTATCAAAGAACAACTTCGTGTTGCGTCTGGTCTGCCTTTATCAATCAAGCAAGAAGATGTAGTGATTCATGGCCATGCCATTGAATGCCGTATCAATGCTGAAGATCCAAATACTTTCCTACCAAGCCCAGGTAAGATCACACGTTTCCATTCTCCAGGTGGTTTTGGTATTCGTTGGGAATCTCATATTTACGCAGGTTATACAGTTCCTCCGTATTATGACTCAATGATTGGTAAACTGATTACATTTGGTGAAACTCGTGATATTGCGATTGCTCGTATGAAAAATGCGCTTAACGAGTTGATCATTGATGGGATCAAAACCAACATTGAATTGCACCAAATGATCATGAGTGATGAGAACTTCCAAAAAGGTGGTACTAACATCCACTATTTGGAGAAAAAACTAGGTCTTCAAGAATAATTTTCTTACCTACTTTTGCTTATCTACTAAAAAGGACGGAATTTCATTCCGTCCTTTTATTTATGGTACGGCCTATCTATCATAGCTTCATCTCGTCGCAAAATTTAGTCTTTAATCAAAAAGTGGAAACATCATGTTTTTTAATCATAATCAATGGAAAAATAGAGGAAAAACACCAGACTATCGATTTTCATTAGCCAATGAGAGAACTTTTCTGGCTTGGATAAGAACAGCACTTGCCTTATTAGCGGGCGCAATTGCTATTGAGCAGCTACTCGATGGCAACGTTAATCTTCCTTGGATAAAAATGTTGCTTAGCCTTTTCCTTGCAAGTGCAGGTGGTGTCACCGCTATCATGGCGCTTTATCGCTGGCGACAAAATGAAATTGCTATGCGCACTGACCAGCCATTGCAATACACCTCATTTTTAATGGTGATGACGCTGTTTGTCTTGATGACCTCAATTCTTGCCTTACTATATATTCTTTTGTGAGGCCGATTATGCGCGATCCGGGATTACAACCAGAAAGAACTCAGCAAGCGTGGAGCCGAACCTTACTTTTGCTCTTTATCAATGCCTGTTTATTTCTACGCACCAGTTTGCTTGATTCATCTTGGCTCATGCTAGTTGGCTCAATCTTAGCTATTCTATTATTTGCTCTTATTGCCAGTAAAAGACTGATTAACTCCGCCTATAAAAATATTGGATTAATGATTGATAGCGCCCTCTTTCTCGTGGTGACATCTATTACTATACTTATTATGTCAATCTTATTTATTATTCACTTATTTCTATAGATAGAATATTACATCAATAACTTTCCAGCTCATTTGCTTGGGATTTTTTACACACCACCTAATGTTTATCGTACAATCCCTGATTATTTTTATTATCACGAGGAGGAAATACGTATGGATAAGCGTTTTCTTCAATCAAATAGAGAAGCCCGCTGGTCGCTCTATCTCACCCTTGCTTACTTACTAGGTTGGATAGTTTGTGCATATTTACCCAGCAATACTATCGGCATAACCGGCCTTCCCCTATGGTTTGAATGGTCATGCTTGATTCTACCTATCATTTTTATTTTATTGTGCATCATGATGGTTAAAATCATTTTTAAAGATATTCCGCTGGAGGATAAGGATGCAAACTGAAGTCCTCCTACCTCTTATTGGTTACCTATTGTTGGTTTTTTTGCTCTCGGTATACGCATATCGTAAGCGAACCAAAGGTGAGTTTCTAAACGAATATTTCCTCGGCAATCGCTCCATGGGTGGCTTTGTACTCGCGATGACCATCACTGCCACTTATGTCAGTGCAAGCTCCTTTATTGGTGGTCCCGGTGCAGCTTATAAATATGGACTTGGCTGGGTATTACTTGCCATGATCCAACTTCCTGCCATCTGGCTTTCACTTGGTGTGTTAGGGAAAAAATTTGCGATTCTGGCACGCCGTTATAATGCCGTCACACTTAATGATATGCTTTATGCGCGCTATCAAAGCCGATTCTTAGTTTGGTTTGCCAGCATTAGCCTACTTGTCGCCTTCTTTGGTGCAATGACGGTTCAATTTATTGGTGGTGCACGTTTACTCGAAACAGCTGCGGGTATTCCTTATACCTATGGTTTGGTCATTTTTGGTATTTCAATTGCTTTGTATACCGCAATTGGTGGTTTTCGTGCAAGTGTTCTCAACGATGCCTTACAAGGGCTTGTAATGCTACTTGGCACCGTGATCCTTCTTGTTGCCATCATTCACCATGCTGGCGGATTAACGGCCGCAGTAGCAAAAATGAATACCATCGACCCAAAACTTATCTCTGTCGAAGGTGCTGATGACATACTTAGTTGGCCTTTCCTTACCTCTTTTTGGGTTTTAGTCTGTTTTGGCGTGATTGGTTTACCTCACACCGCCGTTCGCTGTATCTCCTATAAAGATAGCAAAGCCGTTCATCGTGGTATTATTCTTGGCACGATTGTTATGGCAGTGCTGATGTTTGGTATGCACTTTGCGGGTGCTTTAGGGCGTGCAATTTTGCCTGACCTGACTATCCCAGACCAAGTGATCCCGACATTAATGGTACAAGTATTACCGCCATTTGCTGCGGGAATATTCTTAGCAGCACCAATGGCTGCCATCATGTCGACAATCAATGCTCAGCTACTACAATCCTCTGCCACAATTGTGAAAGATATTTACTTAAATACCTTTCCTAAAGAGATCAAAAATGAAAAAAGGCTTGCTAAGATTTCAAGCTATTCAACCTTGGTTTTAGGAGCATTACTCCTTATTGCGGCATGGAATCCACCTCAAATGATTATCTGGCTTAATCTGCTGGCATTTGGTGGACTTGAAGCCGTATTCCTGTGGCCACTTGTTTTAGGTCTTTATTGGGAAAAAGCCAATAGCACAGGTGCAATCAGTGGCATGGTTGTTGGCGGAGTTCTGTATGCATTACTTGCGACATTTAAGATAGAAATAATGGACTTCCACGCCATTGTTCCTTCCCTAATTTTTAGCCTGATTGCTTTTATAATTGGTAATCTTTTTGGCAAAAATCCAGTACAATCCGTAGAAAATACGCCAACGATATACTCGAAATAATGCAAATTAGCTGCCGATACGTCGGCAGTTTTCTGCATGAATAAAAAAAGAGAATAAATTATGCCATGGATACAACTAAGACTTAACTCAACAGGCCAACAAGCAGAAGCACTTGGCGATGAGTTAATAGAAAGTGGTGCGGTGTCTGTCACATTCCAAGACAGTCATGACACCCCTGTATTTGAGCCACTGCCGGGCGAAACCCGCCTATGGGGTGATACCGATGTCATTGGCTTATATGATGCAGAAACGGATATGAAAGCAGTCATTGCCCAACTTGAAAATTGTCCTCTACTGGAAGCGGGTTTTATTCATAAAATTGAGCAGCTAGAAGATAAAGATTGGGAAAGAGAATGGATGGATAACTTCCATCCAATGCGTTTTGGTCAACGTCTCTGGATTTGCCCAAGCTGGCGTGATGTCCCTGACCCACAAGCTGTCAATGTCATGTTAGACCCAGGTCTCGCTTTTGGTACAGGAACCCATCCAACGACATCACTATGCTTAGAATGGCTCGATGGACTTGATTTAACTGGAAAAACGGTTGTTGATTTTGGCTGCGGTTCTGGCATTTTAGCGATTGCAGCCCTTAAATTAGGTGCCGCTCAAGCTATCGGTATTGATATTGATCCACAAGCTATTACCGCCAGCCGAGATAATGCTGAGCGCAATGGTGTTTCAGAACGTCTGTCACTGTACCTACCTAAAGATCAACCAAGCGACCTACAAGCGGATGTCGTTGTCGCAAATATCTTAGCTGGCCCTTTACGTGAATTAGCACCGATGATTAGCGTGCTACCTCATTCAGGTGGGTTATTAGGATTATCTGGTGTGCTAGCGACGCAAGCAGAAGGTGTCGCCGATGCTTATCGCGATCTCTTTGATATTGACCCTATTGCAGAAAAAGATGAATGGTGCCGTATCACAGGTGTCAAGCGTTTTTAATAAAATTATGAGAAAAATCAGAGAATAATTTCTTTGAAATTAGAGCCAGAATAGATTATCTTATAGCTTAAATATTGTTCAACTGCTGGTGATATTCTATCCTGCTCGTGATTTGAACAGGCGAACAGCGAGTTAAGTTAAGCGTGATGATAAATCACCTAACCAATTGTTATATATGATTAATTTTTATAGTCTTAAAAAGTCAAGATAAAAAAGTTACTAATAAATAACAGTTTGCTCAAAGTTTGTCCTTTCATATCTCGAAAAAAATGCGTAATATACGCGCCCTTGCAGTCACAGTATGGCCCCCTTTAGTTATGCGAATTGGACAATATCAGTTGAGGAACTGTCTTATTGCTGCCCCCATGGCAGGCATCACGGATAGACCTTTTCGGTCGCTCTGTTATGACATGGGTGCTGGTATGACAGTATCAGAAATGCTTTCTTCTAACCCTCAGGTTTGGAAGACAGACAAGTCTAGACTCAGAATGATCCATCGCGATGAACCGGGGGTACGTTCCGTTCAAATAGCTGGCAATGATCCTGATGAAATGGCTGCCGCAGCTCAAATTAACGTTGAGAGTGGTGCCCAAATCATTGATATCAACATGGGCTGCCCAGCTAAAAAAGTGAATCGAAAGCTTGCAGGCTCAGCACTACTACGCTATCCCGATTTGGTGAAGTCCATCTTATCGACGGTAGTAAAAGCTGTTGATGTGCCTGTTACGTTGAAGATACGCACAGGTTGGTCACCTGAAGAACGAAACTGCATAGATATTGCCAAGTTGGCCGAAGATTGTGGTATTCAAGCTCTAACCATTCACGGAAGGACTCGCGCCTGTTTGTTTAATGGTGAGGCTGAGTATGACAATATTCGGGTAGTTAAGCAGACTGTTGCCATTCCAGTTATTGCTAATGGCGACATTACTGACCCGCTAAAAGCCAGAGCTGTCTTAGATTATACAGGGGCTGATGCCCTGATGATAGGAAGAGCAGCTCAGGGGAGACCTTGGATCTTTCGGGAAATCCAGCATTATCTGGACACAGGTGAAATGTTGCCACCGATGCCGATGGCAGAGGTAAAGCGCATTATGATGGCGCATGTACAGGAGTTGCACGACTTTTATGGTCAAGGCAAAGGAGTCCGTATTGCGCGTAAACATGTTTCTTGGTATTTACAAGAACATGCACCTGATGACCAGTTTAGGCGCTCATTCAACGCCATTGAGGACGCCAGCGAACAGCTGGAGGTGTTGGAAGCATTTTTTGAATACATTGCGTAAATAAAGATAAGAGCTGACAGAACTATGTTCGAACAACGCGTAAATTCTGACGTACTAACCGTTGCTACTGTAAATTCACAAGATCAAGTAACTCAAAAACCATTGCGTGATTCAGTTAAGCAAGCACTGAAGAACTATTTTGCTCAATTAAATAATCAAGATGTTAATGATTTATATGAGCTGGTATTGGCTGAGGTAGAGCAGCCTTTGTTGGACATGGTTATGCAATATACCCGTGGAAACCAGACCCGCGCAGCCCTGATGATGGGGATCAACCGCGGTACTCTGCGTAAGAAACTGAAAAAATACGGCATGAACTAATCCTTGTCAGTTAATGCTTTGTTTTTAAAGGCACTTCTTGTTTTTCAAGGAGTGCTTTTTTATTATCACTCTGCTAATCCCCACCATAAGTCAACCTTGAACGACAACAACATGGATAATATATATCACTATATTTATCACTAGGTTGAAACTGTGGTTATAAAATTTATTCGTTTATTGAAATAACTAATCCATTTTATATTTTGATTTGAGAGTAAAAAATCATAGAAATCAATTAATAATCATGTTAACGCAAAAATAGACATGAACAAAAAAACTAATAATTCGCTTTTTATATCTAAAAACATGCCAAAGATATATATTTTCAACATCAATAGATAAAACAAATTCATGCACCTAATTGAATGATTCTATATAAAAAATTAATGTATACATCTACTAGGAAAATAATAAAAATGCTAACTTAGCATGTTTGCAACTAGATGACTAAAAACATTAAACCCAGATAGTTAATATCAATCTTTTATTCCAATCTTAGTTTCATGCATTCTCTGATAACTCTTACATCCCCTTTGAAACTTGTTATTACAGGCATTTCTGAACCAAGATTTGGCTAATGATTTATCCTGAGTGACACCGCTACCACTATAATACAGAATACCTAAATTATACTGAGCCTTAGCAAAGCCTTTTTCGGCAGCCTGTTGAGTCCACAAGAAAGCTTGCTTATAATCTTGTTTTACACCAATTCCATCCATGTACATAACACCTAAGTTATATTGAGCATGAGTAAAACCTTGGTCAGCAGCCTTTTTAGTCCATCGAAAAGCTTGCTCATCATCTTGCTTTACACCAAGCCCATCACTATATAGAAGGCTTAGATCATATTGAGCAGATGCGAGACCTTGATTTGCTGCCTTTTGTATCCATAAAAATGCTTGATGAACATCTTTTTTCACGCCATTACCATCACGGTATAGAGACCCTAAGTTACCCTGAGCAATTGCAAACCCTTGGAGTGCGGCTTTTTGAGTCCACAAAAAGACTTGTTCATAATCTTGTTTCTCACCATCGGTAGAATACAGAAACCCTAAATTACTCTGAGCTTCAACATCACCTTGTTCAGCGGCCTTTGTCATCCACAAGAAGGAAAGGTTATAATCTTTTTTCATCCCATTACCATCAAAGTACATCTTTCCTAATATTCCTTGTGCTCCTGCATGGCCTTGGTCTGCGGCTTTTTTAATCCATAAGAAAGCACGATTATAATCTTGAGCAACTTCGTTACCGTCATAATACATAGTACCCAATATAGCTTGGGAGTTCGCATCACCTTGCTCAGCAGCCATACATACCGACTTATCAGCTATCTCACAATTAGTTGCTTCCGCAAAAGCGGGTAAATAGAGAAAAAGGCAAAGCAATAATCTTTTCATTTAATTCCTTTTAAAAATAAGAAGTAAAAATTAATTATGACCCGAAATGAGTTGGCTGAATTTATAAAGTTTCTCCTATTTTTATAGATTAAATTTTCAATAACTTGAATATCAAACAACCAATAAGATAAGAGAATGAATACTTAACAGCTAACTTAATGATAGTTATCACGCCTAGAAAATTAGTGATTTCCTATAAAAATAGCAGACTGACTTAATTACCATTTTGAATAGCATATTTTATCAGTCAATGATTGATTTCACAGAACTAAAGTATAGAGTTACTCTGATTATTGAGTGCATCTCATCATGCTAAAATATATAGGAAGAAGGAGTATTGAAAAGATTCATATAAAAATTGAGATAATTTTTTGCATTGATGAAAATTATTTTTAAGAAAATAATAAAAGTATAAAGTCAGTTATCAATCTTATTTTTCTAGCCTAAAAAAATCAGGAATAAGTTTAATATCAAACCTAATCCTGATGTTATAGCCAATTTACCGACTTGCTTTTAATCAATCATGTGATTAATAATATGACAACGAATTTAAATTCGTCGTTCTGCTGATTCAACGAGATTAATTAATCTATTTCGCATACCAACATATTTTTCCTTCACCATTTTTTCGGCAGCATGTTGATTATCAATCTTAATAATTCTAGCTGCACAATATTTTGTTTCTGGTGTTTTTGATACAGGATCAAGATTATCTTGTGTTAATTCATTGCATGCACCAATCCACCATTGATAAGTCATGTAAATAGCGGGTTTGTTAATTGTCTCATTGAGACTACAACGCGACATCACCTTTCCCCTACGAGACTCAACCCACACAATATCTTGGTCTTTAATACCGATTTTTTTAGCTGTTTCTGGGTTAATTTGTACATAGCCCGGCTCATCTGCCAAAAGTGCTAATGCTTTACAGTTCCCAGTCATTGAACGACAAGAATAGTGACCGACTTCGCGCACAGTTGACAGGATCAATGGAAATTCGCTGTCAGGCAATTCTGCGGGTTTACGCCATGATGTTGCATAAAGCAGCCCTTTGCCAGAAGGTGTATCAAAAATATCATTCTGATAGAGATAAGGTGTTCCGGGATGGTCTTCTGTTGGGCACGGCCATTGTATATGTGCAAGACCCGCCAATTTTTCATATGTTGCCCCATAAAATAGTGGGCACAACTTTCTGACTTCATCCCATATTTGTTGATTGTCTTTATAAGACATCGGGTAACCCATTTCTGTTGCTAGTAAGCTAATGATTTCCCAGTCTCTTTTGACATTTCCTTGCGGTTCAATCGCTTTTTCGAAACGTTGGAAGCCACGATCTGCACAAGTAAAGATACCGCCATGTTCCCCCCAGCTTGTAGAAGGTAAAATAACATCTGCTTGTTCAGCCGTTTTCGTCATAAAAATATCTTGTACGACGACGAATTCAAGCGCATCAAAACCACTACGCACTAAAGTTAAATCAGCTTCTGTCTGTAGTGGATCTTCACCCATGATATAATAGGCTTTGACTTTACCTTCAATCGCGAGATGTGGAACTTCCGTAATGCGATACCCAACTTCTGGGTCTAATTGTTCAGGAGAAATTCCCCATTCTTGGGCGAATTTTTGTCTTACTGATTCATCGGTAACACTTTGATAACCAGGGAATAAATTAGGTAATACACCCATATCACAAGCACCTTGAACATTATTCTGTCCTCGAACAGGTGCGACACCTACATTTGACTTACCTAAATTACCTGTCATTAGCGCTAAACTGGAAAGACCTTTTACGACGTCTACAGCTTGGCCAAATTGGGTTACACCCATACCCCACATGATGGTTGCTGTTTTAGCTTTAGCATAAGAGCGCATAGCTTGACGAATCTGTGATGCTGGAATACCAACAATATCTTCGACAACTTCAGGGCTATAATCTTGCACAGCTTGCTTATACTCTTCAAAGCCTTCGGTATGCTGATCAACATAATTTTTGTCATACAGTTGCTCATCAATTAAGGTATAGGCAAAAGCATTCACCAATAACATATTGGTACCATTTTTAAGCGGAAGATACTGAGTGGCTATTTTAGCTGTTTCTATTTTTCGCGGATCACAAACAATAATTTCTGCGCCGTTCTCTTTTGCTTTAATAACACGCCTAGCAACAATTGGGTGAGAATCAGCACAGTTATAACCAAATACTAATAAACAATCTGAGTGTTCAATATCTGCTATTGAGTTACTCATTGCCCCATTTCCTAATGTGACTTGCAAACCTGCCACAGAAGGGCCGTGACACACACGCGCACAGCAATCTACATTATTATTACCCAAGACTGCTCGGGCAAATTTTTGCATAACAAAATTGGTTTCATTCCCTGTTCCGCGAGATGAGCCTGTGCACATAATGGATTTTGCGCCATATTTTTCTTTTATTTCTTTCAGTTTACTTGCGGTGTAACTAATTGCCTCATCCCAACTTACGACTTCAAATGGTGCGCCCTTTTCTCTGCGTATCATGGGTTGATTTAATCTGGCTGTTAGTAATTTATTATCATAAAGAAAATCCCAGCCATATAATCCTTTTAAGCATAACTGTCCCTGGTTGGTGACACCATTTGCCCCTTCTGCTTTGATAATTCTACCGTTTTCGACACAAAGATTAATTTTACAACCCGCGCCGCAGTATGGGCACACAGAGATGATTTTTTTCATTTGAAGTCCTTTCCCCTAACTAGGGAGTAAAAGATAAGAAAAGAAATTCAAAGAATGCACAATACATGCCAAATAAATAATCATGTAAATCAATTGGATATAATTGTAATTTTGTCGACATTATTAAAATCGACATTTATGTCGAACTGAATAATATGGTTTGTAGAAAATAATACAGATAATAAAAAAGCCGATTCCCTAAAGTGACTAACTTGATGAAGTCACTTCAAAAAACGGCTTTTTTCTTTATTCATTGACTAAATAACTAACCACCTAAATAAGCATCACGGACCGCTTCATTCTCCAATAAGGCTTTTCCGCTATCTTCTAAGACAATATGACCATTTTCAAGCACATAGCCTCTATCTGCTAATTTTAAGGCCTGATTTGCATTTTGTTCTACGAGGAATATTGTCATACCTTCATCGCGTAGCTGCAAAATCGTCTCAAAAATTTGCATAATAATGATTGGTGCTAAACCTAAAGAAGGTTCATCCAATAGCAGCAATGCAGGCTGGCTCATCAGTGCTCGACCAATTGCCAACATTTGCTGCTCTCCGCCCGACATGGTTCCCGAGCGCTGAGCGCGGCGTTCATATAAACGGGGAAACAATGTATAAACGCGCTCAATTCTTTCTTGATATTGCTGGCGATTAGCAAAAAAACCACCCATCGCTAGATTTTCTTCAACAGTCATACGGGAAAATACACGTCGCCCTTCAGGAACAATTGCAATATCTTCGCGCATTATTTTAGCCGTTGGCAGTTGAGTAATATCAACATCGCGATAGAGGATCTGACCAGAAGAAGCTCGCGGATCACCACAAAGTGTACTTAATAATGTTGTTTTACCTGCACCATTCGCACCAATCAGCGTGACAATTTCCCCTTTTTGAATATTTAAGCTCACTTGGTGTAATGCTTGGATTTTGCCATAATGGGCAGAAACTTGTTTGAACTCTAACATCAGTAAGCCTCCCCCAAATAAGCTTTAATAACATCAGGATGCTGGCGAATTTGCTCTGGGGTCCCATTGGCAAGTGGTGTACCTTGGTTAACAACATAAATTCTATCAGAAATGCCCATAACCAATTTCATATCATGCTCAATCAGTAATACAGAAACCTGATGATGAGAACGTAATTCCGCAATCAATTCATCAAGATCATTTGTTTCTTTGGGATTTAGCCCTGCTGCTGGCTCATCAAGCATTAAAATTTCTGGACGAGTTACCATGCAACGCGCGATTTCTAAGCGTCGCTGCTGACCATAAGCTAAATTTCCCGCTTGTCGATTAGCAAACTGCAATAAATCAACACGTTCAAGCCATTTTATAGCGTGTTCTTGCGCATCTGCTTCTGCGCGTCGAAAGGCGGGTGTTTTTAGTAAACCAGAAAAAATGCCACTTTTTAAATGCTGATGTTGAGCCACTAATAAATTTTCAATCACCGTCATTTCTTTAAATAAGCGAACATGTTGAAAAGTACGGATCACACCTAAACGCGCAATCGCCTGACCAGATAAGCCTTCTAAATGCTTATCACGATACACAATTTCTCCGCTGGTCGGCTTATAAAATCCCGTCAGGCAGTTAAAGATTGTTGTTTTACCCGCACCATTAGGGCCAATCAGTGAAACAATTTCACCTTGATTTAATGTTAATTCCACATTATTGACAGCTAATAACCCGCCAAAACGCATTGTTAAACCCTTCACCTTCAATAAAGGCATTACGGCTGCATTCATGCATTATCTCCTTTATTTTCCAGTGGCTCCGCGCTTTTCAATTTCATCTGGCGACGTTTCATCGGTAACAAGCCTTGTGGTCGCCAAATCATCATCAAGACCATCAATGCCCCCAGTAGCAACATGCTATAAGCATTTAGGTCGCGCATCATTTCGCGTGATACAACCAGAATAATTGCCGCTAAGATAACTGATGTTTGAGAACCCATTCCCCCCAAAACAACAATCGCTAATACAAAGGCAGATTCCGCAAATGTGAAGGATTCGGGGCTGATAAAACCTTGCCGAGCAGCAAATAATGTTCCCGCAAAACCGGCAAAAGCGGCACTGATGGTAAAAGCCGTTAATTTAATGCGTGTTGGCGATAAACCCAGAGAACGACAGGCAATCTCATCTTCTCTGAGAGCTTCCCAAGCTCGCCCTAAAGGCATGCGTAACAAGCGATTAATGATAAATAGTGTTAAGACAACCAGTAACAATGCAACAAAATAGAGGAAAATAATGCGATCCCCTGGATTATAAGCAATCCCAAAGAAATTATGGAAAGTATCCCAACCATCTTTCGCAGTTCTGCTGAACTCTAGCCCAAAAAATGTTGGTTTTGGAAGCTGGCTAATGCCATTAGGACCGCCCGTAATTTCTGTATTATTCAGCAATAAAATACGGACTATCTCACCAAACCCTAATGTTACAATGGCTAAATAATCTCCACGTAGCCGGAGAACGGGAAATCCCAGTAATAAACCAGCAAGTGCAGCCGTTAGCCCAGCAATAGGTAAGCTTTCCCAAAAACCAAATCCATAATAGTGATTTAATAATGCAAAGGTGTAAGCGCCAATAGCATAAAAACCGGCATAACCGAGTACTAATAAACCTGAAAGCCCAACCACAACATTTAAACCAAGACCCAGCATGACATAAATCAGTGTCAACGTTGCAATATCAACGCTGCCGCGTGAAACCATAAATGGCCAGATAATCGCAGCAAGAATGATAGCGACTGCCAGAATTTTTTGCTTAGTTGTCGAACCATCAAAATCGGGTATCGCCCATGATTTCTTTGGTGCACCTTGCCAAACTCGAGCCAATGATGGTCTGACTAATTGAAAAATAAAAATCACGACGATCCCAGCAATAATCCAGTTCCAGCGAACTGAATCAGCACTGGTTACAATAAGCTTGGTACCATCAAGCGTTAGCTGCAATCCCATCATAAAAATGGCAAGGATAAAAAAAGTGATAGAAGCAACAATGGCATTGATCCAATTATCTTTCCTCATACTTTTTCGACCTCCGGGCGCCCCAGAATGCCGGTTGGCATGATCAATAACACACCGATTAATAAACAAAATGAAACAACATCTTTATATTCAGTACTTAAATAAGCAGAAGTCATCGCTTCGGCAACCCCTAAGATAAGACCGCCTAACATTGCTCCCGGAATGCTGCCAATTCCGCCTAAAACGGCAGCTGTAAAGGCTTTCATTCCTGCCATAAAGCCAATATAAGGATTTATCACACCATAGAATTGACCGAGCAATACACCAGCAATAGCTGCCATAGTTGCGCCAATCACAAAGGTTAAAGAGATAACGCGATCGGTATTTATACCAAGTAGACTGGCCATTTTAAGATCTTCAGCACAAGCTCTACAGGCTCTTCCCATCCGGGAATAGCGAATAAACAGCGTTAAAGCCAGCATAGAAAGAAAAGTGACAACCCAGATAGTGACCTGCATTTTAGTGATCGTCGCTTCAAAACCATCACTTTCACCAAGAACCCACTGACCGGTGATCAAACTAGGTAAAGCCAGATCACGTGATCCTTGAGATAGGCTAACCATGTTTTGTAAGAAAATCGACATACCGATCGCCGAGATCAGTGCGATCAATCTTTTCGAATGACGAACGGGCCGATAAGCAACGCGTTCGATGCTCCAGCCATACGTGCTTGAAACCACAATAGCAGCAATAAAAGCCGCCGCAATCAAAATCCACCCAATATCAATGCCTAACATCATTAACCCGGCAATCACAATAAAGGAGACATAGCTCCCAATCATGTAAACTTCCCCGTGCGCAAAGTTAATCATGCCAATAATGCCATAGACCATGGTATAGCCGATCGCAATCAATGCATAAGTACTTCCTAATGTTAAACCATTAAGGAGCTGCTGAATAAAATAGAGAATTTGGTCTGACATAGGACTATCCTTTCATACGATCTTTCCCAGAAAACAACAACTGGAAATACCCAGATAGATTTTATCTAGGTGCTAAAGATGCTAGATAGCCAATATTTATTTTGATTAAATACAATATGTTAATTGTCAAATGACCAAATTGATTATTAACTATCTAGCTAAAAACGCCCCAATATAAAGATAATTATCTATTATTTAACGGCTGTTGATGTTCCATCTGCATGCCATTCAAATACACCGAATTCAAATCCTTTTAGGTCGCCATTAGGCAGCCATGAAAGTGATCCCATCACGGTATCTACTGGGCTAGATTTTAAATCTTTAGCGAGATCTTCTGGCTCACGACTTTGCGTACGCTCCATTGCTGTTGCCAAAGATTGGATAGCAGCATACGTTGTCCAAACAAAAGGTCCTGTCGGATCTTCTTTCTTCGCTTTCAATGCATCAACAATAGGTTGGTTGGCAGGAACTTGGTCATAACGTTTAGGAAGTGTTACCAACATTCCTTCAGAAGCATCACCCGCAATATTTGATAACGATGAGTTACCAACGCCTTCAGGTCCCATGAAACGAATATTCAGGCCAGATTGTTTTGCTTGACGCAAAATTTGCCCCATTTCAGGGTAATAACCACCAAAATAGACAAAATCAACATTCTCTTTTTTCAGTTTAGCGACTAGCGCTGAAAAATCTTTATCACCGGCGGTAACACCTTCAAACATGACTTCTTTTACACCGGCTTTATTCAGGTTTTCACGCACAGAGCGCGCTAAACCTTCGCCATATTGCTGTTTATCATGTACAACTGCGATACGTTTTGGTTTGATTTCATCAACAATGTATTTTGCTGCGGTTGGTCCTTGATCTGAATCTAGACCAGTTGTGCGCATGATCAATTGATATCCACGCGTCGTTAAGTCAGCATTAGTTGCAGCCGGAGTGATCATAATGATGCCTTCATCCTCATAGATATCTGATGCGGGCTGAGTTGAAGATGAGCACAAGTGACCAATAACATAACGCATTCCATCATTAATCACTTTGTTAGCAACAGCAACGGCTTGTTTAGGATCACAAGCATCATCATATTCAACAGCAACAAGCGTATCACCATTAATGCCGCCTTTAGCATTGATATCCGCAACGGCCTGACGGGCACCCATGAATTCCATATCACCATATTGAGCAACTGGCCCAGACATTGCGCCGACTACAGCTATTTTTATCTCTTTAGCCCATGTAGATTGGCTGAATGCCATCGCAATACATCCTGCTAATAATGCTTTATTTATTTTATTCATTCTGCCATCCCCATCTGTATGGTTCTGAGTGTTTGTGTTTGATTTATAGTAGATTATTATTGTTTTCAGCAATGCTGGCTGATATTTTATTACATAGACAATAAGACTATATATTTCAGAACATTAAACAAGATAAATATGCTAAATAGCAAATCCAAAAGGTAGGTAATTACATCATTGGCAGAATAAAAAACTAACGTTATTGAGTAGGTTTTGTGTAAATGCTAGTGTTATATTCTAGTTAAATTTCGATACGTCCGAGCTAAACTCGGAAAATTAAGCAAGACAAAATCTTTCTCTCTATCCACCGAAAATTAGCTATAGGTCACTCTGTTGATCATTTAAACTGAGAAATAAATAAGGAAATAATCAAAGTATCATGAGACTGACAATTACACCTTTAAGTGATCTAACCAATCAACATATTCTTGATCTAAGCAAAATCTGGCCTAATCACTCTCAAGAACATCTTGAGCAATGGTTAAAATCTGGTGGAAATATTTATGCCGCAAGCTTTAATGGTCGGTTACTGGGCGCTGCAAAAGTTCGGATTGAGCAGCAGCAAGGTATGATTTCTGATTTTTTCGTGCGCGAAGTTACGCGTCGTCGTGGCGTCGGGTTATATTTAGTGGAAGAAATTTGCCGACAAAATTCCCACATTAATAATTGGAATATGAATTTACAAAATATCAGTGATGAAAATAAAACGATTATGGTGCTATTTCTCTCATCATGTGGGTTTCATGTCGCACCAAATAGCCATAAATGGGAAAAACAGACATAAGAATAGGTATCATAATGAAATTAAAGCGAATTCATCACATTGCGATTATTGCTTCAGATTACACTATTAGCAAAAAGTTTTATTGTGACATTCTTGGCTTAACGTTGATTGAAGAGCACTATCGGCCAGAATCAGATTCATGGAAAGCCGATCTTGCTCTAGATGGAATATACCAAATTGAATTATTCAGTTTTCCAACATCGCCTGCTCGCCCGAGTTACCCAGAGGCCTGCGGTCTAAGACACCTCGCTTTTTGTGTTGATGATCTTGACCAATCTATTGCAGATTTAGAACAACATGGTATTCGCTGCGAAGCACCTAGAATTGATCCTTATACACAAAAAAGATTCACCTTTTTTGCAGATCCTGATGGTTTACCATTGGAATTATATTGTAGCTAAACGTTGAAAACTAAACTAAGTGAACAATGCGTATTAATATCAGGAATAGTTAATATTTATTAGCAGGAAATGAGTCGTTAGTTTAGTAGAAATTGATAGTTATAGTTCGGGTAATTATTAACCCGAACTATATGATTAATGGCAAAAGGGAAATAAAAGCATTAATAGGCTTCTTCTTCATCCTCATCTTCTTCCATTGCCAAACGTAATTTTTTCATGGCATTTTTTTCAAGCTGGCGTACACGCTCAGCAGAAACACCATATTTATCAGCCAATTCTTGTAAAGTTGCCTTATTATCATCATCAAGCCAACGTGCGCGAATAATATCTTGGCTTCGCTCATCAAGAGATTCTAAAGCCTCAGTTAAGCGGTCTGTTGCATGATTTTCCCAGTTATCATCCTCAATAGAACCTGCAAAATCTGAAGATTTATCCTGTAGAAATAATACGGGCGCAACAGGGTGACCAAAATCACTATTATCATCGTCGTCAGACATATCAAATGCCATATCTTGAGCAGCCATACGTGATTCCATTTCACGTACATCTTTTGAGCTGACGCCTAACTCTTTAGCAACCATGTCAACTTCGTCTTGGTTAAACCAAACAATACGTTTTTATTTTTTCTCAAATTAAAGAATAACTTACGCTGAGATTTTGTCGTAGCAACTTTAACAATACGCCAATTACGTAAAACATATTCATGGATCTCAGCTTTTATCCAATGAACAGCAAAAGAGACTAAACGAACACCAACTTCGGGATTAAAGCGACGAACCGCTTTCATTAAGCCGATATTCCCTTCCTGAATTAAATCTGCTTGTGGTAAACCATAACCAGCATAACCACGAGCAATATGAATAACAAAACGTAAATGCGATAAAATCAGCTGTTTTGCCGCATCAAGATCACCATGGTAATGCAGACGCTCAGCAAGTTCCTTTTCTTCCTCAGCGGTAAGCATTGGGTAAGCATTGGCTGCCCGCATATAGGCTTCAATACTTCCTTGTGGAACAACTGCTAATGATTGCATATCTTTGGTCATTAAGATCCTCTTTGATATATAACGAAAAGAGATTAATTCAGTGGTATTAAGTGAAACTATGAGCTGTATATTAGCAGTTTTATTAGGCTAAATAAATTACAGTTATATGAGTAAACACATGCTAAATATCAGACAAATTCTGAAAAAAGAAGTTCCTATCTGCCTAAATTTTCATCGACACCATCACTGATGTCGATGAAATAAAAGGTTATTCTGGCGTGAAATGACGTAAATGTTGAACGGTTGCCAGCCAAGCCGCAATCCAACCAATCATGGCTGAAATTAAGATTATGAGTAACGACTCTTCCCATAACAGCCCTTCAATACGGAATTGAGTCCCAAACACGCTGGCAACTTGAGTCACCACATCCGACAATTTCCAGACTAATAATGCTGACATGATAAGGGAAATAATTGCACCAATGGCCCCCATCAGCAACCCACCATGTAAGAAGGGCCGCATAATAAAGCCATCCGTTGCACCAATCAATTTCATGACATTAATGGTATCTCTACGAGCGAATATATTTAATCGCACACTATTACCAATCACGAGAAAGAGTGAAACTATCATTAGAATGCCAATCACAGAAGCGACTTGCCCTACCAACTGAGTTAACGCCGCTAAACGGGAAAACCAGCTATCATCCATACGGACTTCTTCAATACCATTAACCTGGCTGACTCTATCACGCAAAGTGGATAGCACATCTGAGCTTTGAAAATCAATTTTAGGTGTAATGATAGCCACCGCAGGCAATGGATTCTCTTCTAACATATCGAGTGCGGTACTAAACCCAGACCAACTACGGAACTCACTCATGGCTTGATCACGAGAAAGGTAATTCACATGCTCAACGCCATCAAGTGCTTGCAATTGTGTTACAACACCTTGTCCACCTTGCTCATCTAAGGATTTATCGAGGTAAACTGTTAATTGAGGTGTTGGATACCATTGTTCTGCTGCCTGAGAGACATTCTTCCATACAATATAACAAAGGCTTGGCAGAGTAAGTGAAATCGCGATAACCATGATTGTCAAAAAAGTCGCAAGTGGCTGCCTTAGCATATCGGCTATTGTATTCAACCAAGCATAACGCCACTGCTCACGCCATCCGCCTTTCAGCGCTTTACTTTTTGACTTCATTGAACGTTCAGGCTTTCCTTTGCGAGCACTTTTAGCCATGTTGGCCTCCAATCATTCGTCCTTCACTCAAAGTCAGCACACGGTAGTTACGTCTTTCTATCAAAGCAATATCATGGGTTGCCATTAATACAGTCACACCAACGCGGTTAAATTCCTCAAATAGCCGCATAATCCCTTCGGAAAGCTCACTATCTAAGTTACCAGTTGGTTCATCGGCAAGTAACATTGTCGGTTTATTGACCACTGCGCGCGCAATACCTACCCGTTGTTGTTCCCCACCTGATAACTGGATTGGTAAATTTTTCGCTTTATCTAGCAAGCCAACTTTATCGAGGGCAGCGGAGACTCTTCTGCGGATATCTTCAGAGCTTGCGCCCGCAATGATCAAAGGCATGGCAACATTATCATAAACGGTACGATCAAATAATAGGTGATGATCTTGAAAGATCATGCCAATTTGCCGACGTAAAAAAGGGATCTCCCGATTTTTTAAACGGCTAATATCATGACCATTAAAGAATATGTGACCAGCACTTGGGCGCTCAATCCCACAAATGAGTTTGAGTAATGTACTTTTACCGGCGCCAGAATGACCTGTTAAAAAGGCCATTTGTGCAGGCTGTAGATGAAAATCTACACCTTGTAGGGCTTGCCGGCCGCCGCGATAAGCTTTACTAACGTGTTCAAAGCGAATCATCGAAAATTATTCCTCTCGGGAAAATAGAGCCTCGATAAAGTCATCTGCTTTAAATGGACGTAAATCTTCAATACCTTCACCAATCCCGATATAACGAATAGGAATACCGAATTGATCAGCAATGGAGAAAATTACACCACCTTTTGCTGTACCATCGAGTTTTGTCAATGTGATACCTGTCAAACCAACGGCTTCATTAAAAAGTTTTGCCTGACTGACAGCATTTTGTCCAGTGCTTGCATCTAACGTTAGCATAATTTCATGTGGTGCATCTTCATCCAATTTCTTCATCACACGAACAATTTTTTTCAGCTCTTCCATCAAATGCGCTTTATTTTGTAAACGCCCTGCGGTATCTGCAATTAATACATCAACACCTTTTGCCTGAGCAGATTGTATTGCATCAAAAATGACAGAAGCGGGATCAGCGCCCGTATGCTGCGCTACAACAGGAATACGATTACGCTCGCCCCAAACTTGTAGCTGTTCTACCGCTGCGGCACGGAAAGTATCCCCAGCTGCCAGCATCACTGATTTGCCTTCTGATTGATATTGGCGAGCTAATTTACCAATAGTGGTGGTTTTACCAACACCATTGACGCCAACCATAAGAATAACATAGGGTTTCTTGCCTTCAATGACTAGCGGTTTATCCACTCCCACTAAAATATCAGACATTTCTTCCCGTAAACGACCATATAATGCTTCAGCATTTTTTAGATCTTTGCGGCTAGCATGCGCTGTCAGGTTGTTAATAATTTTACGCGTAGTTTCAACGCCAACATCCGCAATTAATAATTGCTCTTCTAGCTCTTCGAAAAGATCATCATCAATTTTCTTGCCTTTGAATAAACCAAGAAAACCAGAACCTAAATTTTGACGAGTTTTTAATAAACCTTTTTTCAGTCGGCTGAAAAAGCCTTCTTTTTTCGGCTTTTCTTGCTCAACTTGCACAACTTCTTCTGCTTGTTGTTCATTAAAAACTTCATCGCGTAATGCTGCAATTTCTTGCGCTTCAAGCAGAGCTTGTTCCTCAGCTTGACGTTGGCGCTCGACGTCTTCTTCCGCTAAACGTTGCGCTTCGGCACGTTCACGCGCTGCTTGTTCTTGAGCCGCTTGCTCTGCTGCGGCTTTTTCTTCCGCGGCTTTTTGCGCAGCCACTTCGGCTTGGCGTTGGCGCTCGGCCTCTTCTTCCGCTAAACGTTGCGCTTCAGCCTGTTCACGYGCTGCTTGTTCTTGTGCGGCTTGCTCTGCGGCGGCCTTTTCTTCCGCAGCTTTTTGTGCGGCAACTTCGGCTTGGCGTTGGCGCTCGGCCTCTTCTTCCGCTAAACGTTGTGCTTCGGCACGTTCACGTGCTGCTTGTTCTTGAGCSGCTTGCTCTGCGGCGGCCTTTTCTTCCGCAGCTTTTTGCGCAGCTTCATCTGCTTGTTTTTKGAGCTCTATTTCTTTTTCAGCATCTAATTTTTGTTGTTCTGCCTCTTGCTGCTGAGCTTGGCTTTCATCTTTACGACCAAAACCTAACCATGAAAAAAAGCCTTTTTTCTTTTCTTTAGCCATTAGCCACTACACTCCTCGCGGTAAAAATATGGCACTTATAATGATTCTCGCTGTAATTCAATTCATTGCCAAGAACTTATCTTCATGAGAAATCAATGGTAAATGAGTTAAGCATTTAATGAATAAAGTATATTCATTCAGAGAATTGAATCATATCGTTATGCATAAATCGTAATAAATTTTACAGCAGTCTATCATTTCATCGCGCTACAACACATATCTGAAAAGAAAATCATTAAAATTTAATCTGATTTTTAAGTTAAAACTGTGAAAATGACGCGCTACAATAGAGATAATTAATTTTTTAAATTCAGTCAAACTGAGCAGTAATGGATATTATGGCAAAAAAAATACAAAATGCCTCTCTAGGCCAAATACGAATTATTGGCGGCAAGTGGCGAGGCCGCAAATTGCCTGTGCGTGACAGCGAAGGATTACGCCCAACAACCGATAGAATAAAAGAAACGCTATTTAATTGGTTAATGCCCGTTATTCGCGATGCTAACTGCCTTGATTGCTTTGCTGGAAGTGGTTCTTTAGGTTTTGAAGCACTTTCTCGATTTGCTAATAGTGTGACGTTTATTGAGTTAGACAAGCACAATGCGCAGCTTCTTTCTGAAAATAAAACACGTCTACAAGCTGAAAATGCGACCATAATTAATGGTAATAGCATGTCGGTATTAAATCAGGCTGGAAATGCTTTTGATGTTGTTTTTATTGATCCTCCTTTTCGCAAAGGCCTACTCAATGAAACCATTAATTTATTAGAGAAAAACCAATGGTTAGCCGATGAATGCTGGATATATCTTGAATCAGAGGCGGAGTCACCACTAACTAACATTCCAACGAACTGGCAACTTCATCGCGAAAAAATTGCAGGGCAAGTTGCATATAGATTATTTATTCGCCATTCAATTGAGAGAAATAACCATGCTGATTAATGCAGGACGAATATTAATGATTTTTGTGTGGGCATTCATGGTGTTTAATTTAGTCCACCCATTTCCTAAGCCTTTGAAATATTTTATGGATGTTGCGATGATATTCATGATTTTTATGCATGCGCTTCAAACCATTTTCTTAAAAGCAACCCTCGCAAAAGGTGAAAAATTATCGAGAATGCTACAAATTCGGATTTTCTTCTTTGGCGTTTTTGAAATGTTAGCAATGCAGAAAAAACAGCAACAAGCCTTGAAAGATACTCAACAAAAACCTTAATTGTTTAATGATCTTTGTCGCGGTCAAAACGGATGAATCTCGTTCCTTGCATATGAAGTATTCCCTGACTACCTTCATCAATGGAACGATATTCTGTCTCATTTACAATAACTTTGATGATATCCGCATGATTTAATGGCTTAAAATAGATTTCATAGCGGAATGTCTCTGGTGAAACAACATCCCGTTCACGAGAACGCATATTTGGGTAAGGGTAATCTTTTTAGTTTCAACAATCACTGAATATTGTGTAGGTACAGCATTATCATTAATCTCATTTTGCTTGCGCTGATCAAAGAAACGTTTGGTTGCTAGCACTGCAATAATTGCGAGAACAATAATTAATAGAATAGGCTTATTCATAAATTTAGCATTGTACTTAAAAGAATCATTATTATAGTTTATCTTATTTATAGAGAAGGAACATCAGTATAGTGACTTCATTTACTTGATTTTATAAGGATGTGTTTATGATTAGTTGGCCATTCCTTGCAGTACTTTTTTCTGGTTGGTTATATGTTGATGCAGCTTATCGCGGCCCAGATTGGCAACGCTGGTTATTTCGCCCAATTACATTGTTATTACTCTTACTTTGGGGTTGGAATGCGGAGTTTTTAACTGTTGAAGGCTATTTAATCCTCGCAGGTCTCGCCTTATCTTTAATTGCCGATATGGTAAAAATGCTATCAAGTGAGCGCTTACTTACATATGCAGTACTGATGTTTGTCAGCTACCTGCTTTATGCGATCAGTTTTGGCATGCAGTTCAACTTCAGCTTATATCTACCTTGGTTACCAATACCGTTGGTTATTGCAGCCGTGACGTTAATCTTCATCTGGACAAAACTTGAGAGTCTACAATCCATTGTTTTTGCTTTACTCATTATGAGCATGATTATGGCATGGGTAGCAGGTGATCAATTCTTTGGTCTTGGTCGAGATTATAATTTTTCAATTATGGTTGGGGCATTTTTATTGTTTATCTCTAACTGTACTTGGCTTATCGCACGTTTCCGTTTTCCATTTAAAGCCTCAACCGCCGTTGTTGCAACGCTTTATTTTCTTGGACAATTCTTTATTATCCGAGCAATTTACCTGTAATAATCCAATCGCGCCAATTGATAAAATTCTCAAATAGCATTTTTTATCAATTGGCTCCCCTATTTTAGTTTGACTCTGGAGTAGACTCCAAAGTATAGACTTATCAATATTCCTTATACCTAAAGTTATATCATCAGCATGCCATGAAAAATGGGTGGGCTCTTTTTCAAGCAGCTTGAAGTATGACAGGTTATTTGATTTTGATTAGGGGGCATATATGCACTCACATACACATAAAGAAACAAACAAGCAGACAAAACCTTGTTGCTCTGGCCATGACAGCTCATCTAAAAAAATAAAAATCAACGATATTGTAAGTGCTCACTTACATAATGATGAGCACCAAAAAGTCGGTCAGCATACTGAAAGAGATAATATATCCCACAAAGAGAATTGCTGTACATCAGAACCACATGGTCATGACCATTCGCATACAGGCCATAACCACCAGCATGGTGATAGCTGCGGTGCATCACATAATATGGAAAATGATGTCACACCTGAGCAAACAGCAAAGCAACGTTTTAGCTGGATTATTCGGGGAATGGACTGCCCAAGTTGTGCTCGTAAGATTGAAAACGCAATCAAACAAATTACGGAGGTAAAACAAGTTAAGGTATTGTTTGCAACTGAAAAATTGGTTGTAGATTCGGATACTGATATTAGTGTTATTGTACGCTCAACTGTTGAAGAAGCAGGCTATGAACTGCAAGATGTTGGTCATAATAATACCTCTTCAAGCACGACTCCACCAAGTCTACTTAATGATGCCAAACCCGTTATCTTTTTAGCGATTTTAATGGTAATTAGTTGGTGTATCGAAGCAGTAAACCCCAAATTAGGTAATATTGCTTTTATTGCAACAACGCTAGTTGGTCTTTATCCAATCGCTCGAAAATCGCTGCGTTTAATTAGAACGGGAACACCTTTTGCAATTGAAACCTTAATGACCGTTGCAGCTGTTGGTGCCATTTTTATTCAGGCAACTGAAGAAGCAGCCATGGTCATATTGCTGTTTATGCTCGGAGAGATGCTTGAATCATACTCCGCAGGCCGTGCCCGCCGAGGAGTTAGTGCTTTAATGGCATTAGTTCCTGAAGAAGCCGTTTTAATTCGAGATGGACAAAAAACGACCGTTTCTGTTTCGCAATTACGCCCAGGCGATATTATTGAAATCGCGCCAGGCGGGCGTTTGCCAACAGATGCCGAGCTCGTCTCTGGTTTTGCCAGCTTTGATGAAAGCTCATTAACTGGTGAATCAGTTCCCGTTGAGCGCAATATTGGTGAAAAAGTGGCAGCAGGTTGCTTATCGATTGATCGCACAGTGCAAATGAAAGTGGTTTCTGAGCAAGGTCAAAGTGCTATTGACCGTATTTTGCAATTAATTGAAGAAGCAGAAGAGCGTAGAGCACCAATTGAGCGTTTTATTGATAGTTTCAGCCGAATTTATACTCCGCTGATCATGCTATTTTCAGCGCTGGTTGTGGTTGTTCCGCCTATTTTCTTTGATGCTTCTTGGGAAACTTGGATCTATCGCGGATTAACCTTGTTATTAATTGGTTGCCCTTGTGCTTTAGTGATATCAACACCTGCGGCAATTACATCAGCACTTGCTACTGCAACGCGACGTGGTGCCCTGATTAAAGGTGGTGCTGCACTTGAACAATTAGGCACTATCACCACAATTGCACTTGATAAAACAGGCACACTAACTGAAGGAAAACCGCATGTTACAAATTTAGTGCCCGTCGCTGGGGTGACTGAAAGTGAATTAGTGCAAATGACAGCCGCCGTGGAAGCAGGTTCTCACCATCCATTAGCCAAAGCAGTTGTTAACCATGCAGAATCATTATCTATTGCTGTCATTGAAGCACATAGCCGTAGGGCTTTAGCAGGTAAAGGGGTTGAAGGTTATCTTAATGATAATCATATCCTTGTCAGCTCACCAAGTCGTTTAGAGGTTCCGCTCAATACAGAATGGCAAAATAAAGTAGAACAACTTGAAGCTGAAGGTAAAACAGTCGTTGTCACACTAAAAGATAACCAAGTTATCGGATTAATCGCGCTACAAGATACACTGCGCCCTGATGCGATTGAAGCTATCAGCATGCTCAAAAAATTACATGTTAATGCTGTCATGTTGACTGGCGATAATCCACGTGCTGCGAGTGCCATTGCGGATCAGTTAGGAATGGAGTATCGCGCAGGATTATTACCAGAAGATAAAGTCACCGCGGTTGGTGAGCTAAATCGCCACCATAACACCATGATGGTCGGTGATGGTATTAATGATGCTCCAGCAATGAAGGCTTCAAGTATTGGTGTTGCAATGGGCAGCGGCACAGATGTTGCACTCGAAACAGCGGATGCCGCTTTAACGCATAACCGACTAACTGGTTTGCCTGAAATCATCGTGTTATCAAGAGCAACCCGTAAAATTATTCGCGAAAATATCAGTATTGCATTAGGGCTTAAGGCTGTCTTTTTAGTGACAAGTTTATTAGGTATCACAGGATTATGGGTTGCGGTATTGGCTGACTCAGGCGCGACAGCCCTTGTAACAGCAAATGCTGTGCGATTATTAGCAGTGAAGTTACCCAATGCGGTAAAGACAAAATAGTACTTGGTTAACTTAGATTAACAAATACATCAAAAGTCACGCTTTCACTTAAATAGTCTCTAATATACTGTTCTTACTTTAAAACCGTACCCTAAAGTTTACTATTTTTCATCTAACTTGATGGGTACTTTTTTTATGATGAAATCTATTCTAGGATCTTGACTTCAAATTATTCAAATTGATTTTTATGACTTGTGTGAAAATCTTCAGTTATCAATTTTCAGCTTGTTTTATTGCCTGATGAAGATCATCAGGCATCAGGTTAGCTTCTAGGAATGTCGACTGGTGAGGTAAATCAATAGTAAGGCGTGAAATAACACCAATTTGTAGCGTTCCTTTTTTTAATTTATAGTCAAGAATATGGCCTCCGCCTTTACGCTGCTGATTAATATAGTGTTCATGGAATCCAGCAACATTAATGCCTTGTGTAAATTGTGGTGAACGAAAGCCTACAATAAGACCGACTTCATTATGAAACGTAAAAATAGGCTGATTTGCTATTGCTTCCAACATAGGAAGGTAAGGTGGTTCTTGACGAGGAACTGTACGCGTTTTAACTAATTCAAATTCCCCTTCAATTTTAATTGCACAAAAAAGATTATCAGAGGGAATATAACGATTGATTGTATCATGTACTTCTTGTTCCGTTACACTCTCAGAAAAATGATGTTCAATATCAGGCGTAAAGAAAGTCATGACTGCAAAAGGTGATTGCTGAGAATGATTAGCTTCACGTGCGCTACCATCAGAGCGCAATTGAAATACATTACTATCAAAAACAACAAGTTCACCATCAAGATGATTAAAAGTACCTAATCCAAAATCACCATGTTTCAATAAATCTGCGATAGTCACATCACTCTCATAAACACCTGCGATTAGGCTACTCATTAACGAATGTTGATAAATAGTACACTCTGGATGTTTATTAAGGTAGTTATTCAAAGAATCTATTATTTCTTGATTACAATTGCAGTAGTGATTATTTTTATTTTCATTATTTGGTAAGCCATGTTTGATCTTATTATTCATAACAAACGAATCCTTTACCTTAAGAATACAATAATTAACAGAACTGCCTTTTAATTATTAATACAATATAATAATATTTTCAAATATTTTTATCTATTTCCATACTAATAAATTATCCTTAACTCACCGTTAAAAATTTAATGCATTGTTTTTTTATATAAAAATATAAATTAATGAAATTAAAATAATGATTGAAGCTATTAAGCAGTGATAATTTAATTATCACCTTTAAATGAGAGTTATCAAACTAAATAAAGTAAATTTTATTTTTATCCAGATAGCATTAATTAGAATACGTAAAATAGTAATATTATTTTTTATAATTATGAAAAATGTATCATTTGTGAAAAAACTTGATTAACTACAATTATTTCTAGAAAAATAAAGCGTCACTATCTCGTCACTGTATATGAAAAACAAGTCAATATTTATATGGCTAAAAGCTACCATAGAAATACCCTATTTCACCAAGCAAACTAGATTAGATAACGCTTGAATATCCCATTTTACTATAGGCTATAGGAAAATGGTTATTTTTTGCGCAATAAATAACGATATGGTGCTTGTTCTGTTTCTGCGGCTAATAAATCGTGCTCCATAAAACGACAAAAGCTTGGAATATCACGTGTTGTCGCAGGATCATCAGCGACAATCAGTAATGTTTCACCAACATTCATACCGCGGACAGTTTTACGGACTAACATCACAGGTTCAGGGCAACGTAGACCTAAAGTATCCAATGTTTTTGTGGGATTTGAGAATAAGTCAGACATAATAATTTTTCTAAGAAATAAATAATAGCCCTATTATATAATAAAAATGCCAACTTGATTGAACAGTTTTGCTTTTGTTGCGCAACAAGCGTATGATGCGCTCTTCTTCACATTAAGTGATGTTTTTTATGGGTTCCCTCACCCCATTGTTACGTAAAAAGGTACAATATGTTGACTTTAACTTCGCAGCAACGAGCCACTGCGTTAATTTGGCTGTCTTTATTTCATCTTTTAATTATTACTTCTAGTAACTACCTTGTGCAGCTGCCGATTAATATTTTCGGTTTTCATACCACATGGGGCGCGTTTACCTTCCCTTTTATTTTCTTAGCCACTGACTTAACAGTCCGTATTTATGGCGCACCACTTGCACGTCGCATTATTAGTGCGGTAATGCTACCTGCGCTGCTAGTGTCATACGTTATTTCTGCGCTATTTTTTCAAGGCGAATGGCAAGGCTTTGCTTCATTAACCGAATTTAACATGTTTGTTGCACGTATTGCTGCCGCCAGTTTTATGGCTTATGTATTGGGACAAATATTGGATGTCAGTGTATTCAATCGGTTACGTCAAAAAAGACATTGGTATGTTGCACCTGCTTGTGCCATGTTCTTTGGTAATTTAATTGATACTATCGCGTTTTTCTTTATTGCCTTCTACCGTAGTAGCGACCCTTTTATGGCCGCAAACTGGGTTGAAATTGCATTAGTTGATTACACTTTTAAGCTATTAATTTGCATGTTATTTTTCTTACCAGCTTATGGAATTTTACTTAATTTCATTTTGAAATATTTCTTTACTGGTAAACCAGAACAACAACTGGTTAATCAATATTAACGACATCTTTTTAATGGCTTAACATAACAATTAAGCCGCTTTAGAAAGCAATAATCTATTGAAAGATAACTGCCACAACTCTGCGACACAAATTTAATCAGAGGGCAGTTATCTTCTTTAACACAATAAATAGGGCAAATTTGCCAAGTAAAACCCTGTTAACTTGACTTGCTTGATGTTGATTCGCAATTAACCCAATATTGATATAGTAATGGCATTTGTTGTTCATCAGGCTTTAATTGAATAAAGTCAAGGCCAGGTTGGTTTTGAGGTTCTTCTCTCAATATGCTTGCTATGCTCGCCGTCGACAACCCATATGCCTCTGCATCATCATTGGAATAGGCGTAAACAATTCTCGTAATTCCTGACATACGCATTGCAGCTAAACACATAGGACATGGCTGCCCACTGGCATAAACCACACAATCGTTTAATTTAACATTACCTAATATGCGCCCAGCTTCTCTCAAGGCCAGTAATTCAGCATGCGCAGTCGGGTCACTCAGCTCTAACATCTGATTAACGCCCGTCGCAATCACTTTATCATTTTTAACGACAACAGCACCAAATGGCCTACCGCCAGCATCAATATTCTGTTTTGCAAGTTGAATAGCTTGCTCAATAAATTTTTTGTCAGACATTATTTAGCGCCTGCCTTTTCAAGAATATTAACTAAATTGGTGTAACCTTTATTTTTTGCCAGTGTCAATGGCGTTATTCCTTTGCTGTCTGCTAAATTAACATCCGCTCCACCATGAATTAATAATGTCACTATTTGAGCATATTTATCACTACCATCACCTAAGACAATCGCTTCTATTAATGCAGTCCAACCTAGTCGATTAACATGGTTAACATCAACACCTGCATCAATTAATGTTTCCACTGTTTTAATATGCCCACGTTCTGCTGCGGGAATTAATGCTGTACCACCATAACGATTAACACTTTTTAGATCGGCACCATGACTTAATGTCAATTCAAGAATTTCTTGCAATCCACGTGCACCAGCATAGAGATAAGCAGAATCTTGTATAGCATCTTTCGCATTAACATCCGCACCGTTTTCTATCAAATAACGCGCGACATCAATTTGATTATTATGTGTTGCAGCTAATAATGGTGTGCGTAAGCGAATATCACGTTTTTCTATATCCGCACCTTGTTCAACAAGTTGCTGAACTCTGGTTAGTTGACCTTCCTCTGCGGCTTGAAGCAACGGATTTGAATTTGATTGAGCCATAACTTTAACCATAAATAGTGATGAAATAGCAAGAATACTAATGATATAGAATACCCATTTTGCCGGCGTATATCTTTTTCCCATTATCAACCCCCTTAGTAAGACTATTTAATCTACAGAAAAAACATGCTATTTATAAATTAAATAATTTAATTTCTGACATTAAAAAAATGAATACTTTGCTTAATTTTGTCTTATTAAAAGCGTTTGTTACAGTCGCACAAACCGAAAATATGACTCTTGCGTCTGAATTACTCAATTCAACACAGTCGACATTAAGTCAACAAATTCAACGTCTAGAAAGTTTAGTTGGTCAACCATTATTCATTCGAGGTCACCGTCGATTAACGCTTACCGAGACAGGGGAAATACTCCTGAGTTATGCCAAAAAAATATTATCATTGAATGATAGTTTTTTTACTCGAGTTTCTGGAAATGCCATTGTCAGAATAGTGCGCTTAGGATTTCCAGAAGACTTAGCAAGCGATATTATTACCCCAATACTGGCAAAATTTATGCAAAACCACCCAAATATTCGCTTAGAAGTCACTAGTGGGCTCAGTCGTCAATTACAGCAGCGCTATCAAAATGGTGAATTAGATTTAATTATTGTGAAGCAAAAAAAAGGGGAATTTAAGAGTGCCTATCATTGGCCTGAGCCTTTGTGCTGGTTAGGTAGCCAACAATTATGTATTAGCAAGCAAGATTCTGTACCATTGATTGTTTTCCCTGAAAATGGTTTATATCGTACTGATATGTTTAATTTATTAGATAGAGCTCAGCGCGCATGGCACATTACCTATACATGCAGTAGCCTTGCTGGGATCCAAAGTGCAATTACTGATGGATTAGGCGTAAGCTTGCTCCCATTAAGAGCCAAACTTCCTCAGCATCAGATCTTGACAGAAAAAGAAGGGTTTCCACCTGCTAGTGCGATGGAAATTGCACTTCAATATAAACCAAAAGATATCGATATTTTAAATCATCTCTCTCAAGAAATTGCTGAGCAATTAGAAAATAAAATTCAAGTAAACTAACAAGTTGCAATGTACTTTATAACTTTGGCAGCTAATATGGTGGAGAAAAACCATTATAAGGTTAATTCATTGCCATTATGAGATAAAAGTGATTTTCTCATACCTTTGTGATTTTGCCTGAAAATTACTGATCTAACTCTCATTTTGCAGGTTCACTTCATCAATATTTCACCAATCATGATAGTCTGATTGCATAATCGAAATCATTTTTGCCATTTTACTTTCGATTAAAAACAAAAAAGAACACAAACGAACAGAGATAACCATCGACCTCTATCTTCTGGAGCCCGTAAGATGAAAAAACTGATTAACCGTGTTGAAAATATTATCTGTGAAGTCAATCAAGGCTTAGTCGCCGCTCACCCTGAATTACGTTTAAATATCGATCCAACTTACTTGGTCCACAAAGATACCCCAATAAAAGGTAAAGTTGGGCTATTATCTGGCGGCGGCAGTGGTCATGAACCTATGCATAGCGGTTATATCGGTTACGGTATGCTTGATGGCGCTTGCCCTGGTGAGATGTTTACTTCACCAACACCTGACCAGATGATGGAATGTGCAATGGCCATTGATTCCGGTGAAGGTGTACTCATGATCATCAAAAACTACACTGGAGATGTGCTCAATTTTGAGACCGCAGCCGAATTATTGCATGATGCAGGAACTAAAGTTGCAACCGTTCTTGTCGATGATGATGTTGCAGTAAAAGATAGCTTATATACCGCCGGTCGCCGTGGTGTTGCCAATACGGTATTGATGGAAAAAATCCTTGGAGCAGCTGCAACCAAAGGCTACACCCTTGAACAACTTGTCGAATTGGGCCATAAAACAAATAACAATGGCTACAGTTTAGGTGTTGCTTTACATGCGTGTACCGTGCCCGCCGCTGGAAAACCATCCTTTGAATTACCTGATAATGAAATGGAATTTGGGGTCGGTATTCATGGTGAACCCGGTATTGAACGTCGCAACTTCCTCAATTTAGATGAAACGGTCGATCAAATGTTCGAAACACTGATCGAAAATGGTCATTATGAACGTCAGATCCGTGCTTGGGATCATGAAAATGGTGCTTGGCTAGAACAGAAACAGACCAAAGAACCATTACAAAAAGGCGATCGCGTTATTGCTCTTGTGAACAACCTAGGAGCAACACCTCTCTCCGAACTTTATGCAGTATATAATCGCTTACAAGCATGCTGCGCCAATTTTGGACTAACCATAGAACGCAACTTGGTTGGATCATTCTGTACTGCGCTTGATATGCAAGGCATATCAATAACCTTACTAAAAGTTGATGATGAAGCATTAATGCTATGGGATGAGCCAGTCAATACACCCGCTTTACGCTGGAAAATGTAATTAAACTAGTTATTGAAAGGCTCGATAAGGAGTTATCAGCATGAATTTGACACAAAAACAGCTCTACAATTGGTTAATACAGTGTTCGCAAACTTTTGCTCGTGAACAAGACAAACTCACGGAATTGGATACTGCAATTGGTGATGGTGACCATGGTCTTAACATGAATCGAGGGTTTCAAAAAGTTGCTGAAAAACTGCCTTCTGTCGAAGATAAAGACATTGCAACACTCCTGAAAACGACAGGAATGACACTACTTTCCAGTGTTGGTGGGGCGAGTGGACCATTATTCGGTACTTTCTTTATTAAAGCGGCGCAAAATGCGGCTAACAAAGAATCTCTCAGTGTTGCAGATTTAGCTGAACTCATCAAAGCAGGTACAGATGGTGTTGTTTCTCGAGGTAAAGCAGAGCCTAATGATAAAACAATGTGTGATGTTTGGTGGCCAGTTAGTGAAGCATTAGAAAACAATGCTTCTTTGCCCCTGAATGATGCCATTGCTATCGCTGTTGATGCAGCAAAACAAGGTGTGGAGTCAACCATTCCAATGCAAGCACGTAAAGGTCGAGCAAGTTATCTGGGTGAACGTAGCATCGGTCATGCAGATCCGGGTGGAATGTCTGTATTTTTAATGTTAGAAACATTACAAAAAGCAATTTAATAGCGAGTATTCACTTACAACCACTCATAAACAATGTCATCCCAAGGCGCATACGCAAGTATGTGACTTGGGTTAATCAATAGCCCGCCATATAACGATTTTTATACTTAACCAATAACATTAACGCATTAATTCATAACAGATATCATCATAACGAAACCCATTAATTTCATAATTCTCGACAATGATCTTTTGTTGTGTAAAACCGTTATTGATTAATACTTTTTCCGAAGCAATATTTCCATCAACCACCACAGCCATAAATGAACGAATTTGCGCATATTCCTGCATTGATAACAGCATATTAAGTGCTCTAGTCGCAATGCCTTTTCCTGAAAATTGCGGATCAATCATGTAGCTAATCTCTCCAACCCGGTATTGTGTTTCAATTGATAAACAAAACCCAATTAAGCCAAGCGACTGCCCTGTTAGTTCATTTTCAATTACCAAGCATAGCCAATGGTCTGCATTTAAATGCCAAACAGGTAATCGGCTCTCAAATGCGGCTAAAATCTCATTTTCTGTTTTAGGATTAGAAATAAAGCGTAAAACGTCTAAGTTATTATAAAGCTGAAAGAAAAATGATTTGTCGTTAGGGGATAATTTTCTAAGTTTTAGAGGAAAATGGGTGTTAAGCATGCAAAATCCACAACATTTATTATTGGTTTAAGGAAAAAATAGCCAAACACTATAAACGATATGGATGAATAGAAAAACGAGGAAAAATGAAATAAAAAAGGGAGGTAGGTCAGAGTTCTACCCCCCAAAGGGTTAACTGTAGCGTTAAATCCCTATTACCGATGTTTTAAGATATAGTTATTAGAATTCACTAATTATGCCCTTTCTTCATTAAAGATGAATTAATTACAATGCTTTGGCTAATAAGCTGATTGGATGCTCACATTTTTTACTGGTCGACATCTCTATTTGCCATTTACATGTTTCACAATCAGTGATCACAATATCTGCACCACTTTCTTCAATTTGTCGGAATAATCCAGCACCAATACCTTGAGCAACTTCATAATTTTCTTTTTTGAATCCATAAGTTCCGGCAATACCGCAACATTGTGAATCAAGAACAATTAATTCAACACCTGGGATACGTTTAATCAATTCCAGTGTGTAAGAAGTCCAACCCATTTTTTCCATGTGACAAGGCGTATGGTATGCCACTTTGATTGGTGTATGTTTGAGTTTTAGCTCACGGCCTTGCTCTAATAAACGGTAAATATAACGCGTAGCTAACTCAATGTTATCGCGCAAATCAGAGGTATCAACATCAAGCACATGTGTGTATTCATCACGGATTGTAAAGGTACAAGTTGAAGACGTTGCGACAACAGGAATGTGTTTTTCAAGAATCGTTTCTTGCAACGATTCTAAGTTCACATTTGCTTGGCGTTTTGCTTGCTTCATAAAACCATTAGCAATTAATGCAACACCACAGCACTTCTCTCTTTTGAGCAGTTGTACACCAATACCCATGCCGTTAAATACTTTAATTAAGTCTTTACCTAGTTGTGGGTGGTTATAGTTCACATAGCAACCATGGAAAAAGGCCACTTGTTCTGAGAATTTTTGTTGTTCTGCGGCTTGTTTTGCATACCAACGGCGGAAAGTCCCAAATGAGTATTTTGGTAACTCACGGCGATGGTCAATTTTTAAAGCTTTATCTAAAATTTGGCGTACAGGTTTCAGCCCTGTAATTGTGTTCACAACAGGTGCAAATGGAGTTGATAATGTCCCCATTAAATCAGTGTGACTTAATATTGCATCACGTATCTTCGGTTTTTGCTGGCTATAGCTATTACGAGCGCGTGCAATGATATCACCAATTTTAACATCCGATGGGCAAGCCACCTCACAACGCTTACAGTTTGTGCAATATTTTAATGCGTCATCATATAGCATCGGATCTTTTAAGCGTAGGCGTTCACCATCAGGGCCGGCTTGTTTTGGACCAGGATAAAGTGGATTCACCTTTGCAACAGGGCAATAAGTTGTACAAACAGTACATTTGATACAACTTTCAAAACTCGAATCCTGAATACTCATTGTGTTACCTCCACCTGCTCGGCTTTGTGTTGCTCGAAATAACCGATAATTTCACCTGCCGCATGCAGTCCACTAATCAATGACACACCTGCACCACATCCTTCAGTTAAAGGATCAAATCCCCCTAATACCGCACCCGCAACATAAAGATTTTCGATGGTTTGCCCATCTTTTTGTGCGCGTAATTGAGAATCTGTTTGTACACCAAAGCTCATGTATGGCTGTGATGCAAAGAATTCGGTATTCGTCCACTGTGCTCGTGGCGGAATATCACATAAATCTAAATTCATCAGTGGTTCATAAACACGATCAAACTCCGCAACTAAACCATTATTGAAGAAGCTTCCTGTTGCGAGAACAAATTGTGATGCCTTAAGTGCAATGTTTCCATGATTACGAGTATTCACCGACTCAATACGAGAACCTACACAATTCACAGAAGTGACTTTATCACCAGGCATTAAGATCCCACCTTGGCGTCGGAATTGACGTAGTAACGTTTCATGTAAACGAATACCTAATAATGAAGGTGGTAATGTTGGAAGAAGATAGATTGTCTTACCAAGCTGTTTTTGTAGCTCAAGGAAAGGAGTTTCATTATCTAAGCCGATACAAGCTGGCATAAAAATAGTATCAGCATCAGCAACTAACGGACTGATTTCTTCTACTATTTGCGGCATGTTTTCAGGTCTATCTAACCAGCGAGCAATATTAATCGCCCTAAATTCACTTGGGTTTTCTCTTAAACGGTCAAGCAGCGGTAAATGCACATAATGTGCTTCGGTATGAAGACCTTCGCGTTTTAATTCATCTGCAACTAATTGTGGCTGAAAATCCAGAAAACCCTCAATGCCAACCACCGCAATTTTACCGAATTTCATTTTATGGTGTAAATTCACTGTCGGCACACAATCAGGGCTAAGCCATGTTAGACGTTTATGTCCCATCGGGGTAATTCGGTCGTGATTTTCATCACTAGAACCTTTTAATTTCAGCCCACTTTGCTGCAATAATGATTCAGCAAGATGTGTTAATTTAATGACTGAAAGTTTGCCTAATCGGCTATAAGGATGCATTGGTGATAACTCACTCAATTTCTCTAAAGCATTGAGCGGTTTTTCTACACGTTGACCATTAGGTAAATGTGTTAATAAATCGAATGAACCTGAAGAGAAATGCAACGCATTTTGCCCAGCGCTAACAATGGCACAAGATAAGCCGGATTGAGTTAGGCGAATACCGCAGATAAGGCCAGCTAAGCCGCCTCCCATAACAACCGCATCATATTTCATTTTCAGCCTCCTCAGACGCTTTACCTAAGGTTTTTTCATTCATGCCACACAGCCCGTGATAAACCCAACTGGTGAATTCACTTTCACGCAATGCATTCCCCCACGCAATGGGTCTGACACCTTTCCAACGTTCGTTCAAAAAGTGTGCTAATTGATTTTCAGTTTCATGAGGTGTTGTGACATTAAAACGATTTAATAAACCCGCGGCACGGCAAGCACAAAGCTCGCCTTGACACGTTCCCATTCCTACACGAGTACGGCGTCTTAAATCCAATAAATTATTGACTGTCAGTGAGTTAACTGCATAACGTACTTCACCAGCCGTAACAGCTTCACATTCACACACTAAGCTTTTATCTAATCTATCTGCACTTAAGATCTCAGTTGCACGATCCCCATGGCGGTAAACCGCAGAGCCACGAATTGGAGCAGGAATTGACACAACATTGCGCAATGCTTCTTCTGCACTATGTTGTGAGCCAGGCAATGGAGCCTCTGCTGTGGTACATTTTGCTGTGTGTCCCAATTTTTCACAGACTTTGTCTGTCGCCCATTCAGCCATCAAGCGATAAGTCATTAACTTACCACCAGTAATCGTAATAAAGTTTTCAAGTCCATCACGTTTAGCATGGTCAAGTAATACAATACCACGGCTAACATTACGCCCTGATGGATCATCATCACTCGCCACCAACGGCCTCACACCCGCATAAGCACGTAAAATACGTGTTGTAGCAAGTGCTGGTGACAACATGGAACCTTCACGAATTAAAATGTCCACTTCTTCTGGCGTGACACACATATTGTCAATTTGGTCATATTCAATATGTGTAGAGGTCGTTCCGATTAATGAAATGGTATCTCCTGGTACTAAGATATCCGCATCGGCAGGTTTACGGCAGCGGTTGATCACCATGTTATTTAAACGGTGTCCAAGGATTAATAAAGCCCCTTTAGCGGGGAACATTTTGATTTTTAAATCTGCATATTCTGCGATTTTCTGTCCCCAGATCCCGCCCGTATTGACCACTATTTCAGCATGAATATCGTACTGTTTTTTAGCTTGATGATCATAAACAGTGACACCACGAACTTTGTCACCATCACGGATTAAGCCAATCACTTCATGATAGGTTAATACTTTTGCACCATGTTCGCGTGCATCTAACATATTTGCTGCTGTTAAACGAAATGGATCAACGGTTCCATCAGGAACGCGTACAGCCCCAATCAAATGTGGGTTAACAGAAGGTTCAAGTCGAATGGCTTCCGCAGGATCAATCGCATTAGCATCAATCCCCGCAGCTTGGCAAGCCTTAATAAATTGTTGTTGATATTCAAGGGAGTCTTCAGGCAAAGTAATAAATAAGCCATCAGTCTTTTCAACGCAATGATGTGCAATTCTTTTTAGGATTTTATTTTCTTCGATACATTCTCTTGCTGATTCGCTATCTGTTACTGCGTAGCGAGCACCACTATGCAACAAGCCATGGTTACGCCCTGTTGCACCAGTAGCAATATCATGCCTCTCGAGTAAAACAGCTTTTAAACCTCTACGGGCGCAGTCTCGAGCAACACCTGCACCTGTTGCGCCACCACCGATAATGATGACATCCGTTTCAGCCACAGATGAGCCTTTCATGTCGCATTCCTCACATAATTAAACATTCTATAACCACTATAAGTGTAGTTTCTTTTTTATAATCTATAACTAACTATAGACAAGAAATGTTAGCGATGTTTGATAAGGAACAAAAACGAAAGCAATTGTGTCAAAATAGACCATAAAAAGAACAAAATCGTGACATTCATCACAAAAAACTCGAATAACCTAGTTTCTTTTCATCGTAAAATAACATTTACTATGCAGCTCTTCATAAAAAGCAATATTTGTGCGCTTGATTACAGATAACCTGTTTTTTTATGAGTATCATAAGTGCACTATTGAAAGTAAGTGCGCATTAAAGAAATTAAATATTTTCGTTTTTGCTACTTAATAAATAATAAACGCTCGCCTTTACCAATATAAATTGTTGACTAAAGCAACGAGCTAATAACTGTTAACATGCCATCGGAGGCTATATGTTAAGCATTTTTAAACCAGCACCTCATGCACCGAGGCTGCCAGCTGAGAAGATAGATCCTGTCTATCGACGTCTTCGCTGGCAAATTTTCATGGGAATTTTCTTTGGCTATGCAGCATACTACCTAGTCAGAAAAAACTTCGCATTAGCAATGCCTTACCTTGTAGAACAAGGGTTCTCCAAAGGGGATCTGGGTTTTGCGTTATCAGGGATCTCAATTGCTTACGGTTTTTCAAAATTCATCATGGGGTCTGTCTCAGACCGCTCTAACCCTCGGATATTCTTACCTGCTGGTTTAATACTTGCTGCGCTAGTCATGCTGTTTATGGGCTTCGTACCATGGGCAACATCCAGCATCATGGTTATGTTCGTTCTGCTGTTCCTATGTGGTTGGTTCCAAGGTATGGGTTGGCCTCCTTGTGGTCGTACCATGGTTCACTGGTGGTCACAAAAAGAACGTGGTGGGATAGTGTCAGTTTGGAACTGTGCGCATAACGTTGGTGGTGGTATTCCTCCTCTACTATTCATGCTGGGTATGGCATGGTTTAATGACTGGCACGCAGCTCTTTATATGCCTGCATTTGCAGCGATTATTGTTGCAATCATTGCTTTTGCTTTGATGCGTGATACTCCACAATCTTGTGGTTTACCACCAATCGAAGAATATAAAAATGACTATCCGCCAGACTATAAAGCATCAGACGAGAAAGAGTTAACTGCAAAAGAAATCTTCATGAAGTATGTGTTCCCTAACAAACTTCTATGGATGATCGCAATTGCTAACGTCTTTGTTTATTTGCTGCGTTATGGTGTGCTTGACTGGTCTCCAACTTACCTGCGTGAAGTTAAACACTTTGCAATGGATAAGTCTTCTTGGGCTTACTTCTTGTATGAGTATGCAGGTATCCCTGGTACTTTACTGTGTGGTTGGATGTCAGATAAAGTCTTCCGTGGTAACCGTGGTGCAACTGGTGTGTTCTTTATGACACTCGTGACTATCGCAACTATCGTGTTCTGGATGAACCCTCCAGGAAACCCAGGCATTGATATGGCTTGTATGCTTATCATCGGTTTCCTAATCTACGGTCCTGTTATGCTGATTGGTCTGCATGCTCTTGAGCTTGCACCTAAGAAAGCTGCTGGTACAGCCGCAGGATTTACAGGGTTATTCGGTTACCTAGGTGGTTCCGTTGCTGCAAGTGCTATTGTTGGTTATACCGTTGACTACTTCGGTTGGGACGGTGGTTTTGCCGTCATGATCGGTGGTTCTGTACTTGCTGTTGTTCTGCTATTCCTTGTAATGATCAACGAATCTAAACATAAACGTGAATTAGCAAAAATGAACTAACACTCCATTAATGTTCACATTAATGGACTAAACTGAGGCTATATCAAAATGTGATATAGCCTTTTTTTTACCTGAAAATGACAAGGAGAATATCGTCATGCATCTTCCATTAAAAACATTGGTTGCAAGTATGATTTTAGTTGCGTCTGTTTCAAGCGTTGCACAATCAGCAGAAAAAGTTGTTATTGCGCATCGCGGTGCAAGTGGTTACTTACCAGAACACACACTGCCTGCTAAGGCAATGGCCTATGCCCAAGGAGCTGATTTTCTTGAGCAAGATTTAGTGATGACCAAAGATAATGAATTAGTGGTATTGCACGACCATTATCTTGACCGAGTGACGGATGTTGCTGAGCGTTTTCCAAATCGCGCACGTAAAGATGGTCGTTATTACGCCATAGACTTTACGCTCGATGAAATTAAATCGCTCAATTTTACTGAAGGATTTGATATTGTTGATGGTAAGAAAGTTCAAAGCTACCCAAATCGTTTCCCTATGGGTAAATCAGACTTCCGTGTTCATACCTTCCAAGAAGAAATTGAATTCATCCAAGGATTGAATAAATCAACAGGTAAAAATATTGGTATCTACCCTGAAATCAAAGCACCTTGGTTCCATCAACAGGAAGGGAAAGATATCACGAAAAAAACTTTGGAAGTCTTAAAACAGTACGGCTATACCAATAAAGAGGCAAATGTCTATTTGCAATGTTTTGATGCCAACGAGTTAAAACGCATTAAAACTAAATTGATGCCAGAAATGGATATGAATTTAAAACTGGTTCAGCTTATTGCTTATACTGATTGGAATGAAACACAAGAGCAAAAACCTGATGGAACTTGGGTTAACTATAGCTATGATTGGATGTTTGAACCAAATTCCATGAAAGAAGTGGCTAAATATGCTGATGGTATTGGCCCCGATTATCATATGCTCGTTCAAGAAGATTCCACACCGGATAATATTAAGCTAACAGGCATGGTACAAGATGCCCACGCAAATAATATGTTAGTGCATCCTTATACTATTCGCGTTGATAAGCTGCCAAAATATGCGAAAGATGGACAACAACTTTTTGAAATTATTTACAATCAAGCCGATGTTGATGGTGCATTTACTGACTTCCCTGACCTAGGTGTTAAATTTCTTCAAAAACAACCATAAGATTATAACTAACTAATTATTTGTTTTTATTATTATGTTGTTAGTAGCCAAAAGCTGCTAACAACTATTTTTTATACGCTACCCAAGGAACATACTTTTGCGAATGTTCCTTGGGTAGCTGAATCCAGCCAACAACAAGGCAGCTGAAGTATGGCGGGGATATTAAGCGATAGTCACAGGGAAAGCGATAACATCGCTGATCTTATCAGCATTTAAGGCCAACATAATCAAACGATCTACCCCAAGGGCTACGCCAGAGCACTCTGGTAGTCCATGCTCCAATGCACACAGTAAATTCTCATCAATGGGATGAATCGGTAAACCTAGTGCCGCGCGACGGCGATTATCCTGCTCAAAGCGTTGGCGCTGCTCTGCTGCATCCGTCAATTCACGGAATCCATTCGCCAGCTCCATCCCTTTGAAATAAACTTCAAAGCGCTCTGCTACACGATGATCTTCTGAACTAATTTCAGCTAAAGAAGCTTGAGTTGCAGGGAAATGGTAAACTACAGCCGGCCTCTCTTTACCAATATGTGGCTCAACGCCCATAGTAAATAGCAATTGAAGTAATGTATCTCTATCTTCTTCTTGATCTGCAATATTGCTCAAATCTAAACGTGCAGCGACTTCCCTTAGCTCACTTTTTTCAGCAGAAAGGGGATCTATATCTAAATGGCGTAAAAATGCATGTTGATATGAAAGCAGTTCCGCGCTTTCACAATCGAGCACTTGTTGGAGTAAATCATCAACTTCATTGATTAAACGGTACATATCATAATGCGGACGATACCATTCAAGCATGGTGAACTCGGGATTATGATGTCTGCCAGCTTCTTCATTACGAAAACTACGGCATAGTTGGTAGATAGGTCCACTCCCCGCCGCAAGTAATCGCTTCATATGATATTCAGGGCTTGTCATCAAATAAAGATCAATTCCCTGCGCAGCACCAGGCCCTACAAAACGCGTTTGAAATGGTACAAGATGAATGTCTGTCACCGTTGCTTGACTCATTGCGGGTGTTTCGACTTCAAGTACGCAGCGTTCAGTAAAAAAACGTCTGATTTCAGCAATTATTTTAGCTCGCTGTAACAGATTGGCGATAGGCGCACTTGGCTGCCAGTTCGCGACTTCACTCATTAACATAACTCCAAAATAAACATGACCGTGCAGTTTACTCACCTCTTGCACGACAAACAATGCATTAAGATCAGCAAATACAACAAATTTTATTATTCCATTTGTTAATCTTGCTATTATCTAACGATCGCAGTGAGATAAGCGGATAGCGCTGACTGCAAAATGATTAAGCAGGCTTATATTTTACCTATTCGTATATTTGAATGTCGGCGCTATTTGGAACAATAATGTTCTAATAAGATCCAGTAAGGTGAAAGAAATATTGAGTGACATTATCCTCTGCTTTACACGATTAGGCAAAAGAACGTTTTTCATTATGAAACAAGAATGAATAAAAAATTTTATTCACCATCCTCACGATGATAAAAAACAGATAATCTGAACAAGTTAGACTATATTCACAATATGGATGAGCGTCTTAAGAGTAATGATAATCATTTGAATTTACAGTTTTTACTTATCTTTGTGACTTATTCTTAGGAATGAAAAAACAATTCATAAAAGTTGGGGATAGATCACACTTTATTACCTAAATCACCTAAAACCCCCCTCTATATCAAATTTATCAAGAACACTATTCGGTATAATCCACAGCATGATAAGTCATTATTAGCTATTATATTATTTACTATTAAAAAAGAGAAAATCGGCAGTACCACTTTATCTCGGTGCTGCTTACAACATTTAGCTAACGACCAAAAGTCTTTAACAGAATTTATTAATTTACACTTGAACAATGGAGAAGCGCAGTGCAAACCTTCAATGCCGATTTAGCGATTATCGGGGCCGGGGGCGCAGGCTTACGAGCAGCTATCGCTGCTGCAGAAGCAAATCCCAACATCAAGATTGCTCTGATCTCAAAAGTATACCCAATGCGAAGCCACACTGTGGCGGCAGAGGGCGGAGCAGCTGCTGTAACCCAAGCTCATGACTCCTACGATTATCATTTTAATGATACTGTTGCTGGTGGTGATTGGCTGTGTGAACAAGACGTCGTCGATTATTTCGTCGAGCATTGTCCTACAGAATTAACCCAGCTAGAGCTATGGGGATGCCCATGGAGCCGTAAACCAGATGGTTCAGTTAACGTCCGCCGTTTTGGTGGTATGAAAATTGAACGGACTTGGTTTGCTGCCGATAAAACTGGCTTCCACATGCTGCATACCTTATTCCAAACTTCATTAAAGTATCCTCAAATTCAACGTTTTGATGAACATTTTGTTCTCGATATCATTGTTGATGAAGGCCAAGTTCGTGGTCTTGTCGCTATCAATATGATGGAAGGAACTAAAGTTCAAATCCGTGCCAATTCCGTCATCATGGCAACGGGCGGTGCAGGACGCGTTTATCGCTACAATACCAATGGCGGTATAGTAACTGGTGATGGTATGGGGATTGCACTCCGTCATGGTGTTCCACTGCGTGATATGGAATTCGTTCAATATCACCCAACAGGCCTACCAGGTTCAGGGATATTGATGACAGAAGGTTGTCGTGGTGAAGGCGGTATCATGGTCAATAAAGATGGCTACCGTTATTTACAAGATTACGGACTAGGCCCTGAAACTCCGCTTGGTAAACCAGAAAACAAATACATGGAACTTGGTCCTCGTGACAAAGTCTCACAAGCATTCTGGCATGAATGGCGTGCAGGCCGTACCATCAGCACTCACCGTGGTGATGTTGTGTATCTTGACCTTCGTCACCTTGGTGCAGAAAAACTGCATGAGCGTTTACCATTTATTTGTGAGCTTGCAAAAGCGTATGTTGGTGTTGACCCAGTCACTGACCCAATTCCAGTTCGTCCAACTGCTCACTACACAATGGGCGGTATCGAAACAGATCAAAACTGTGAAACACGCATCAAAGGTCTATTTGCGATTGGTGAATGTTCTTCTGTTGGTCTGCATGGTGCAAACCGTTTAGGTTCAAACTCACTTTCTGAATTGGTTGTTTTTGGTCGTCTTGCGGGTGAGCAAGCTGTTAAACACGCAGCAGAAGCAACACCAGCCAACGCAAATGCGATTGAAGCTCGCACTCGTGATATTGAAGATAATTTAAACAAACTTATCAACCAAAAAGGTAAAGAAAACTGGGCGCACATTCGTGATGAGCTCGGTCTAGCCATGGAAGAAGGTTGTGGTATCTACCGTACTCCTGAGTTAATGCAAAAAACTATCGATAAGATAGCGGAATTGAAAGAGCGCTTTAAACATGTCGAAGTCACTGACCATAGCAGCGTCTTCAATACTGATTTACTGTACACCATCGAGCTTGGATTTGGTTTAGATGTTGCCGACTGTATGGCGCATTCAGCGATGAATCGTAAAGAATCTCGCGGTGCTCACCAACGTTTAGACGAAGGCTGTACAGAGCGTGATGATGTAAACTTCTTAAAACACACATTGGCATTCTATAATCCTGAAGGCGCACCTCGTCTTGAATATAGTGACGTGAAGATTACAAAATCTCAGCCAGCAAAACGTGTGTATGGTGCAGAAGCTGAAGCTCAGGACAAGGCAAAGAAGGAGCAAGCTAATGGATGATATGAAACACTTAAAAATGGAGATCTTGCGCTACAATCCAGAAACGGATAAAGCGCCCCATTTAGTGACATATGATGTCCCTTATGATGAGCAAACCTCATTACTCGATGCTTTGAATTATGTCAAAGATAATCTGGCACCGGATTTGTCTTATCGTTGGTCTTGCCGTATGGCTATTTGTGGTTCTTGCGGCATGATGGTTGATAAAGTTCCTAAGCTGGCTTGTAAAACATTTTTACGTGACTATCCAAATGGCGTCACTGTTGAGCCATTAGGAAATTTCCCAATTGAGCGTGACTTAGTTGTTGATATGACACACTTTATTGAGAGTTTAGAGGCGATTAAACCTTATATCCTCGGTAATGATCGTAAACCTTCTGAAGGGCCGAACAAACAAACCCCTGCTCAAATGGCGAAATACCATCAATTCTCAGGGTGTATTAACTGTGGCCTATGCTATGCAGCATGTCCGCAATTCGGTCTTAACCCTGAGTTTATAGGACCTGCCGCAATCACACTCGCAGAGCGCTACAATCTGGATAGCCGTGACCACGGTACGAAAGATCGTATGCCATTGCTTAATGGTGATAACGGCGTCTGGAGCTGTACATTTGTAGGCTACTGCTCTGAAGTCTGTCCTAAGCATGTCGACCCAGCTGCTGCAATCCAACAAGGTAAAGCAGCGAGTGCGCAAGACTTTGTTATCGCCATGCTGAAGCCACGATAAGGAGAATTGAAGTCATGACTACAAAACGTAAACCCTATACAAGAGAAATGAAGGCTGATTGGTGGACAAAGCTACCTTTTTACCGCTTTTATATCATGCGTGAAGGTACATCAGTACTCCAAGTCTGGTTTAGTTTACTTGTGCTCTACGGGGTATTCGCACTCAAAGGTGGTGCAGAATCATGGGCTGGCTTCGTTGATTTTTTACAAAATCCTATTATTTTGATTATTAATATCATCACTCTTGCTGCGACACTATTGCATACAACCACATGGTTTAAGCTCGCACCGAAAGCGGTCAGTATTATTGTCAAAGATAAGAAAATGTCAGAAGAACCTATTGTAAAAGGTCTTTGGGCAGTCACGATTGTCGCCACTGTTATTATTTTAGCCATCGCGCTAGTTATCTAAGGAGAGTCTGATGAATCTAACGCCTAAACGTTCCGATGAACCGATTTTCTGGGGATTATTTGGTGCTGGTGGTATGTGGAGTGCCATTATTGGCCCTTCAATCATTCTTCTACTGGGTATTTTGATCCCGCTTGGTGTCGCGCCTGAAATGCTAAGTTTTGATCGCATTCATGCATTCTGCACCAGCTTTATCGGTCGTATATTTTTACTACTGATGATCATTTTACCGGTATGGTGTGGTATGCACCGTATTCACCATACTTTGCACGATTTTAAAGTCCATGTTCCTGCTTCAAAATGGGTTTTCTATGGTGCATCAGCAATTATTTCTATAATCGCGCTGATTGGTGTATTTACTCTATAGTTATTGCAATAAATAACGGGTATCTGCTAATAAGTACCAAACAAAAACCAGTGACAAATAATCTTGTCACTGGTTTTTTTATTTATATCAGTATGCTAGAAACGGTATTCTATTCCACCACTAATTGTTCTGCCTCTTCCAAGCGTATTGGATAAACTTTCACCATAGCTCACTACATAAGCTCGGTTCATGAGGTTTTCGACATTTGCGCGTAAGGTGACGTCTTTCGTTAATTCATAACTGGTATAAAGATCAATCAATGTATATTTTGGCCAATCTGCAAGGTAAGGTTGGTTGGTTTGAGCTGAATAATCTTGAAAACCCGGTGTAAAACGAACCACAATTCCACCATCAAGCTTTCTATCAAATGCGCGACCACCTAACGTGAATGATCCTCTATCTCCAGGTAAATTAGCGGCACTACCAAATATTGAACCACTATCACAATCTACATAATTATTTTTATCTTGGTCATCTTCTGAGTACCAATTGCCGGGACCGCTATCTTTACCATATTGTAAAGTACCGCCTAACCACGCCTTGCGAGCGCAGAATTTATTTTTACCAATCATGTGGGTGAATGTTAAATCTGCATACACAAACCCAGCATCATAATTTATCTGATATTCAAAACCTCTAAATCGCGTGGTGCTTAAGTTGTTACTGTAAGCTGCATTACCAATACTGGGCTGCACCATACCGGGTTTAGTCCGGTTAATCGCCATATTAATATAGTTGTCGACTCGCGTATCAAAATAAGCCACTTTTGCAACTAATCTATCTTCTTCAAGTAATAGTTGCGGATAATTAATATTCATTCCAACTTCCCACGCATTGGAATTTTCAGGCTTTAAGTAAGGGTTGGGGAATTGGGTTGATGAAGAGTGAGCACTTCCCGTCGTTAAGGTTTCTGTAATTGCGGGTGGACGCCAAGAACGACCATAACTGGTAAATAACTCCATCCATTCTAAATTAGGCTGGATAGCGAGTTTTATGTTCGGTGAAAACGCACCTTCAGACTCATTAACATCCCAAGTACGATTCACTATTGTTGTTTGGCAATTCCGTAATCTCAATTCCGTACAAGGGTTTTCTTTAGTGAAAGGAAATACAGGGTAGCGCATTTCTGTTTTACCTTTCAATTGGTAGTGGTCATAACGCATGCCACCTTCCAACGTTAACCAATCATCATATTCATACGTTAACGTTGTAAATAATGAGCTAAGTGAACGCTTACCATCCGGTGTCACACCACTAACCGCTTCTCTTGTTGAATCGCTACTTGCCTTATCCTGAAAAGTTTCTACACCATAATGTGCTTTTAATACATTCCTCGTATTAAATTCAATTTCTGAATGATTTTCGAGTTGTAACCCTAATGTTTTAACTCGGGTATCCATATCATAGCCATTATTATAAACAGTGCTGGTCGAATACGTTTCACTGTTATCATGGGTATCAACCAAATAGACTTTACCTTTAAATTCAGTGCTCCATGGCGTGTCACTAAATCGCGTGTAATCTAGAGAATAATTTTTCGTGTTTACATGGCTAAAACCGCTACTTTTCCAACCTAATTTATAAGGCCAAGTTTGCCCGAGATTCGTTAATGTGCCCGCATTCGGTGTTTCAACTTTAGTTTCCAAATAGTTAAGTTGTAAACGTTGTGAGTCAGTAATATTCCAACCCGCTTTCGCCAAATAAGACGTCATGTGGTAATTACTATCTGTTATGCGGCTATGTTTTAAATCACGCACCAGTTGATCATAGCGACCCGTATCATTATTAATGCGCAGATCACCAATCTTGCCATGAGTACCTGGTTTATAATCACCGAGTCGGCGCTCACTTGCTGCAAAAAGTAAATCGGCTGTTTCATTACCTAATGCAAAAGCGCTACTGCCAATAAAATGGGTATTATTCGTTCCCGTACTAGCATGTAATTTCCCACCAAATGTTTTATCCTTTGACAAGAAATCAGCGGCATTGAGTGTCGAAAATGTTGCAACACCACCTAATGTCCCCCCACTTCCCATTCCGCTACTATTGCCTTTTTGGATCTCAACACCAGAGAGCAGTTCTGAATCAATGTACATCGAGCCATTGCGTTGACCATGTCCACTTTTTTGAAAGTTTTGTCTCATGCCATCAATATTCATATTCACTCGTCCATAATCTTGAATACCGCGAATATTGACAGATAACGAAGGGTCTTGCTGACTAACGGCCGAATAAACCCCCGTAGTCAATTCTAAGACATCCGCAATATGCTTTGGCGGCCTGTCTTCAAGTTGTTTTTTGCTGATAACACTGATAGAAGACGGTGTGTCATAAACCCAATCACCTTGCTGGTGAGCAGTTGCCGTAACCGTTAATGTATCCAGTGTTACTACGGCGTTATCGTTTGTAGATTTTGATATTCGGCTAATTGAAACACGATTATTATGGATACTATAGTGAATAGGATTTGCGCCTATCAATTTCTTTAATCCCGCATTCAGGGAATAATTCCCTGTCACTGCTTGGCTTTTTAATCCAATAACATCCTGAGAATTAATTAAAATTTCAACATTTGCTTGTTGAGCATAATTAATCAGTGCCTGTTCAAGCGATTGAGCAGGTATTGAAAAAGCGATTGTTTGCGAAGATTGTTCTGTCTGTGCGTAACTCAAAACAGGCGCAAGAGGTAATGTTATTAATGCAAGGTGAACACAAAATACAATTTTTTTATAATGATGTTTTTTCTGAGCCATTTCCTATCCCTAAAAGATAATAGTAATGAAAATAATAATCACTTCTATTAAAGACGCAGAAAAAAGGAAAACCCGTAAATAATTTTAAAAAATAGTTACCGAATAATGAACATAAGTTTATCAAGCTGTTTAATTATCCCTAGATTTAACTTTTATCCAATACAAAACAAGCTAGTACATTAATGTTAAAAAAGGGATTTCATACAGTTGTAATCCTTGTGAATCACTTAAATTAGCCAATGCACTATCAATGGATTTTATCTGAAATACGCCACTTATTTTTTGCGTATGTTGATTTGAAAGTAAGATAACAGGCTTGTTTCGATAGCGATTAATTTCACCTATAACTTCATCTAGCGTTTGTTGATGAAAAATAATTTGCCCTTGCCGCCAGTTAGCGGATGCTGTGTTGTATAGCGAGGAAGTTGGCCAAATCTTTTGTTGATAGTGCGTAAAATCACCTGCATTAACCACCAACTCTTCACCGGAATTTAAAGTAATTTTCACGCTATGCTGATAAACACTGACATTAACTTGGTCACCCTTTTCATCAATTGAAAATTCAGTACCTAGTGCTTGCGTGATACCATTTTTTGCTTGCACTCGAAAAGGTCGTTGATCTTTTTGTGTCATAGGAGCAACAGCAAAATAAGCCCTTCCGGATAATAGATTAACTTGCCGATAATGTTCATTAAAATCGAGCAATAATTTAGAGCCGCTATCAAGGTCAACCACACTCCCGTCAGGAAGTGTCACTTGTAGGATCTCACCAATTTGCGCGTAATAATCTGGCGTAGGTTTAGAGTAATATTGCCACGCACCTACAGATAAAATGCAAAATAAAATTGCAGCAGCAGATCGCTGAATATGACGCAACTTCACACGCTTTTGGGTCGTATTATCTTTTTTATCTATTAATTTCTGATGACCAGCGGCATTTGCTGTTAATTTCCATAATTGCCGCGCGCGATAATAAGTTTCAAGATGTTGTTCTGACATTGATATCCAAGATTGGAACTCTAATTCCTCTGACTTCGTCAATTCGCGTGAAGTTGTTTTTATCACCCACAAAGCAGCTGTATTCTCTATTTCGGAAGGATTATCAATAAGCTGTTTCATTATTCCTCCCTCCATTTATGAATAAGCATAGCCAACGCATTAGCAAGATGCTTTTCAACAGTGCTAAGAGAAATATTGAGTACTTTAGCAACTTCAGCTTGAGTTAGCCCTTCTTCACGATGCAAACGAAATATCTCCTGAGTCCTATGGGGCAAAGTTTGTATGGTATTTTGAATTTGCTTGAACTGCTGTTCACTAATCGCTTGGGCTTCAAGACTTTTAGTATTCGCAGGAAGTTCTTGCCATTGAGTATCACTAATAAGAATAGCTTGTTGTTTCTGACGCTGCCGAAAATGGTCAACCATGAGATTTTTTGCCGTGCGGTAGAGATAAGCATCAATATCTTGTATTGAAGAGTGTTTCATTTGCTCTGCCATGCGTACAAAACTTTCCTGCATAATATCCATACTTAAAGAATGGTCTTTTAGATATGCATTAAGGTATCGACAAAGTGAAGAAGAGTGACGAGAAAACAGGCATTGTAACTCAGAGTCAGACATATCAAGCCATAACACAAGGATAGAAATGAGAATTATTTACATGATATCTGTAATATCTGAGGAAGTGAACTGTTGGATGATCAACAATTCACTTCATAAACGTTGAAACGATCTTATGCAGGTCAACTTAATCTAAATTAGGAAATTAATTAACTTGAAACTTTTAAACCAATTAATCCCATAATAATCAAGCCTAAACTTAATAAACGAAAGATATTTGCTGACTCTCCCAAAAAAATAATTCCAATAATTGCTGTGCCCACAGCACCAATACCCGTCCAGATAGCATAAGCCGTTCCAGCAGGTAAATCGCGCATGGCATAAGCTAATAAGCCCATGCTAGCGATAATCGCAATAATGGTAATAATACTTGGGGTAAGGCGAGTAAAGCCGTGAGTGTATTTTAGGCCAATAGCCCAAACAACTTCTAAAAGCCCAGCAAAAACAAGAATAACCCATGCCATTGTATAACTCCTATATACAATTCGGGGTCGTCCCCATCATTTTATCCCGCATTTTCAAGTTATGTTGGATAGATAAAAACGTTATTTCAGGTCGTCCTGAATACGCTGCCTTATTATAGGCTTTTGTATTATAAGTGCTCATCGAAATGGACTCAAGCCACATAAAATAACAAATAAGCTACAATCAACCCTAAAAATACACATATTTGATTTTTATTAATAGCAACATTCATCATCACTATCGCATATTCAGATCAGCAAGCGTAAAGTAAATCATTAGGCTTAGAATAAATATTGAGAAATAACATGAGCTTTAAAGACATATTACTTGCATTATGCGTTGTGATTATTTGGGGTGTTAATTTTGTGATTATTAAACTTGGTGTCACAGCACTTCCACCATTATTATTGGGCGCATTACGCTTTTTATTCGTGGCATTTCCAGCGGTTTTTTTCTTTAAACGCCCCAAGGTTCCTTTTAAACTGATATTAATTTATGGCTTAACCATTAGCTTCGGGCAGTTTGCCTTTCTTTTTTGTGCCATCCGTGTGGGCATGCCTGCTGGTATCACGTCCGTTATTTTACAATCTCAAGCATTTTTTACCTTATTGCTCGGCGCTATTGTTTTAAAAGAATCTCTACGACTTCCTCATTTTTTCGGCATGCTAATCGCCGTTTTTGGCCTGACTATCTTAGCAAAAGGCGCAACGGAAGGCGGCCTTGATGATATACCAATGTTGGGATTAATTTTTACATTAATTGCTGGTTTTTCATGGGCCTGTGGAAATATTACCAATAGAATGATCATGCAACATCCGGGTTCAGAAAAATGTAGTTCGCTTTCCCTAGTTAGCTGGAGTGCTTTGATTCCAATTATTCCATTTTTAATCAGTTCTTGGATTTTTGAAGGTCAAGAAGCCATGACTCAAGGATTATTAGGTTTTAATTGGTCAATATTTGGTACTATTCTTTACCTAGCTTATTTATCAACCTTTGTTGGTTATGGCCTGTGGGGAGTACTTTTAGGCCGCTATGAAGCATGGCGTGTCGCCCCTTTCTCTCTTTTAGTCCCACTATTTGGATTAAGTAGCAGTGTATTATTTCTAGGTGAACATGTTAATGGAATACAAATTACCGGATTAACATTAATGATGATTGGATTAATTATCACTCTTTTTGGACAACGAATTATCCAGAGTCTAAGAAAACAAACTAATTAGAAATTAGATTGGATACAGTAAACCAATTAGCATTTATTTATAAATAAAAAAACCGTAATACTTTTCATATATTACGGTTTTTTAGCTTCAAGAAAGACTTATTTCACGCGAGAAACGTATTCGCCTGAACGAGTATCAACCTTGATAACTTCACCAATTTGTACAAACAGTGGAACTTTAACAACTGCACCTGTGCTCAGGGTTGCTGGTTTACCACCAGTACCTGCGGTATCACCTTTCAGACCTGGGTCTGTTTCTGTTACTTCTAACTCAACAAAGTTAGGTGGAGTCACAGAGATTGGACGGCCATTCCACAGAGTTAGGATACAATCTGCTTGGTCAATCAACCATTTAGCATTATCGCCCACTGCTTTCTCATCAGCTGCAAGCTGTTCAAAAGTTTCGTTGTTCATGAAATGCCAAAACTCACCATCGTTATAAAGGTAAGTTAAGTTCATATCCATGACATCTGCGCCTTCTACAGAATCAGTAGACTTAAATGTTTTTTCCAACAATTTGTTAGAAATCAGTTTACGGATGCGAACACGTGCAAATGCTTGACCTTTACCTGGTTTAACAAATTCACTTTCAAGAATTGCACAAGGCTCACCATCTAACATGATTTTAAGACCTGAGCGGAATTCATTGGTACTATAAGTAGCCATGGAGATCCTCTAAATTTATAAACTAAATATGGCATAGCCAAAAAATGGTCGATATTGTAACTCAAAACATCCCATCCAGAGAAGTCTGGATACAACAACTTGCTGAAGCAATCACTAATCCTGATGAATTGCTACAAATATTAGGGTTAGAAAACCACCAAGCATCGAAAGATGGTAATGATGCACGTAAATTATTCCCTTTACGTGTACCAATACCGTTTATTTCACGAATGAAAAAAGGTGATCCACAAGATCCCCTGCTTTTACAGGTATTAACTGCAAAAGCGGAATTCGATACCCATCCGGGTTTTTCTACGGATCCATTAGAAGAACAAGATAATGAGATCCCAAGTTTACTACATAAATATCACAACCGCGCATTGATGCTGGTGAAAGGAGGCTGTGCAGTTAACTGTCGTTACTGTTTTCGCCGGCATTTTCCCTATGAAGATAACAAGGGGAACAAAAATAATTGGTTGGTTGCGCTGGATTATATAAAAAAACACGCTGAACTCAATGAAATCATCTTCTCGGGTGGCGATCCTTTAATGGCAAAAGATAATGAACTCGATTGGTTAATTGAACAACTGGAAGCTATTCCGCATATTCAACGCCTACGAATTCATTCTCGTTTACCGGTAGTCATACCCGAACGTATAACAGATCGTTTATGTAGAAGGCTGGCCTGCTCCCGCTTTCAAGTTATTATGGTGACACATATTAACCATGCTAACGAAATAGATGATGCTCTTAAAAACGCCATGCGAAAGTTAAAAAATGCAGGTGTGACTTTGCTAAATCAAAGTGTGCTGCTACGCGATGTAAATAACAACTCAGAAACTTTAGCAAATTTAAGTAATGCATTATTTGATGCAGGTATTCTACCTTACTATTTACACGTTTTAGATAAAGTTCAGGGTGCTGCACATTTTTTAGTGAGTGACCAAGAAGCCCGAGAGCTAATACAAGAATTGTTAGGCAAAGTTTCTGGCTATCTCGTTCCAAAACTCGCTAGAGAAATTGGCGGTGAGCCGAGTAAAACATTGCTCAATCTAAACCTAAAACAGAATTAAAATGAAAATGAAAACGCCCGGAGCATACTGTTCGGGCGTTAATGATTCATTTTAGGGACACTTATAAACCTGACCCACCATTTTACTATCTACGGGAATGAAACTAGAAAGAATGGTTTCACTTGGACTAGTCGCGCCAAAAATAACATTACCACCCATTTGACCTGCTTTATTGCGCAAATCATTTGCAGCACCGCGCATAGAGCTTGAGTCACTATTTACACCACTTAACCAGTTGCTTTGAGTTCCGACAACTTGCCCAAGGAGCTGACAATCACTTCCAGGTTGATTTTCAACGAAACGAACTTGTGAACCTGCAGCAGTTAAATTATTTGTTGTCGAGCAGCCAGCTAAAAGCATTAATGCCGCAGCACCAAGCAATACTTTAATTCGCATGTTTTCCCTCATTTATCATAGTGTTATTTCAGCTAGCTTAAAAGATCACTCATTCCCTTTCGCTTTCAATACACCACCGTTATGAGCTAAATAATTGGGTAAAATCCAATTAACCATCAACACATTATTATAAACTATGTTCTGATGAGCTTTAATCACACTGTTCGATTGAAATTATTGGGCATCAATAAAATGATCCATCGAAGTATGCTATACATTTAAAACATACTGCTAACGAAACAGAGTCTAACACAAAACAGCCATAACACCTTTGTCAGCGAGTTACTTATCAACCATTTTTTTCTTAATAGTAAATATAACCTGACGCATCACCTTTAAGCAAAAATAAATATAAAAATCTTGATGTAATAAAAATATTTAGCCCGATTCTTATAAAAGATAAAACATCATTTTTACTAAATAAGAAAAATGAGCCGTGAAATTCATCATTAAATCTAAATGAGCCTATTCATTTTTGATAAATTAATCCGTATTTATGCTTGCTTTGTGCTCCACCTAACGTTTTAATTCGTTTTGAGATAAGCAAATGTAGTCATTGTATCCATCCCCACCTCAAAAAAATGCATACCAACACGATTTATTTAACTTAATCGCCACATTCTTTCATTTTGACAGATTTTACTTTCAAAATAATCAAATAAACATTTCATTATGTGATCTATTTAAAATATTTTTAATTTCAAATTGAGTATATTTAATTTCGAAGAGTAAGTTATACAGATAAAAACAACGATCCTCATAGGGGAATACATAATGATCGATTCGATTACGTTCGGTGCGGAATGGTTTATTGGACTATTCCAGAAAGGTGGTGAAGTTTTTGTTGGTATGGTGACAGGAATTTTACCGTTACTCATTAGCCTATTAGTTGTAATGAACGCATTGATTAAATTTGTTGGCCAACACCGTATTGAAAAACTCGCACAAAAATGTGCAGGGAATCCAGTCTCACGTTACCTACTATTACCATTGATTGGTACTTTTGTATTTTGTAACCCAATGACTCTCAGTCTTGGGCGTTTCATGCCAGAGAAATACAAACCAAGCTATTATGCAGCAGCATCCTATAGCTGCCATTCAATGAATGGTCTATTTCCCCATGTCAATCCGGGTGAACTGTTCGTTTATCTCGGTATTGCCAGTGGGTTAACAACTCTTGGCTTGCCTCTAGGTCCTCTTGCAGTCAGCTATTTCCTTGTCGGCTTAGTCACTAACTTTTTCCGAGGTTGGGTAACAGACCTAACAACAAGCTTATTTGAACGAAAAATGCGCATTAAGCTTGATAGCAAAGTCCACCTATAACAACAGCTCGGCGGAGAACAAACATGACAGCATTTATTCGTATCGAAAAAGGACAAAGTGGTTGGGGTGGACCTTTAAAACTTGAAATCCAACCAGGGAAAAAATTGGTTTACATTACCGCAGGCACACGCCCAAGTATTGTCGACACTATCTGTAATATCACAGGTTGGGAAGCCATTGATGGTTTTAAAGAAGGCGAACCACCTTCTGAAGAAATTGGCTTAGTGATTATTGATTGTGGCGGTACTTTACGTTGCGGTATTTACCCAAAACGCCGTGTACCAACAATTAATATTCATGCAACAGGAAAATCAGGACCATTAGCGCAATATATCTTAGAAGATATTTATGTTTCAGGCGTTAAACCTGAAAATATCAGAAAAATCGAGCGTGATACTCAGCAAAATCAACCTGTAACAACACCAATTGTTGAGCAACAAACAGCAGCACCAGCCCAATCGCAAGCAGCACAAGAGAAAACCTATGACACCAGTAAAAAAATCACAGAACAAAGTGATGGGTTGCTCGCAAAAATTGGTATCGGAATGGGGACTATCGTCGCTGAATTTTTCCAAGCAGGTCGCGACACCATTGATACCGTTTTAAAAACTATTTTGCCTTTTATGGCATTTGTATCCGCAATTATCGGGATCATCATGGCATCAGGGCTAGGTGACTTAATTGCTAATGGGCTAACACCTCTTGCGACAAACCCTATGGGACTTGTCTTACTTGCTCTGATTTGTTCATTCCCATTGTTATCGCCCTTCTTAGGCCCTGGTGCTGTTATTGCACAAGTTATTGGTGTGCTGATTGGGGTACAAATCGGTTTAGGTAATATTCCACCTCATCTAGCACTGCCTGCACTATTTGCGATTAATGCTCAAGCAGCCGCAGACTTTATCCCCGTCGGATTATCGCTGGCAGAAGCGAAACAAGATACCGTGCGCATCGGGGTACCATCAGTATTAGTTGGCCGATTTTTAACAGGTGCACCAACTGTACTTATCGCTTGGGCTGTCTCTGCATTTATTTATCAGTAAGAAGGTAATTATGACAATTTTTGAAACCAAGATAATAAAAATAGGTGACTGCGCTCTCGAAGCTCTACAGGACAACATGATGATCCTGTTTCGAGATGGCGGCCCAGCAGATATCGAAGAATACTGCTTTATCCACCAACACGGGGAATTAGTTAAGGAATTAAAATCAGGTGCAACTTTTCAGCTAGGAAACCAACAATTTCCTGTTACAGCAGTAGGCGAAGTCGCGAACTTAAACTTACGTGAACTGGGTCATATTACATTGATTTTTGATGGTCAATCACATGCTGAGTTGCCGGGAGCAGTACATGTACAAGGTAATGTACCTGCGAGTGTCGAATCTGACGTTATTGTAAAGTTTATTGATTAGAGGTGAATTATGTCTGAAGTAGCTGTTGTTGTCGGTGGAGGACAAACACTCGGTGCTTTTCTCTGTAAAGGTTTAGCAGATGCAGGTTACCGTGTCGCTGTTGCTGATTTAAATAGTGATAATGCCAAAAAAGTTGCAGCAGAAATTAATGCAGAATATGGTGAAGGCACCGCGTCCGGCTTTGAAGTTAATGCAACCAATGAACAAAGTGTTGCTAATCTTGCTAAAGCGGTAGATGAAACTTTTCACCAAGTCAATGTATTGGTTTACAGTGCTGGTGTCGCAAAAGCATCACCAATTACCCAATTCCCATTAATGGATTTTGAAACCTCTTTACAAGTTAATTTAGTTGGCTATTTCTTGTGTGCTCGCGAGTTTTCTAAATTAATGATACGCGATAATATTCAAGGCCGTATTATTCAAATTAACTCTAAATCCGGTAAAGTCGGTAGCAAGCACAACTCCGGTTACAGTGCAGCGAAATTTGGTGGGGTTGGTTTAACACAATCTTTGGCTCTTGATTTAGCTGAATATGGCATCACTGTACACTCACTCATGCTAGGTAACCTACTCAAATCGCCAATGTTCCAATCATTAATCCCTCAATATGCGCAAAAATTGGGGATTGAGCCAGAAGAGGTTGAAGCAACTTATACTGCCAAAGTACCACTCAATCGAGGCTGTGACTACCAAGATGTATTAAATGTTCTACTGTTTTATGCAAGTGATAAAGCATCCTATTGCACAGGACAGTCAATTAATATTACTGGCGGTCAAGTCATGTTCTAATTAGCGTGGGGAAATAGCAATACTGTTGTTTCCCCGCCATTTTGGTTAGGAAGATAAATATGGGAACTGAAATAATTGTAATAGCGGCTATTGCATGGTTAAGCCAGATTTTTTTCGGGTGGTATCAATTACGTAGTTTCAACCGCATGTTTGATAAACTTTGTGAACAAGGCCGCGTTGGCTTAGGTCGTTCAATGGGAAATCGCTTTAGTTTTAAACCAAGAGTGATAATTGCATTAGCAATAGATGAAAATGAAAAAATTATTTCGGCTATTATCATGAAGGGGTTAACGGTATTTGCAAGACCTAAAACGTTGACTAGCATTTGTGGCTATCATATCCAAGATATTGATCCAGAAAAAATTTTTCCAAAGTGGAAAACGTGTCAAGAAGCGTTAGCTAACGCAATAACACCAAAAGTATAATGTTTTAAAGTAAAAGGAAATTTACTTCATAATGAGTTATTATTTATGAAAAATAAAACCTTACTTTAAGGCTAATTGATAATGAAACCAAAGCAAAGACAAAATGCTATTGTGGCATTTCTACAAAAAAATGGAAAAACGACGGTTGGTGACCTCGTTGACTATTTTGAAACGACAGGAACGACAATTCGTAAAGATCTCACTGAACTTGAAAAACGTAATGAAGTCATCAGGACTTATGGCGGCGTAATGCTTAGCCATGAAGAAGGAGATCAACCTTTAGACCGCAAAACGCACATTAATACAGAGAAAAAACGTTTAATTGCGCAGGCCGCAGCAAAATTCATTCATGACGGTGATTCCCTGATCCTTGATACAGGCAGTACCGTCTTACAATTAGTCAATTTTTTAAAACAGTTTAACAATATTACTGTGATGACTAACAGTCTGCATATTGTAAATGCCCTATCCGAGCTTGATGGTGACCAAACTATTTTAATGCCGGGCGGAACATTACGGAAAAAATCCTCTTCATTTCATGGCAGCCTTGCAGAATCCGCTTTCCGCTTCTTTAATTTCGACAAATTATTTATTGGTGCCGATGGTATTGATTTAAATATTGGTGTAACGACTTTTAATGAAGTTCACTCTGTCAGTAAAGCAATGTGTGACGCCGCTGAAAAAATTATCTTAATGGCTGATTCATCAAAATTTGGTCGCAAAAGTCCTAACATTGTTTGTACTCTCGATAAAATCGACACCATTATTACCGATCCAGAACTGCCAGATGAATACCTCCAAGCATTACAAAAAAAAGGCATCAATGTCATTTTAGCGGGGAAGAGTGATGACTAATTCAGATAAAATTCTTGCCTATGCTAAGGAAACTTTAGCAATAGAGCTTGCGGAAGCACATAACTTATTTAATAGCCTCAATGCTGATTTTGTTAAAAGCTGTGAATTAATTTTGGGCTGCAAAGGCAAGGTCATTGTTTCTGGCATGGGAAAATCAGGGCATATTGGCAAAAAGATAGCAGCCTCTTTAGCAAGTACTGGCACTCCTGCATTTTTTGTACACCCCGCCGAAGCATTACACGGTGATTTAGGGATGATAACGAGCCAAGATATATTTGTTTTTATCTCTAACTCTGGTCGCGCTATTGAATTGCAAACAATCATTCCTGTCTTAAAAGAGTTAAATATTCCTATCATTGCTATCACAAATGGAATGGACTCTTTTCTTGCAGCACAAGCAGATAGCGTTTTACATTTGGCTGTAACCCGTGAAGCCTGCCCTATGGGATTAGCCCCAACCTCAAGTGCCGTAAATACATTATTGCTTGGTGATGCATTAGCAATGGCATTAATGCGTATACGGAATTTCAATGAAGAGAATTTTGCACGATCTCACCCAGGTGGCAGTTTAGGTGCAAGTTTATTAAATAAAGTCGCCAATCTGATGCGTACAGGCGAGAGAATTCCTCAAGTTAATCATAATGCAACCATTTTAGATGCAATGGCAGAATTAACACGTACAGGAATGGGGTTAGTGATTGCATGCAATGAACACCAACAAGTTGAAGGTATTTTCACAGATGGTGATTTGCGTCGGGCTTTACTAAAAGGCAAGCAGCTACAGGATAAACTTGATCCTTTACTCACTCGCCCTGGCTATAAGCTGGCAGAGCATCTGAATGTTGCCACTGCTGTAGAAAAATTGTATGAGCGACAAATCAGTGCCGCGCCTGTTGTGAATAGTGATGGCATATTAGTTGGCGCTATCAATTTATACGACTTGCGCCAGTAAAATTAGAGCAGATAAGCACTCAATAAAGATCATATTTAAGCACAGGAGAAATGATGGAACTGTATATTGATAGTGCAGATTGCACGGCTATTGCTGAATTAGCAAAAATGATACCAATCAATGGGGTAACGACAAATCCATCCATCATGGCAAAGGCGGGAGTTGATCCTATTGAGGTGCTTACTGATCTGCGAAAAATCCTTGGTGAACACGCACTATTATTTGCCCAAGTGTTAGCCACCAATACCTCGGATATTATTAAAGAAGCTCAATATCTACATAATTTAGACGCCAATATGATCGTAAAGATCCCTGCTAATTTAGCGGGCATAGCCGCAATTAATGAATTGAAAAAACAAGAAATTCGAACACTAGCGACAGCCGTTTATTCAACTTCTCAAGCCATCATGGCCGCTTTTGCTGGGGCAGAATATATTGCGCCATATTTTAATCGCATGGACAATAATGGTATTGATGCCAAAAAAGTCATCACTGAAATCCAACAATTTATTCAGCTACAAAAAATTGACTGCAAAATACTGGCAGCAAGCTTTAAGAATACCCATCAAGTTGTTGATTGTTTATTAGCAGGTGCAACCGCCGTCACTTTACCAGTTGATGTGCTGCATAATATGGTTAATTCAGCTCTCGCTGACAACGCGATAAATGATTTTTGCCGTGATTGGCAGCAAGCTTATAAACGAATAAGTTTCATTTAATCAAACAAACTTTTTCGACCATAAATAGTGCCAGCCTGTAATACGTTGTTTTGACAGAGGATAAGCCGGAGATTCATTAATTTTCTGGCTATCCACGGTTTTGGTTTTACTCAGCCGCCGACCAAAAGGTTCAAAGCAAAAAATTTCATTTTCATTGAGCTCGCCATGTTTCTCAATTAAAGAAAGAAAAATATCGGCGGGATCTAGATTTTTCTTTCTTTATTATTTGGTAAATTTGATAAATTTGTCTATTTCGCTCTTCTTGAAATACTTTATTTATTTCAGATAAAGTTTCGATAATTCCATAGCACGATAATATCCTACAAATAAATCTATATTGATCACCAAATAAATAAAGGTCACCAAAACCCGAAAATTATCCATTTCAATTAGATGCGTACCATCTAACCATTCAAGAACAACGTCTTTATACAGAGAAGGGTTAACAAAAGAAAAAAGACCATATTGATAACTACTTCAGCCTTCATTTATCCAACAATTAAGTAAATTGTCGGGTAAAATTGTTTTCCATTTTGCAATATGCTCAGGTGGAACATAACAAGAGGCTGTTGCTTCACCAAGACTGTCAATTATTGATGAAAAATAAAGGTCTCTCATTATATTTCCTCTTTGAAACTACACATTAATTTCATTAATTTCTGGTTCAGCTAGTTGGGCTAAAATTGATAAATGAATACGTGCATCGACTTTTTGAATATATTTAATATCCAGCTCGCCACCTAAAATAATCGCAGGCTCAAAACCAAATATTTCATTATCACCGAGAGGCCCAAATTTTTTGACTGCCTTTTCAAAAAGACCTTTTTTGTTATAGTCGTCAATCTCAGATAAAACAAATAGTGACTCTATTGTATTATTTTTAAATTTTTCCGTATTAATATTATTAATCGTTTTTTTCTGGACAAAAATTGTATTGTAAATTGAACTTATATCTATGCAATGACCAGTTTTTTCACCACATAAGTAGATATTCCCAAATCCATTAATAGCAATCGCATGGAAACTATCAATTTCCTCTAAATAAGTATTTTCCAGCCATTCATCTACGATATCCTCATAATCATCAGGGTCCACAATAGTAAATAATCCATTATAATAACTACTCCACCCTTCATTGTGCCAATAGGTCAAAAGTAATTCAGGTAACTTACCTCGCCACTTTTCAATTTCCGCCTCAGAAACATAACGTGGAATTGTGGCTTCTCCAAATTTTTCAATAAATAATTCAAAAGCTTCATCGCGCATTTTACTTTCCTTTTCATCGACAGACTTCTAATTCCATATTCATTTTAGTATTACCTAACCCACTTGGTTTTGGATCGTGCCACCCACCAGCAACCATATCAGGTTCACCGTCAAAATCTTAAACGGCTATTTGGTTTTGATACCCGACAGCGAAGATATTCGAGCGATGAAGCAGCAGAACCAACAACAGCAAGCGCAACTCAGAGCCATCACACACACCATGCATGAGCTGATGCCGGGGTATGTCATCGGCTAAAAGGTAAACTGAGCGATTCTTAAACATGAAGAAGCCAGAAGATTATGGGATCTTTCTAGCTTTTTTGTTCTGATTGACAATTAGTTAAATATTAATCCCACTTTTCATCTAGATAAGGATTTATATCTCTAATTGTCAAAAACTGAGCAATACAGTTTAAATAAAAATTATCATGGGAAATATTCACATGAACCTTGTTATCTATGTATTTGATAGTTGGTGTACATTCGAAGCCAAGGCTAGTTCCTTTACATTCAAAATGAATAATGTCACCAAGTTCTAACGTAACACTCAATGCATTAAATTCATTTTTTTTCCACTTAGCCGGGAATACGGATGGAATATTTTTACTATAAAAACCAAGCCGCAGAGAAGAATGCGCATAAAACAAACAAGTATTAATTTCAATATGTTCAATAGAAAACTCATCATTAAACATGTGCTTGATTTTTCTTTATACATGGCATTTTCAAACCACATAATTATGATCTCCCTTAATATTCATAATGTTCAGAGGTTCCCGGAATTTTCCCATTCCTTGAACTGGCTCCCGTTTCTGGATCAAATGGCCTTATATTAAAATGTGATAGCGGAAAAACCGGAGATTCATTAATTTTCTGGCTATCCACAGTTTTGGTTTTACTCAGCCGCCGACCAAAAGCATCATAAGTATATTGCCAACAATCCCCGTTAGRCGTGAAACAGGCCGTTAATTGATTTAAGGTATTCCACAGATAATGCCACGTTTTTGGGCGATAGCCGTGCTCATGAACGACTTTCTTTTCTAATCGACCATTGCAATCATAATGATAATCTTGATAACCCCGCGCTAGCCCTCGGCGCACCACTCGCCCAGCCTGTTGCTTTTGTGCAAGTTGCAGCATTGCGGTTTGTGCACCTTCCGGCACAACACCATGTTCGATCAGGTTTAAGTTGGCATCATATTGAAAACGTTCATAATGGCTACGATATTGGCTACTGTATTGCGTTTCCGTAATCTGATCATTCGCATTGTAATGATATTGTGTGCGCTGCCAACGAGCGTCTTCTATTCCTACCACATTATGCGCACGGTCATAATAGAAAGAGCGATGAACATCGCTACAAACTGGTGGAACGTGTGGATTATCTTGCAATGAGTGCAAGAACTGTTCAGAGCCGCGTCCGGCTCGTTGGTGGGCTAATAGCCCTGAGGCAGTATAGTGGCTGGAGTTAGCAAATCCAGTTTCACTATGGCGTAGAGACTCTTGACCGAGCGCATTGTAGCTAAAATGCAACGGTCGATGTTGGTTGATTTGAAGTTGCGTCAGTTCACCCAATAGCCCAAAGGCGTAGTTCAGTTCTCGCTCGCCAAAACGTGTTTGAGCCAATGTTTGCGTATTTTCATCCCACTGATGCTGAATTTTGCGCCCATTAATCCGCTCGCAAATCAGATGCCCTTGCTCATCATAATCAAACTCCACAACTGAATCGGGATTGGTTGCTTTGATTAACTGGAAACGTGCATCATAATCATAAGTTGTTATCGACAAACATTGAGCACCATTTTCCTCAACACGCCATTCACTTTGTTCTATCACCAATCCCGAAGCATTATAGCGCCAACGTAGTTCATGATTATCGGGATAACATGTGGCGATACGACGCCCTAATCGGTCATAGCGGTACTCTAGAACGCGCCCTGTAAAATCGGTTTCCCGAATAACTTGCCCCGCGAGATCTCGCTCAAAGGTGTAAGTTTCACCTAACGCATTAATGACTGATTTTAATCGAGTGAGTGGATCATACTCAAAATGGATAACCGTCCCATCAGGACGAACCATTTCCATTAATAAATCAAAAGCGCCATAACGATAACGTGTTGTGCGGCCTTCACCATCAGTGACTGCTGTCACTCGGCGTTCGCTATCATATTCAATATGTTGATGTACACCATCAGGTAATAATACATCACTTAAGCTGCCGTTGACGCCATCATGGTGTTCACTGTAGCGATAATGCGTCGTATGTTTCAGTGCATCAGTGTATGTTTGCAAACGCCCCAGTTCATCAAATTGAAATTCGGTACTATTTTGGTATGGATTGGTGCTTTTAATTAATTGATGCGCCGCATTATATTCATATTGCCACTGCGCCCCATTTGGAGAAATAGCTTTCAGTAGCTCTCCGTGTTGGCTATATTCGTAAGTCTGGACTTGACCTTGTGGGGTGGTGATAGTGGAGAGATTATGGTCAATATCATATTCAAGGCGCCATTCATCCCCTAATGGGGAAATATATCGTGTAAGCTGCCCCGCATCATTGTATTCATAACCAATATGACGTTTATCCGGAAGATAAATTTGTGCAATTAATCCATCAGGGTGATAGGTATAATAGGTAGTTTCACCTATATCATTGGTTTCACTTATTTTTTTAAAGTCACACCACTGTGTACGCGTTTCTCGACCCAATGGATCAAGTGTACGTATAACGAGTTGGTCTTCATTATAATAATAACGAAAATGCCCACCAGTACCATCGACATAAGTATTAAGTAATAAGGTATCATCATAGAAGAAACGATCGCACCAATAGCCACTGTCTGAGTGAGTTTGTATAACACGCCCTTGCTTATCATAGGCAATGTGGAGTGCGGTTTGATCAGTATCTCGCCATGAAGTCATCCAACCTTCAGCAGTATAGGTATGCCAGAGGTGGTTTTGTTGAAAAGCATCACATTCGCTCAAATAGCCATAAATATCATATTGGCAAGTGACTAATCGCTGAGTGGCGCCTGCGTATTCATAGTCAATCTGGATCAGCTGGTTATATTGATAATATAATCTGATTAAAAAGCCGTCATCCCGCAAAATATGGCTGAGTTGTTGATTTTCATTGTAATAAAAATTTAAAGCCACACCTTGTAGGTTAGTGATTTTGAGTAAACGGCAATGTAATGAAGTGGATATATCAAAGTGGTATACACATTGACGACGAGTATCCTGTATTTGAAGCGCGGTTTGTTTATGGCCGAGTAATAAATAATGGGGAGCACGTAAATTTCTTGAACGGATATCATCTTTCGGGGTATCAAAAGAATATAAATTCCCTTCTGGATCTTGAAAGTCAATGGTATCACCATGTAATTTCAAGAACATGGACCAATTATCCGCCCATTTTTCGCCAAAAATCCCTGTAGGAGATTGAGTTGAGTAATAAGTTCGCGTTAATTCAATGGGCAATAATCCCGGAATACGAATAACAGGCCAGGCTTGAATAAGGTCACCCTTTACAATATCAACGGGGTCACCACACGTATTTTTATTTAAGGTGGAATTATTTTCACCTTGTTTTGATGTTTTAGTCTCTGATGATTCTTTTTTTACCTGACTTGATGCCGTCTCTGAAGGCTTGTTTTCTACGGTCTCTCGCGGTTTAACTGTTCCGCCCGCGTCTTGACTTGGTTTAGAGGTTTTTTTGTGATATTTTGCTTTATTATTCCGGCAGACTGTTTCAACCATCCTGTTGGGATGATTGACATCAAAAATGCCCCTCCTTTCTCCGCATCTGATAATTTATTAAACCGGATAAAATCAAACGCAGATTTCCCAACCTGATCTTGAACGAATTGAGCATGCTCCTCCATACCCCGTTTCCATTTATCACTGAATAGCCCAGCAATTTTTGAGCCCAAAACACTTCCTGTAATTTCAATGATTTGTGCCCCAGTGTGAATAATATCAAGTAAATCAGGTATAGTATTCCATTGGTTTTTTAATCCACCCGCAAGGCCTTCAAAAGGAGAATCAATAGCTGCTGACACCTCATGCTCAACTTGCGTGACCCACTGATTAAAATTTTGTTGTTCCTCTTGGGCCCATTCTGTTAAGTCTTGTTTTCGTTCTTCAGCCCATTGACGCACATTATCAATCTCTTTAGCAGATAATAAAGAAGCTGAATGCTGTGTTAGTATTTTTTTCTCAGTGGGAGTTTGGAGTGAAACAAGGGGGTTAGCATTTTTTACGGACCCTGATGATGGTTTTGCTTGGTTTGTGACAATACCTTGTGTATTACCATTAGCAGAGAGGCTTGAACCTTTTTGTATTTCGCTATCTCGTTTACTAATAAATCCAGTATCAGGAAGATCTTTTTCAACCTGATTTAATTCAGGTAAATTAAGCTGCGGATTTTGTTGTTGGAATATGGCATATTCTTCGGGCAAAAACTTACCAACTGAAATTTTCTCATCAGTATTATCATAGAAGTCGATATAAAAAATACTATTACCAGTATCATCATCTACGGCGTTAGTGTATATATCCCAATCAACAACGTTATCTTTGACTTGTTCAAATGGCCGAATAGGTTTAGCTTTTTCACTTGTTGCAGACACAAGCATAACATCGTGAATAATTTCATCATCTGACATTTTTTATCCCTATTTTCCATTCATCCAAAATTTATCACCATGACGAAGTATTGGCTTTTTCCCTATTCGAACACTTTTTGAATGCTCAATGGGATAACATTTCCCACTAACCGTGCCACTTTTCACCCCGTTTGCGACCCCCGCTTCATCACCTAAAGTCGTTGGGATATAACTTTGGTCAAACACCACAACAGGGTGGCCGTTAGCTTTAACTGATGGCACAACAGAAACCGCCGATTCTAATTTGGCAATAACAGGATAAGGAATTGGCGGGGTTGATGATCCCATTGGTGTTTTACAAACATCGGGCGTTAAGCTAATCACCAACCAATCACCTTGCTGGCGAGCTAAATAATTATCAGCCATGGCTCAATTCCTTAGTCGATTCAGAAAAACGGACTAAAGGTGCATCCGGATCTATTTCAAATCGAGTTTCACACACTCGTATTGGGAGAGAGGCTTTAAATATTAAACGATAAGTCAATGATAATTGTAATTTTTCTGAATCAATCATTAAGGTATCTAAATTAAGATGAAGAGGAGCAAAAAGGCCATTTTCCATCCGTAATAAGACAAAAGGACGATGTCCCGGTAATGTCGTTCTGAGTTCACCTTTTGGCGTTAAATTTTTGAGTGTGAGCGAAAAATCTGCGGAGGGATAATCAATTTGCTGATCTGCGGGAGCACAGTTCCAATAGCCAAAATCAAAATCATAAGGAAGATAAGGATGACGCTGATTTAGCCATTTTTCATCATAGGTTCCGGCCAATAAACGTCTCGGTAACCATGCCCGACCAATAGCACCAAATCCTGCTGAAATAGGTTGTAATTGTTCATTATTTAACTGTTCAGTGGCCCATTTAGCAGTAACGGGATGCGTTAAAGATTCAATTTGTGGAGCGGGTAATACAGTGATTCCTTTTGACTTTTGATACCATGATGTCATAAATCCTTGTCCTAACGGATTGTATTCATAGGTCGCATGAGCGATCGGCGCTAATTCTTTTTCTGGATGATCTTGGCGTAACGCTTCTGTCAATAAAACCTCATCAGGAATAGAGTATTCTAATTTTTGTCCCTCATAAATTTTACATTCCCCCCCAAATGCATAACGATAATCAATTGGTAACTGACGAATTGGTTTAGGAACACTCAATTGCCATTGATTTAATGCTTCATTTAGGACAAATTGGAGTTCACCAAAACATCGTATTGATTTTTCGAGTAAAATATTTTTATTTTGATTGACGATAAGTAAAGAAGCAATGATTGACTCAGCGGGAATATTATCCGGCGCATAAGCCATACCATTTAAAATAACATCACAGCGTGGTTTAAACGGCGCCAAGTCACTTTCTGCAAGAACTGAGGATGTGTTAGGTTTGCTGACAAATTGGTCTGAAAACTCAAGCGTTAAATCAGTCAATAAATGAGGTATATAGTCATAACTATTTTCTGTGGGAACAAGGCTATACCCAACTTTCATCACAACAACATGATGCTCGATATCATCGACATCAAGCATCTTATAGTTCATCACTGAAAATGGTGTAAGATTTCGAAACTCCATCAAGTGCCCTCCTTAATTTATATCCACATCTTTCCCAGTGATTTGGACATGGCCTGAGGCTTCAAAAGTGAACTTTTGACCATTAATCGTGATATTACCGCCACTATCCATACGCAGAACACTTGCACCACAACGGAGTTCAATCACATCACCTACATTAATTGAAAGAGTGTTTCCCACAGTAATGCTCTTATCTTGACCAACTGTTTCTGTGTTATCTTTATTTATCGTTTCAGTTCGCTTGCCTTTCACCAACATGGCTTGGTCGTTATCCACTACTTCGTTGTGGTTATGTAATACATGGGTATGACGATCATTAAGAACTTTGGTATTCATGTCCTTTTGGGCATGAATAAACACTTCCTGTTTACCCTCTTCATCTTCAAAACGCAGTTCGTTAAACCCATCACCTTTGTGGGTTTTTGTTCGAAATGTGGTGCGGGTTTTATTTTCAGGAAACTTGATAGGCGGAGCGTTGCGCCCGTCATAGGTACAACCTGTAATAATCGGGCGATCTAAGTCACCATTCAGGTAACTGACTTGAACAATCGTGCCGATCCTTGGTACAGCAGAAAAACCATATCCATTACCGCTCCAGCCCATCGCTACACGCACCCAACAAGAGGCACCATGGTTTGGCTTACCATAGCGATCCCAATGAAAATGCACTTTGACCGCACCATATTCATTGACATAAATCTCTTCGCCTTCAGGCCCCACAACGGTGGCTAATTCATCACCATCGGCCGTTGGTTTATAGCGATAAGGTGGTCGCCATTCTTCACGACCCGGAATAAATGACACCGAATTACTCAGTTGAGTTCCTTCCCCGCCACCATTATCAGCAAGCGGCTGTACGCCATGATGCGTGACGGAAATAACTTGCCAGCTATCATTCATCAAGGGATTGGGATGGCGAGTTAAAGTAACTATTTTTCCGGGACGTAGTGCAAAACAATTTGTGTTGGCTTGCCCTACACGGCTTCCACTGCGCAGTTGTTCAAAACGGACTTTAGTGAGTGGCTCACCTTCGGCATCTAACTGAAAACGTCCATAACTTTCAAAAATACTGTGTTGGCCGCCTTCGTCTAATTTTTCTTGATGTGACAATGGATAAGATGGACGAATGTAATTGTTATCTTTTTGAATAGTTTCATCGACACATAAATACTCACCGTATTGCCACGCTGTCGCGGTACTGTCAGTAATATCCGTGTCAGCTTGTGGGTTATAGGTCAGATTAATGCCCGCTGTCATTCCTAAGTGTTCATCGCTATAGAACATTTTGTCTTCTTCAAACCAAAAGTTAATCCCTTCTTCAAATGCAATGCGACACCAAAAATCAAAGGCTGACTCTCGTTTCTGAGTGGTGTAATCACGAACAGGATGTAAATCTTCTCGGTAGAAAAGGCTCTCCGATTTGACATGCGCTTCATTCAATAAAGTCTGCAAAATTGTGGGCACATTTTGGTCTTGGAAAATGCGGCTGTCTTGATTCAGTGTCATAATCCACATTTCGGGACGAATATCAAACTGATACCATGTTTTTACACCATCCGTATTGCCTTGAACGGCGCCTGCTAAAATCCCATTTACAGTTCGAATTATTTGCCCATTCCGTTTTACCGTCAGTGAGGAGGCTTGACCTAATAGCAACTGAAAGTCCATCGTTGGCAGTAAGCTGACCGCATTAATAGTCAGTTTAAAAAGTGAGGAAAGCCCTTCGGTTAAACTAAAATCTGTGACTTGTAATGTCCCTGGCGGCAGTATGCCAATTTCACAAGTAAAGACTAAGCCACTGGGGTTGGGGTTAAGTCCCAATGCACTAAGTAAGGCGGATTGAGCCGCTTCGGCAACATCTGAGTATGATCCAAAATTTGACGCCATTGATAGCCCACTTTGTGCCATGTTGATAGCTTGTCGGGTTGTGCCGGAAGCTTGTGATAGAGCAATATTTTGAGCTTGATTAATCGCTTCATCTTGCAGTATGGCGGTTGGGTCAAATGCAGGATTTTTCGGATCTTTAGCGAACATGGATAAGCTCCAAGTAAACGGAATATAAAAGGCAAAAAGTTAAAATAGCGATGACGAGCCCCGAAAGGCTCGTGAGAAGCGGGGTAATTAAGCTTCGAGCGGTGCGCGCCAGTCGTCTGCACCGGATGTGCCTGCGCTGGTGTGCTCCCAATCAATTTTACGGTACGCCAGTGACACTTCAATCAGCTGCGTGTAATCTGATTTTGCTGGGTCTTGGCAGTGTGGCATCTGGCAGTCGATGTTGACAATAGTGGCATCCGTCAGCGTGGTAGTGAAGAAATGCTCTTGTTTTCCTTCAATCGAGGTGCGATACCATTTCAGTTCTACTTTTGGCAACATTTCACCCGAGGCCAATGCGTTATACATCAGTGGAACCGCTTTGTTCAGGGCAACGGTGAAACGGAATGGTTTGTGCGCACGTTGACCTGAAGGTTGACCAGATTGCGGGTCTGTTGGCACGGTAACCACGTGAGAAAATTCTTGGACTAACATTTGGTCTTCATGACCTTGCACATAAATGTTACCCACAGATTCTGGGGTAAAGGCATTCGCAGTGATGTGACCTTGGGTTTTTCCTTCGATAGAGATATAACATGGAGTTGGCATAATACGTCCTTTAACAGTATAACAAATGTCAGTTTACATAAGAGCAAGATAATCTTTGCTCAATTCCATTATGTTCAGCCAATGCGCATGGTGATTTCGGTTAGTGGAGATAATATAGAGGGGGTAATGAGGTGTAAATACTTAGGAATAATCCGAACCTCGTAGGATAAGTGACTCAGCGTAAAAAAATTGTAATCTTGTTATTTAATCCTTTCGTTTATTCTTAATAGGATAGATAAAAAGTGGATATTCCTTTCGGTTTTTTTCGTTTTTTTGTTAAAAACAGCTAACCCATTAAAATTAAATAAAAAATGCTATGTACATTGAGCGAAAAAATGATTAGGAATAATCTTACAATGCCACTTTCGTAATTCATTGTTTTATCATTAAATTAATTATTACACTTCCGGATAGTTTAAAAATAGAGATAAAAAGCCCATTAATAAGTCATTTATTTCAATAAATAAATATTTATCAATTTTTTGTATTACAATGAAATACATAACATTTATTTATCAATAATATAATAATCTTTCAGTTTTATTGGTTCAACATAAGTTTGATGAAACCATCTAGTGGTTCAGTTATTGAACACCTTGAAATTCTGTTACATTCGTAAAATTATCGTCTTAGTGCCTTTGTTAATAATTTATTAACAACAGCTACTAATTGAATGTAATGAGATTAAAAGTATATCTTGATGAGAAAACTATCTAGATAATTCAACTATGGAAAGGATTTTTACCGCCTTAAAAGAGAATGATCCCAAAAGATAAAATTTAGTAATTTTAGTTATGAATAATAAATCTGACTTTATGGGGTCACTTCAGTAGGTATTTTTTTGGACGTTACAAAATTGAATAACTTTGTAAGTTTAAGGATCTCTGACTTTAAAATCATATTAGGAAGTAAGGGATTCACAGAGCAGAGCACCGATGTTCCGGCAGCATTTAAAGTCCGGAACATCGGGTATTTATTATATTTGTGCTAATTAATGCGGGTTGGGAGTGAGTACCACCTATTCAGAATAGCACTCACTATGGACGTAGCCCGCTCGGCTAGCTGACTCTCGTCACACTACATCATACCGCCCATTCCGCCCATACCACCCATGCCAGCACCACCTAAATCAGGGCCGTCATCTTTTGGTAGATCAGTGATCATTGCTTCTGTAGTAATCATCAGGCCTGCGATTGATGCAGCAAATTGCAGTGCAGAACGCGTTACTTTAGTTGGGTCCAAAATACCCATTTCGATCATGTCGCCGTAAGTGTCTGTTGCAGCGTTGTAACCTTCGTTACCTTTAGATGCTTTAACATTGTTTACAACAACAGATGGTTCTTCACCTGCGTTAGCAACGATTTGGCGCATTGGTGCTTCCATTGCACGCAGTGCAACACGAATACCAACGTTTTGTTCTTCGTTATCGCCTTTTAGTGCATCCAGTTTAGCCGCAACGCGAACTAACGCAGTACCACCACCAGCAACAACACCTTCTTCAACCGCAGCACGAGTTGCATGCAGAGCATCATCAACACGAGCACGTTTTTCTTTCATTTCAACTTCTGTTGCTGCACCAACTTTAATAACTGCAACACCGCCTGCTAGTTTAGCAACGCGCTCTTGTAGTTTTTCGCGGTCATAATCTGAAGTTGATTCTTCGATTTGTTGACGGATTTGAGCAACGCGGCCTGCTATTGCAGCCTCATCACCAACACCATCAATAATGGTTGTAGTATCTTTGTTGATAACAACACGTTTTGCTTGACCTAGATCTTCTAATGTTGCTTTTTCAAGCTCCATACCGATTTCTTCAGAAATAACAGTACCATTAGTTAGGATAGCAATATCTTGTAGCATTGCTTTACGACGATCACCGAAACCTGGTGCTTTAACCGCTGCAACTTTAACAATACCACGCATGGTGTTAACGACGAGAGTTGCAAGTGCTTCACCTTCAACATCTTCTGCAATAATCAAAAGTGGTTTGCTTGCTTTTGCTACACCTTCAAGAACTGGCAACAGTTCACGAATGTTAGAAACTTTTTTATCAACAAGCAGAATGAATGGATTATCCAATTCTACAACACCAGTTTCTGGTTTGTTGATGAAGTAAGGAGACAGGTAACCGCGGTCAAACTGCATACCTTCAACAACATCTAGTTCGTCTTCAAGACCCGTGCCTTCTTCTACAGTGATGACACCTTCTTTACCAACTTTTTCCATTGCTTCTGCAATCAGCTTACCAACAGTTTCATCAGAGTTTGCTGAAATAGTACCAACTTGAGCGATTGCTTTAGTATCTGCACATGGAACAGACAGTGTTTTTAGTTCTTCAACCGCAGCAGTGACAGCTTTGTCAATACCACGTTTCAGATCCATTGGGTTCATACCCGCAGCAACGGCTTTAAGACCTTCAGTTACGATAGCTTGTGCTAGAACTGTTGCGGTTGTTGTACCGTCACCCGCTGCATCATTCGCTTTAGATGCAACTTCTTTCACCATTTGTGCACCCATGTTTTCGAATTTATCTTCTAATTCGATTTCACGTGCAACAGATACACCATCTTTAGTGATTACTGGTGAACCAAATGATTTATCCAGAACTACGTTACGGCCTTTTGGACCCAATGTTACTTTTACTGCATCGGCAAGAACATTCACACCACGAAGCATTTTTACACGAGCATCATTACCAAATTTAACGTCTTTAGCTGCCATTATTTCTTTCCTTTAAATTCTTTTCGTTCGTTGAGAAGATCTAATTGAAAATTAAGCTTCAACAATCGCTAAAATGTCGCTTTCTGACATAATCAGCACTTCTTCGTTGTCAATTTTCTCAGCTTTCACGCCATAACCGTCGTTAAAAATAACGATGTCACCGACTTTCACATCCAGAGCTTTAATTTCACCATTTTCGAGGATGCGGCCATTACCAACAGCAAGAACTTCACCACGCGTAGATTTACCTGCTGCAGTGCCTGTTAGAACGATTCCACCGGCAGATTTAGATTCAACTTCTTTACGCTTGACGATAACACGGTCATGCAATGGACGAATTTTCATTAATAGTTCTCCTATAAATAAAGTCCACACAAGTAAAAGGACAATACCAGTATGTTTGTAGTTTCAATTACTAGTACCATGTTTAGGGAGATTGGGGCTGCTTAGAAAGACTTCAAGGGGGGAAAGATAAAAATTTTTGTTTTTATCTTTCCTTTTTTACAGGGAATTAATATTTAGGCTTATCGTTATCTTCTGATTTATCTGGATCATTAGATTGATCAAGTTTATATGATGGATCATCCTGTTTACGTTGGAATTCTCCTTCAAAGGTATCACCTTGTTGAAAAGGATTAGCGCGCCCAGAAGAGAAGCTACTTCCTGATTGAAAAACACGAATATGTGGCAAAAAACGCGTTACAAACAATTTTTGAACTGGTGGTAATAATAATAGCAACCCAAGAAAGTCGGTAAAAAATCCCGGGATAATTAATAAAATTCCTGCAAGCACTAATGCAACACTTTTAATCATTTCTGACGCAGGGCTTTCACCAGCCGCTATTTTTTGCTGGATCTGTAAAACATTTTTCATGCCCTGATTTTTTACCAGTGAAACACCCAAACATGATGTTAAAACAACCAGAATGAGTGTTGTCAAAACACCAATCGCGGAAGCGACATGGACAAAAATAGTGGCTTCAATATAGATAAGAAGACAGATAAAGATGAGAGGTAACCAGCGCACAAGTTCTCCTTTATTTCAATAAGCTATTAATTAATTCTCGCCCCTTGGAAAACCTTTGTGAGCTATATCTAAGAGACAAACAACAACAGTCGCTTTTTCATTCATACTCGTCATACTTCTTCATTGCACCATAAGTAACATGGATGCGACTTATTATAGTCAGAGTATAGTTATATTTTAGTATTTGGGGCCATTAAAAAATTTTTCAACTCACGGACTTTTCTCATTTTTCTGGCCTTATCTGTGAAATTGGTCACATTTTTAGAAATCTGTTACATGAATCAAACTATATAGTGATCTAGGTTCAAGCAGGACTTTCTAAAAGGCATATGATCTACTCATAAAGTAGTAGATCATATTGCTTATAATGAATTAACAGGTGATTAACACCTAATATTTTTTGTTTTACGGTATATACATTCTCTAAAAGTACATAAATAGACAGTAACTGCAATCTAATTAAGAAGGTTCTCATGTCAAATAATACTCGTATCGAAGAAGACCTATTAGGTCAGAAAGAAGTTCCATCTGATGCCTACTATGGTGTTCATACTCTGCGTGCGATTGAAAACTTTTATATCAGTGACCGCACCATTAACGATGTTCCTGAATTTATTCGCGGCATGGTAATGGTGAAAAAAGCGGCAGCAATGGCGAACAAAGAGCTTCATACAATTCCTCGTAATGTCGCGGACACCATCATTAAAGCATGTGATGTTGTTCTTAATACAGGGAAATGTATGGATCAGTTTCCTGTTGACGTATTCCAAGGTGGTGCAGGTACATCACTGAACATGAATACCAATGAAGTTCTAGCAAATATTGGCCTTGAATTAATGGGACATAAAAAAGGGGAATATGAGTTCCTAAACCCAAATGACCATTTAAATAAAAGTCAATCAACTAACGATGCATACCCTACAGGTTTCCGTATCGCAGTTTATAACTCCATCATTAAATTGATCGAATCTGTTGAATATTTAAGAGTCGGATTTGATAAAAAAGCTGAAGAATACAAAGACATTCTAAAAATGGGTCGTACCCAGTTGCAAGATGCGGTTCCTATGACTGTTGGTCAAGAATTCCACGCATTCGCAACGCTTTTAAGAGAAGAAGAGAAAAACCTAAAACGCAGCATTGATTTACTGCTTGAAGTTAACTTAGGTGCAACAGCTATCGGTACTGGTCTAAATACTGCACCTGGCTACCAAAAACTTGCAGTTGAGAAATTAGCTGAAGTAACTGGCTTACCTTGCGTACCAGCTGAAGACCTGATCGAAGCGACTTCTGACTGTGGTGCTTATATCACTGTTCACGCAGGCCTAAAACGTTTAGCGGTTAAATTATCTAAAATTTGTAACGACTTACGTCTGCTCTCTTCTGGTCCTCGTGCAGGTCTGAAAGAAATTAATCTGCCAGAATTACAAGCAGGTTCTTCTATCATGCCAGCAAAAGTTAACCCTGTTATCCCAGAAGTTGTTAACCAAGCATGTTTCAAAGTTATTGGTAATGATACTTGTGTTACAATGGCAGCTGAAGCGGGTCAGCTACAGTTAAACGTAATGGAACCAGCTATTGGCCAAGCAATGTTTGAGTCTATTTCTCTGATGAGCAATGCTTGCCGTAACTTGGTTGAAAAATGTGTCAACGGTATCACTGTTAATAAAGACATTTGTGAAGCATTTGTCTTTAATTCTATCGGTATCGTCACTTACTTGAACCCATTCATTGGTCACCATAATGGTGATATCGTGGGTAAAATCTGTGCTGAAACAGGCAAGAGTGTTCGTGAAGTTGTTCTAGAACGCGGATTGCTAACAGAAGAGCAGTTGGATGATATCTTCTCAGTTGAGAACCTAAAACACCCAGCTTATAAAGCGAAAAGATTTGATGACTAATAATTTATGTTAAACATAAATAATACTTAAAAATTAAGGCACGCACTCCCCTTGGATAGCGTGCCTTTTTAGTTCTATGCACACACAAAAAATTAACATAACAGTTTCATAATTTTAATTTATCGAGGAGTAAATATTATGCTAGCCGTAGAATTTATAATTGTTCTGCTGGCCATATTTCTGGGGGCACGTTTAGGTGGGATAGGTATCGGTTTTGCCGGTGGCCTAGGTGTATTGGTACTGGCTGCAATTGGCGTTAAACCCGGTACAATCCCATTTGATGTTATCTCAATTATTATGGCTGTAATCGCGGCGATTTCCGCAATGCAAATTGCAGGTGGTCTTGATTACTTAGTTGGACAAACAGAGAAATTACTGCGTCGTAACCCTAAATACATCACCATTCTTGCCCCTATCGTCACTTATTTTCTGACTTTATTTGCAGGAACTGGGAACATCTCTTTAGCAACCTTACCTGTTATTGCCGAAGTGGCTAAAGAACAAGGCGTTAAGCCATGTCGCCCATTATCAACCGCAGTTGTAGCGGCACAGATTGGTATCACTGCATCACCTATTTCAGCAGCAGTAGTCTATATGGCTTCTGTCATGGAAAACCCTGCAATGGTAGGCGCGGGTAATACAGTAAGCTACATCACACTGCTAGCAATTCTATTACCATCAACATTCCTTGCTATCATTTTGATGTCATTCATCATCTCTTGGACATTTAACTCTAAACTGTCTGACGATCCTGTTTATCAAAAACGTTTAGCTGAAGGCTTAGTTGAATTACGTGGTAGCCAAGTTAGAGAAATTAAACCCGGTGCAAAATCTTCAGTTCTTCTCTTTTTATTAGGCGTTATCGGCGTTGTTGTCTACGCTATCATCAACAGCCCAAGTTTAGGCCTAGTTGAAACGCCGTTGATGAACACAACTAATGCAATCCTAATTATTATGTTGAGTATCGCGACATTAATTACCGTTTTCTGCCGCGTAAATACAGATGCCATCTTAAACTCAAGTACCTTTAAAGCTGGTATGAGTGCGTGTATCTGTATTCTTGGTGTTGCATGGTTAGGTGATACTTTCGTTCAACACAACATTGAATGGATCAAAGCAACTGCAGGTGATTTAATTCATGAACATTCATGGATGCTCGCTGTCATCTTCTTCTTCTGTTCTGCACTGCTCTATTCACAAGCTGCAACAGCAAAAGCACTGATGCCAATGGCGTTAGCACTACATGTTAGCCCATTAACTGCAATTGCTTCATTCTCTGCTGTATCTGGTCTATTCATTCTTCCTACCTATCCAACATTAGTTGCTGCGGTTCAAATGGATGACACAGGTACAACTCGTATTGGCCGCTTTGTCTTCAACCACCCATTCTTTATTCCGGGTACAGTTGCCGTTATCTTAGCGGTGACATTCGGCTTCTTGTTCGGTGGTATGATCTTGTAGTTATCCGTGAATACAAGGCATATTGCAAAAAACCCGTGACTATAAATCACGGGTTTTTATTTAATAAGCATACATATTTTAATAATTTATTAAGAGGTAATTTTCGCCATCTGTTGGCCCAACTGTAAGACTTTAGCCACATTATAAGCGGCTTGTTGTAAATTCATGGCACCTTCAGTAAGCACTTTTTCAAGTGGAGCTAACCGCGGTAAAATACTAAAAAAAGCATCAATCCCTTCTTGATGTAATACCTCAACACCTTTTCCTAAGACACCACTCAGTGCAATAACGGGAACTTGGTGCTTTGCCGCTGCCTTAGCAATACCAAGAGGCGCCTTACCACCAGCTGTTTGTCCATCCATGCTACCTTCACCTGTAATTACTAAATCTGCACTAGCAACTTCTTGTTCAAAATTAACGGCTTGCATAACAATATCAATGCCTGAGCTTAACTTAGCATTCAGAAATACTGCCGCCGCAATTGCTATTCCACCTGCGGCGCCTGAACCGGAAAGATCACGATAATCTTTCCCTGTTAATTGCGCTATAACATCTGCCCATTGGCTTAGTCCTTGATCAAGCAATGCCACCATTTCTGGTGTCGCACCTTTTTGTGGACCAAATATAGCGGCTGCGCCATGTTCACCAACCAATGGATTATCAACATCACAAGCAACATCAATAGTGCAATTTTTTAAGCGAGAGTCTAAGTTGGTCACATCTATAGAGGCGATTTGATTCAACATAGCCCCCCCTAAACCCAGCTCTTGTTGCTTGTCATCATAAATAATTGCACCAAGTGCTTGAAGCATGCCTACGCCACCATCAACCGTTGCACTTCCACCAATGCCTAAAATAATTTGTGAAACACCTTTAATTAACGCATCTTTGATTAATTGCCCTGTCCCGTAGCTACTCGTTAGCATAGGATTGCGTTTTTCGGGGGCAACTAGCATTAAACCACTTGCAGAAGCCATTTCGATAACAGCAATTTGGCCTTGATTCAGCAGGCCATAACTCGCCATTACGGATTCACCCAATGGCCCACTTACTTCTAACTCGACGTATTCCCCGCCCATAGCGGATAGCAATGCATCAACTGTTCCTTCACCGCCATCTGCAATAGGTAAACAGAGGTAATGTGCTTCTGGGAAAACAGCTTGAAACCCCGCTTTAATTGCTTGAGCCGCCATATCTGCACTCATACTTTCTTTAAATGAATCTGGTGCAATGATAATTTTCATCATAGATCCTGCTAGTCAATAGAGCTCACTACTTATTAATTTTTTTACCATACCACAGATAAAAAAGGCCGCACTCAGATAAATCTAAGCACGACCATGAGTCTATTTTGAAAATTCAGATAATCAATATAGCTACTTTGGATCTACATTCTGGAAAATAGATTTAGCTCCCCCTGAAAAAATACTATCATCTGATTGAGTTATAACGCCATTTTCAGAAAGCGCAAAAACACCGCCACTTTGCAGAGAAGACATCATATCAATAAGAGAATAATGCCAATTTTGTTGTTCATTGGTCAGGGTTAATTGTTCAATAGCAGCTTGTTTACCTTCCTTAAATTGATCTTTAATTGTGACCAATCCTGTATCTGCTACAGCAATTTGTAAGTTTTCACCCTGCCGATGCAACTTAACAGAATCCGCGCTAATATCCGCATATTCAAGGGATAATGTATCTTGTTCACCGCCACCATCACTAATAACACTATTGTGAGCAGAGCCACTAACGCGATATAAATCGTCTCCCTTCCCGCCAAGCAGCTTCGCATCGCCTCCTGCAATATGCAAAATATCATCACTATCACCACCATTTATAATCGTTTTGCCAAGCAGGCCATAACCATTAGAAACTGAAATAATATTGCTATATTTGCGGCTGCCTTGAATCAATTTTCCTCCCCCCATGGAATTTTGATCCGCGAGTTGTCTATCAAAAATAACCAATGGTTTGGCCTGATTAGCAAGTAAGATTAGCTGACCGCTCGATTTTATAAGTTGATAATTAACAGGTTTATTTTCCGTTTTTCCTACAGCCTCGCCTTGCCATATCAAATTGTTATTAACAGCAAGTTGGCTCACTTGTCCTTGATTATCTTGTACCGCCAGCGCACCATTAGGCAGTGATACCAATGTTTCACCTTCCAACAGTTCATTCATCATTTGATAAAGTAAACCAGTATCAAGTACAGCCGCATCGGAGGTAATAATTTTTTCAATTCGTGAGTTCGGCGTAGGTAAAAAAGCATCCTGAACAGTTACACAATCTTCACTGTTTTGGTATCTAATCACGAGGTTATTCCCCTCTTTACTGAATGCTATTTCACTATAAAGGCTACCAGAAAGAGCCAGTGTATCTTGCCCACCAGCATCTTTAATAATGACGTGGCCATCACCTCGAGCAAATTGGTAATAGTCATCACTATCAGCACCAATAATAACCCGATAATTTAACGGAGTTTGTTGTTGGTCTGCACCTTGTAATTGATAATGCCCATTATTAAAAGATAAGGTAAACCAATCATCTTGTGCTGTACTGACATCCTGCATATCCACTAAGCCATTCAGTAATGATTTTGCCGATAATGCAGGTGAATTCATAAGGTTGAACACCATATCGTGTTCCGCAGCTTGCTTTGCATGAGCAATCACAAATTGTGATCCTGATTTAGGCACATACCCCACCAAATCTTGGCCATTCATGCGCACTAAAAGATTATCACCATGAGGAAGTTGGACGGTTGGTCGCTGACCTTGTTCATCAATAATGATCTGCTGGTAATGACTGAACAAAGCGTCATCTAATCGATATGATGTATTATCAGTTCGCCCACTCACTGTTAAACGATCTATATCTGCTAGCAGAGGTAATTTAAGTTCCTGCCCCTGATTTGATGATGCATGTTGTAAGATTAATTCCCCTTTAAATGGCTTATTTTCATTAACAACAACTAAGCGATATTGACCAATATCTTGCATAGCACCCGACAAATTGGCTTGCCAGAGCTGGCCTGAAGTTTGGTCATGTATATAGTGCGTTTTTTTATCATCTGTTTGCCCGAGATAACGTAAGTCGTGATGTTCATTCAGCCCTTGCGCATGGATGATGGTTTTTTGTGCAGTTAGATACCAAGCCGGAGCTTGTTCCTGTTTAGAAAACAGTCGGATAGTGGGTGCGAATATGACCTTATCCTCGGGCGCATTTGCCATATTCATCCGTAAAGATATTTCATATCCTAAATTTTGAGATGATTTTGTATACCAAGAATGGTAGCGAGTACCATCTTTATGACGACCAAACAGATGGATTTCTTGAGATCGGCCTGCTAAAACAGTTTGCTCAGCATCCAATAATGGAAATGAAGTCGAACTATTATCATCATGCACCATTGATAATATTTGCTGTAGGTCTGATTCTTCTCCTGTGATAGAGATCAGTTGCTGTTTATCACGAGTCAGTTTCCAAATATAACCTACTGGCCCTGAATCATATTGATATTGCACACTAAAATACATAACGCCATCATCACCTGCAATGAGTTGGCTGTTACTTGGTGTGACAGAAGAGACTACACGCCCTGCAATCGCTTTAATTGCAGGTTGGTGAATTGATGGAGAAAGTGGTAAATATTCTCGCACAACACGACCTGTTGGAACATCAACTAACCAAGCCCTGTCATCGCGATATAACCATGCCTGATCATTTTCAACTTTTGCAAGCCGACTGCCACTGAGAAATTCAGCTTCATCAGATGTGTTAGTGAAAATAAAGCGGTCACGGGCTGTTTCATAAAATGCAAGGCCAACCAATAAACCTTCCGATGTTTGATATCTTTGTACCGGAATAAATGGCTCATTATGTGTATCAGAATGGCTAATTTGCTTTAAATGTTCATGCAAAGATTGGTAATCATTAAATTTAGCCGCATTTACACTGGGTTTTTCTAATGTAATCACTTGTTTTTGAACATCAATTGAAAAAATACCATCATCATTAATGAGATTCAGTTTACCTCGAAAATCATCTGAGAATGTGATTGGGAAGCGACCCACTTTTAATTGACCGTGTGAATCAAATTGCAGTTGTTTATTACTATCAACAAGGGAGCGTGTATCCACAATCCAATTTGTATCTTGGCTTCCTTGCGTTAACGTTAACGAGGCTCCATCCTGTAAACTCACATGATAAGTGCTATTTCCACCCACTAAAGTATAGGCAATTTTCCCTTTCGTCTCTTTGGCTAAGGTCGGCATGATAATTGAGCGAGAAGTATCACCTAATAACACTTTTATCGGTGTTGCGACATATTCAAACTTCAACTCACTAATCGCACGTTCCGATGGGAAATTATAAAAATCGAAGGAGAAATTATCACTATTATCGCGATAATTACTCTCTAAACGCCTTAAAACATCAAATCCCCAATCATTACGAGCCGTCACAAATGGAAAAGTTTCATAACTATAATCCATATAATACTGAGGTGTATCAGGTAAAATTAGGGGAATATCATTAGAAATAGCTAAAGAGACCGTTGAATCGTGATGGTCAATTCCTTCACGAATATTAATGACTTTCTGTTTAGGTGCCGCCTCTTTATGCTTACCAACTCGATTCACTGAAATAGGTGGAACCCAAGTTGTGTGGTTTGAATAACCAGAACCAAGCCCATATAGGTATGTTTTATAGATCCAAGTATCCGCAAAAGCGACTTTCTGATGGCGTAAATCTAAGGTTTGAATGGCTATTCCTGATCGATTTTTCCACATGCGGTGTGCTGTACCATCAACACCTTGTACCTCTACAATGTGATACCCACCTTTTTGGTAACCTTCATCTAATTCACCAAAATAACGACCTACCGCTTTAGTCTTTTCAATATGCACTTGAGTGCCCTGTACTAAAGCCGTTATGCCGATACCAAGCCCAGCAATTGGTACCCCGAGTGCGCCTGCAAAACTGGCAACCGCTGGCGCACCAAAAGCACTCGCACCAACACTAAACCCAGCATTCGCTAAATTCACTAAATCAAATGCTAATTGTGTCCCAAAAACAGCACGCTGTGCTTCATTCTGGGCATTAGCTAATTCATAACCATCTAAACCCGTACTTAGTATATTCAAACCTATTCCCACATACGGGCTAACACGAGATGCTATTTTAAATACGCCACCAGTAGGTTGATTTTTCGCCGCTAATGTTTTCCACAAGCCCACATATTTGATGGTATCTTCAACGCTATCCCAACCCATTTGCGCCCAATTCGCATAAGTGTGTACTTGCAGCGCATTTCGTAAATGTTCAGGTAACGCACCATCAGCAATTTGATCATGAGTATGTTGATTAAATAATGTTTGAATAATAAATGCAGTATTTAAGCCATGAACACTGTCAGCTTCAGCAGGGTGGCCTAAGTGTGCAGTTTGCTGATGTTCTGTAAGATTTAGATGGGTTTTCAATGAACTGAGATGGCTGTCATACTCATGAATAAAATTAGAAATTCGTGAGTCATTGGTGATAACAGATTTTGATAAATTAGGGTTATCTTTATGAATAAACAGTAAATTGTATTGCTTAGATTGAGTATCCATCTCTTTCAATGATTGGAATACAGGCAACCACTCTGCATCAGATAATTTATTTTGCTGGTATAACTGTTTCATTCCCTGTTCAAAATCCAGCCCATTATTTAATGACATCAATAATGGTGATTCAGAGGCAATTTGAATATTCTTTCCGGGTATTTTACTTGTCATAACCCAGTTACCATTTTCTTGGCTCAAAATGACTTTTTCGCCAATTTCTGTTAATCGCTTCTGATGTTTTTTATTCACCATCACATTTGCGCTATAAGCGGAAACTGAAGAAGGTGAAATGTTGTGCTGAGGTAGTGATAAAGCTAATTGATGTAAATAACTCTCCTTAAACTCTATGCCAGCCAAAGAACATCCCACGAGATCAATGTGCTTCGGCGAAGAATTCATACCAAGACGCTGATTTAACTCAGAAAGCTGTTTTGTCAAATCAGCAACAGTACGGCCTCCTAATGTATGCAGCTCGGCGTTTTTATCTGCGCGGCCATGGCCTACAATTTGCCAGCGCTGGATATCATGTAGATTAAACTCACTCGATATTCCCTCAACCCAAGCTCCTTTAGCATTGAAATGTCCATACTTCACCTCACCCTGAGCATTTAACTGGACTAACACTGTATTTTCAGGATGCTTACCAACCAGCCTAGCAACAGCCTCTTTTACAGTAGCGTCATCTTCAAGCTGAATAATCAACTGGTTATCGGAGCGAACTGCTATCTTTTTTCTTGGTGAATGAATTGTTGGTTCATCCCAATCAACAATCTTTTTCTCATTATAAGCAGCCGCTTCCTTAAGCCCCCCATCAATAGAAGGTGTTTGTTGAAATGCCAAAGCTGACTGTAATTTATAACGTATCGGGTGAGTTTGTTTTCTTAAGGACTGCTCATGTTGACTAATTAAAGTTTCAATTGCTTTTGCGTTATTAAATGCTTCTCTAAACAAGAATCTTGCTGAAATATCTGTCGATTTTTCATAACGTTGCTTAAATAATGTCTGCTTGAATTGGGCATCTTGCAGAGCTTGTTTATATAGCTTTATTTTTTCTTTATTCGTTAAATGCGGATATAGTTCGACTGAAGATAAACGCTCTACCAATTCAATATTATTACTATTAATTGCAGATTTTAAGGCTTCACCATTATCACGCGCGCCATATTCAAGAAGTGCATTAACTAGCGAAATATCAGCACTATCAACCGCTTCCGTTAATGCTGTTTGTATTAAACTGTATTCTCCAACTTTTTTTCTCTGACTATTTGGATCAACATTCGCCTGTAGCAACAATTTTAATATGTCATGATCACGATTATGAATGGCGGTACTTAACCACTCAAATCCTTCCCGACCCGATAATGACTGAGAATTAAGTAATAATTTTACTATTTCAGGCTGCTTTGTTTTAATGGCTAACAATAAAGGGTTGTCATGAATAGTTAGTGAAGGATCTATGATTGCTGTTTTTTCTGGCTGTTCAATGCGCGAAAAAATCACATCAGGCTGTAAATCTATTTGAGCATATTTAATAAGAAGTTCAACAAATTGGATATCTTTATGTTGAATGGCATTTCCCAATAAATTATTGAATACAAAAGCACTCAAACGATTATCATCCCGTTGCGTAGCAACTAATGATCTTTTCATCCCTGTTAATAATCGCTCTCTTGATTGATTATCTGTCGCCGACATTAATAATATACTGAATGTTTGTCTATTTAAGGTTGCTAGCCCAGAATGGTGTTGTTCAAAATAGCCTGATGTTAGCGAGTGTGAATCTAATTTCGAAAAGAGTTCAGTCGCTTGTTTAAATGTGATCTTTTCCATCACCTCGGAAGGAACATCAATTAATTGTGTAATAGGTAAATTTAATAGGCGGGAAAGTAGAGGATTATCTCCTCGCTGTTTAACCCAATTCGCATATGACGCTATATTCTGCTTGGTATAACTCAGCACATCACCTTCACTAAAAATTGAAAAAAAGGCTTCAATTTGCTGTGAGGTCATTAATAACAAACCTTCAGGAGGAACTTGCTGCCGAGCACTAAGTGATAAATTATCGACTCTCTCTAATAATGGGTTTGTCTTTAAATGCTGAATTAATTTCGCATAAGAAGTACGATTTTGCTTTATATATTTAATTAAGTGCTCATCACTTAGCTCATTAAAAAAATACGTAACATGATCAGAATTCAAAGATAACAATGTTTCTGGGGGAACTTGAATTCTTTGTTCAACAGAAAAATGAGGGTACCGAGATAATAAAGGAGAATTAGCACTCGCGGTGGATAATAGATTATAAGTTTCGGAATATGACTTCAGGTAAGATAAAAATTGATGATCATCCAAAGTGCTAGGAAGCCATTGCCGTAAAAAACGTTCTGCTTGTTGTGCATTAATTCCGGATAACATACTTTCCGGCAATTCTAACAGCTGCTCTGTAGTAAAATGATCTAGAAAAAGATCGCGTAAAATATGTTTATCTTTCGCATTAAACCATTCAGGGTGTTGTATTGCTGATTGTAAGCTATTTTTAAGTGTGCTGTTATTTAGGAGGTCAGCATCATTTTCTTGAAATTGCCCTTCATTAAATGCAGCTTGATATAAACGAGCCGCTTGCTCTGGATGCTGCTGAGCTAATTGAATAATCTCCGTATTTTTATCTACTTTCTGATTAAAAAGTACCTCATCAATTTCTTGATTCAATAATTTTAAATCTTCCAATGAATTAATTGCATCAGCATGATGTGTAGTCTCAAGCTCACTAATCGTGTGATGAATCTGTGCACGCAATTTGAAAATTTGCTCTATTTGCTGTGAACCAGCCATATTGTGCATTTCTTCCCAAATATGGTTCAGCTTGGTAAACATTGGATTTTGGATAAGCCGCTTTATGATCGGCTTACCTGCCTTACTTAATGTAGGCAATAAATTAGCTTTCTTCTGATTTGAATCGGCAAGCCAACTACTCTTTGTTTCTTCCTCTGTATAGTGGTTAAATTGTGTAAATTCTTCATCAAATATAGGGATATTGCTGTCATCATTTTGTATTAAATTGGCAGAAATCTTTTTTAGTGCATAATAAACAGCATTAGGACCGGTGATATGTAAAGTCGCTCGACTATCCTCCATTATCCCATCAAAACGATACTGAAAGCCTTTACTACCTTCTACAGCAGCAGGTTCATTATGTTTTACCAATTCTTTAAAATATTGGGGACTTCCATCAAATACATCTTCAATCTTTTGAGTATGAATAAGCCCTGAATCTTCCAGATAATGATAATTTTTAATAAATTGTTCTAAAATCATTTTCAGCGTAGGGTTTTTTGCAGCAGATAAAATCACTGCATTAGAAAATCCACTTAGAGACACAAAACTAAGGTGTTTAGGAGATAAAGGCTTCACCGATAATGGTTGGAAAAAATCACTCATCGATTGTCCGCGCTGTTGAATTTCCATTATCATGCGGTCAATCAATAATGCATGCTCAGCGCTTTTATTCCTATATTTAGCTACATTATCTATATATACCTTACTTTGTAATAATGAATGACGAGTTGGAAAATCCTGCTTTAATTGGTCCAAGACTAATTGAGTTTTGACAGATTCTATCCCATCTTTATTTGGGGTTGGAGACAATCTTTTTATCTCACTATTAAGCTCATCACTGAACAGGTTATCTTTAAATTCTGGCAAGAAATCGATATCAACATAAATACCGCCTTGTTGATAAAGTGCATTAATACGCACAATATCTGAGGCTGCGGCCAAATTTTGCCTTAAAGCTAACTCTTGATAATAATACTTTTTTTCTCCGACATTATTATTTAACAGATTAATATCAGATAACTGAACTAAATTTGAATGTTGCTGTTCAAAATCAATATAAGATGATTGATTCTTCAATCTAATTTGTTCAAGATTTTGTTTTGAACACCCTAATTCATTAGACATAAATTCGATAGCAGCTTGGTCAAATGTTTTATGCTGTTTTTCTATACCATTTGTTATCTTTTGATAAGCATCATTTTGTAGCTCAACTATTCGATCAAAGTTACTGCCATTATTCAACAAGTTCCCTTCACGTGCCACACGCTTTATTTGTTTATTCAATTCATAAGCTAATAATGCCTGTGGGTCATACCAAACTTTAATTTGATAGTCTGGATTCGTTTGTTGCCATGCATTGATATAGTTCTGTTGAATTGTGCCTAAATTACCTAACCAAATAAAATGCATATTCTTTGGTATTTCAGAAGGTTTATCTTTAGTCGCTGAATTCATACCCTGAGTCGTTAAATTTCCCATAAACACCCTTATCCTTAACTATATTAAGGTTTATTCATTAATGGATACAATAAATACAATTCCTTTATTTACATAAAGAACAAAGACTCAACAATTGCTTGATTTTTATTTTATTATTAATCAAATATGACTTTAATTACATTGTTTACATATCAACAATTACAAATATTTAAAACAATGTAATCTATCCAGTGAGAGTAAGTAGTACAAAATATAAAACGAACTATCATGTGAGTTAATGGCAATTAAAAAGCAAAAAAAACCGTATAATTTATAAAGAATATTTCAGTTTAATTAATCCAAATACAATAGATTTAATACCGATGCTAACACATAATTATCATAATAAACTATTTTGAAAAATAAAATTACAATCTCATTTATAAAGTGTTTATTTTATAAATTCAGGAAATATCATTCATTTAACAATAACTGATATTAATAATATGCTCATCTTTTATATTACTCACAATTATATGTCGTTTTAAAATAACACTAAAAATTATTTAGCGCTTATCTCTATTGCGGGCGCTAAACAAGTCAGGTATAAATCCGTGATAAACGTTGTTATGATAAACAACTAGAAACCATGTTGTACCGGAGTCAATAATGCCAATACAGCGCGAAGAAATTTTAAGCCATGCCTTAAATCAACTAGAAAAATTGGGTTTATCCGTATCAACCGAACGTCTATTACATGAACTCAATCCTGATATCAGTGTTATTCGCCAATTTTGGCCTGATGATGAAGCGTTAATTTACGATTGCTTGCGCTATCACGGCCAACAAATTGAAATTTGGCAGCGCCAAACTAACCTTGATGAATCACTAAGCCCACAGCAAAAAATAGCCGCACGCTACCAGCAACTTTATCATAAAGTCAGTGAAGGCCGATTCCCCGGCTGCTTATTTGTTTCCGCCTGTAATCATTACCCCGATGTACAACACCCAATTCATCAGTTGAGCCGACTGCAAAAAGATAACTCTTTTCTCTATACAAAAGCACTTCTTGATGAGCTTGATATTGAAGATGCCGAACTCGTTGCCAATCAAATGGAATTAGTATTAGAAGGCTGTTTAAATCGCCTTCTTATCCAGAGAGATATCCATGATGTTGAAATAGCGCAACACCTTTCAGAAGATATTTTAGAAATTGCGTTATGCCGGAAAAAAGGTGCTTTGAGCTAAAATCATACAAAAGCGCGTTAAATCAGCAAACTTTGTTGAAAAAGAAAACACTTGGTAGGAAATTACGTTTTTTTATCAAAAATTCGTTGACGCAAACTACCTAATGCGGTTTAATGCGCCCCGTTGCCCGGATAGCTCAGTCGGTAGAGCAGGGGATTGAAAATCCCCGTGTCCTTGGTTCGATTCCGAGTCCGGGCACCACTTTCACTTCTACAGTGGTATCCTCAATTCAAGCAAACTCCTTTATATTCATTGAATTACCTTGTATTATCACTCATCGAGCTCCACTGAACTCAACACGACTCAACCTAAATCAAGTGTCTGTTGGGGCTTTTTTGGGGGCTCATCGTGTTCAATGTAATTTAGGGGCCCCCATTATGGCACTCAGCGCCCGGCAGATACAGACTGCCAAACCTAAAGACAAAGAGTATAAGCTCTCTGATGAGCGGGGACTTTACCTTCTCGTTAAACCTAATGGCGCTCGTTACTGGCGAATGAAATATCGCTTCGCAGGTAAAGAGAAAAAATTATCGATTGGTGTATACCCTGATATTTCTCTTGCTGATGCGCGAGTTAAACGTGATGAAGCCAGAAAGTTATTAGCTGAAGGTAACGATCCGGCTGAACAAAAGTAAGCGCTTAATGAACCAGTAAAGCTTTACTCAACCTCACTGATTTCTACGTTCCATGGCATGAGATCCGACACATCATCTTTCGGACTTCGTTTTGGTAACTCGGTAAACAGGTGTTGGAAGTAATAATAAGGGTTCATGTCATTAGCGCGGCAAGTCATCACGAGGCTATACAAGTTTGCACTCGCCTTTGCTCCGCCTACCGAAGTTGAGAACATCCAATTTTTGCGACCTGTCGT